>NZ_JBICJO010000069.1:0-96198 GCF_043103185.1 Shewanella sp. YQ_9
TCGAGTTATATCATTTTTAAACTGACTCAACTGTCATCTCAAACGCCTGGAAATGTCCCGAGAGATGTCTTGGACATAGTGCGTAATGCGAGGCAGTTCAAGCTTGATGGGAAACGGGATAGAGCCTATCCACGTGCGTTAAAAATGAGTAAAAACAAGTATCCCATTAAGCCTAAGAAAAATGCCGTTCACACTAAGTGAACGGCATTAGCCAAATTGGCAGCCTTTTTCAGTTTAAGGCTTAGGGAAGGTGCAAAGGACTATGGCCATTTGCTGCAAACCACGCCTTGCATCCAGGCCTGTAAGCCAACGCAGAGCACACAGGACTTGCTCGCACCTTCCTTAGCTCGATTTCCTGCGCAGCCACCCCAAAGGCAGCAATAGCAGCGACAACCAACCCAGCGAACCACCACCGTCACGCTCGAAGTCAAAGACCACTATGCTGACAGTTTCTGTGGTGCTGTTACCCTTGGAGTCACTCACCTTCAGATTGAAAGTCAGCAAATCGCCAGAGCCTCCCACTTCAGGTGCCGTCAGCTCCAGCTTGGCCGCCGAGCTGTCAAACTTCAGTGGTGCACCGGCAATCTGAGTCCATTGATAGCTGACAGCATCGCCATTGGGATCGGCCGAGGCAGACGCATCGATAACAAAGCTCTTGCGCTCTGCCACTCGGTCCGGTGCATCAACTTTGATAACAGGGGCCCCTTCTTTAACATCGAACAGATACTCCTGAGTCAGCACCTCGGCGGTATCATTGACTACGGTATTGCTCAATATCAGCTTATTGCCCTGCCCCTGTTTACGCGGGATAAACTTGAAGCTCAACGTTTTGGCCGGATCGCCGGTTTGCATCACATGAGTCCAACTCAATACTCCTTGAGCCAGTTCTCCTTGGTCGCTGATAGCCGTGACTTCATGTCCTTCCGGCACCATGGCCTTGATTTGATATTCCCGAGCCTCCGGGGAAGCATTGGCAGCAATAGTTACAGCCATGGTTACTGGCTGTCCGGGGGCCATCTCTCCACTGAGCACACTGGCCGCAGGCATTTGCACATCATCAACGACTCGGCTGAAAGCAACCGGCAAGTTCTTGGCCGCGATGCTGGTATCGCTGGACGTCAGAGTTACTACGGCATAACCCAGGTCGCTGGCGGCAAAATTATCCTTCCAGGCAAACTTCAGTGAGAAGTCCTCGTTATCACCCGTCTTGGTCAGAGTAAAGTTGTCCTGAGCCGGACCTGCCTCTACCACTGAAGTTTTCAGGGTGAAGGGATCCTCGGCATTGGCGGCTGAGGCCTCATAGTTTTGCACAAAGATATAGTAATCACCGGCTTCTGGATTACTGATGCTGACAGATTCATCAGAACCGGCTCTGGCCGATTGGCCAACAAGGGCATCCAGCGCCCCGTCACCGTCCCTGTCTATTGCCACATAGAGATCCAAATCCGGAGAGTTGGTGGCAGTAATGGCCGTATTGAACAGCTTGGCACCATCTTCAACACTGTAAACAACGTAGGCAACGCCGTCGGTAATGTCGTCCAGGAAGCTACCAACATCCGAATCTTGCTTCAGCACGCCTTCAAAGCTGTCGGCCAGTGCCAAGGCAGATACCTCTGCATCCAGTCCCGTCATATCCAGCGATTTGAGCTGGCTGAAAGTCAGCTCATCGGCATCTCGTCCTGCCCGGATGGTAAAGCTGTCCGGCAGGTTGTCACGGGAAGCCTTGACCGCCACCGGCATAGCCGCATCAGGGTGGTTGCTCGAGGTCAACAGCAGGTTACCAAACGCCCAATCACTGGAGCTCACCCCTGTGATATCGGCAGTGACAGTCACCACCTGTGACTGCCCCTTGGTCAGAGTGAAGTTTTCAGGCGAAACCGTTATTTTCAGCCCTTCAGTCGTCGCCACCCCGGCAGCGCTCCATACGCCGTCTTTGGTCGCCGTGACTTTTCGAGTCCAACTGCAACTGTTAACACATTGGCTAGTGGACATGCTGGGAAGATTCAAACGTCTGGGATCACCACCGAGTTCTGGATTGGCAAACTCATAATTGTCCGCCAACTCATCCATGATGAGCCCTGTCTTGGCGGCCAAATCGACCCGGATCCGGCCGGCACCCACATCAAACGGATCCGCGGTAGTCTTGCCATCGGCCTTGGTCATAGCACTGGCCGTAGTTGCCGTCAGCATCAAGGCTGAACGGATATTATCCGGTGTCCACTCAGGATGAGCCGACTTCAGCAGCGCCCCGGCGCCCGCCACATGAGGGCTGGACATGGAAGTACCGGACATCAAGGTATAATCGGCAGGATCTGTCCCTGTTACTTCATGGCCATACTGCTCATCGGCATAAGCGGCATAGATGTCCACACCCGGTGCTGAAATCGAAGGCGCAATCACATCGAAGTAACGATTTGGCCCGAGTAGAGAGAAGTCGCCCAACACATCTGCCTGACGCTCAACGGCCGATGGAGTGGCATTGATTTTGGCCACCAGCCCTGGCGTGGCCGCCAGCGCATCCACAACAGCCAAGCCATCAATATTACCGATGAAAACAGAAGGGATACTGGTGTTGCCCAGTCCGGACATCTTGGTTCTGACGTTGCCTTCACCGTCTTTGTTAAAGACGATAACCCCTACTGCCCCCGCATCTTTGGCATTATTGACCTTATCGGCAAAGTTACAACCGCCGCGCTTAATCAGCGCCAACTGTTCCTTGAACGCATCGGCGGCAAAGGCGTTACAACCTTCGAAATTATCAGCTGCCAAGTCACCGGCATACACCAAAGGTGCACTGATATCTGTAGTCATTACCGGCCCGGTTCCCTGAGTGTAGTCCAGTTGGTCACCGTTGAACTCCAGAATGGAACGCACTTCCCGGTTGTGGGTAGATGCCGCGACTGAGGTATACCAAGGCGCATTTTTGGGTGAAGAAAAGGGAACTTGGCTAACCGAAGCAGAGGTATTTCCGGCCGATACGGCAGAGAAGATGCCGGCATTACGGGCAGCCAGGAAGCTCATCTCTGTCGCGCTTGACCAAGGGAAACCACCGCCGCTGATGGAATAGTTGATCACATCCACACCGTCGGCAATGGCATCATCCAACGCTTTGAGAATCGCCGATGTGGGACAACCTGAATATCTATCGCCATTGTTGCCCGGACGGCAGATCTGATAGGCAACAATGTTGGCATGGGGGGCGACCCCGGAGATCTGTGTAAATTCGAGCCCGGTCTCAATGCCATCCCCCTGAGCCTCACCGACTTCACCGGCAACATAGGGAACATTCTTAAGGATATTGCCCGCAGCAGTACTGGCAGTATGAGAACCATGGCCCCCATAATCCTCACCATTCTTGGCAGGAGGTGTTGGGCCAAAGACCTCTTCATCATCATAACTGTCGGTAATCTCAGGATAACTTCTGACCCCGATTAACTTGTCGTTGCACATGTCAGAAAACGCTGCCGCACAGTCACCGACGTAGACCCCCTGCCCCCAGGGGTTAGTATGGTCGTAACCATCTCCCCCAATGTCGGCAAAGGATGGATGATCACTGTTGATCCCCGAATCGATCACCCCGACTATGACCCCTTCACCCATAGCCCGGGTCCCTGTTGCACTGCCGTCCCACACTTTGGGAGAACCTATCATGCTCTGGCTACTGTCGGTATCCATTGAATAGAGGCTTTCCCGCTCAATGAACGCCACTTCGGGTAACTTGGACAGGGCTTCAGCCTGCTGCTGATCCATGGTGACAGCCAGGCCATTAAAGGCATAGTGATATCTGGCCTTGGCCTGCAACTGAACCCCTTGGGCCGCGGCACTCATTAAAAAGTTCTGTTGTTTGGCATTCAAATACTTCACGTAGGACTTCACCGCCACACTGGCGGTATTCAGCTTGGGAGCCTTTTGGGGCGCCAGCCCTTGGCTTCGTTGTGGACTGGTGGCTTCAAGCCCGACAATACCACCGGCATAATTCGCCACAGAGGGATCTTTAAGGCGCACTATATAAGTGTATTTACCCTCTGCAAGTCCAGGCTCTTTGACAAACTTATGTTGCCCCACCCCTTGCTGTTGTCCTTTGAGGCCGCTGGACGCACTAAGCAGATCCGACGAAATAAATGGATCTGATACGCTAACTGGCGCGGCTTCTGAATGGAATGCCATAGATAACAGCGCTGCTGAAACGGCTATTGCAACTTGACTCTTCACTTGTCTACTCCCTATAAGACTGCTTATTGTTGTTTTATGTTTCCATGCTCAAAAACACTCCCTTAATACAAAGGGATTAATTCTTGTAACACCAATTGATACAAACAAGAAACAAAAGACACAAAATATTACAAATTATCAGCCAGTTACAGAATGGTAGACGCTAAAAAGGATTTCATATCCGGCTTTGACTTAACCAGAAAGAGTGAAGTAGTTGGTCATCACCTTGTAGAGCTCAGTACCTTGATGCACAGACGCCGAGGCAAAATGCAGCACGGGGATCACATCCTCATTGAGTGAGAGCCTGGTGACTTCAGTGCCGGCATCGACTCGGTCGAGCCTGAGCATATTGACCAGAGGCGCGCCCGCAGCCAAAGGTACTCCCGGCTCGGCCAGATACTCCACCATACCTGCCATAGGTGCGTGAAACTTTCGATAGTCTTTCAGCATACAAGCAAAACGCGACATCACCTCGGGCTGTATGCTCTGGGCTATCACCTCTCTATAGCTCAGATAACTTAATATGCCTTCCGCATCCCGGCTGGCATCAGCAAGATCGATACGCTCCTGGCTGCCAAGCTCCAAAGTAAAGGCCGACACTGCGACTTTCAGCTCTCTGCCCCGGCTATTGGCATAGTCGCTGAGCTGCCACCAGGGATTGAAGGCCGCTTCATCCATCGCGCCGCCAAAACCTTTAGGCATCACCAGGGTATAGGGAATATGAAAGTAGCCGGCAGCAGACAGCTCATACTCGGGGCAATAGAGATGTTTACAGGACTTGGGGCCGGTGTGCAGATCCAGCACTATGTCAGCACCGTGCGCCAGTTTCTGCAGATTGAGCGCCAATCTCTGCCCGGTCGTCACTCCCCAGGGATTGGCCAATGCCTGCTCACAGTTGGCAATAAGAAGACGACGAAAAGCGTCAAACAGTGCTGGCTCCGGCAGCTCACCGTGCAGCAGATACCAGTCATCCAGGTGGACAGCCTGATCCAGATAGGCTCGGTTCCAGTTGATACCTGTGATGGGATCGAAACGGCCCAAGGTAAACTCACCGCTTTTCTGGTTAATCCCCAAGGGGTTGGCCAGAGGCACCAGGGTGATATCCCCCAACGGCGGATGAGCCTTGAAGTACTGCAGCAACTGCAAAATCACCGCATTGCCCTGCACCTCGGCGCCATGCACATTGGCCTGAATATAGACGCTGGGCGCCGCATCGCTGGTACCTTTGAAGCGATAAACAGGTATGGTCAAGGGCTGGCCGGCGGCCAGCTCCCCAACCGGCAGATGTTCAAGCTGCATCCTGAGCCCCTTCAAACAGGTTACGATGCAAAGCGGCAACAACATCACCGGCTTCGGCTTCAGACACCAAGACACAAAGATTGTGCGGACTGGCGCCCTGACAGATCATTCGGACGTTATGGGGTTCAAGCACTTCAAATACCCGGCGACAGACCCCGGCAGTAGTGGCTATCTTGTTGCCTATGATGGCCACCAGAGCCAGCTTATCTTCCACCCGCACACGGCAGTTTTGCGACAATTCCTGCAGCAGGGCTTCGGTCAGAAGCCCCTTGCCGGCCGAATCTGAGCCCGTTTTGTCCAGCGTCAGCGACACATTCACCTCTGAGGTGGTAATGAGATCGACACTGATCTTGTGCCGCGCCAACACGGCAAAGGTCTCTGCCAAAAAGCCCTGGGCATGCAACATCTGCAAACTGTGCAAGTTAAGTAGGGTCTGATCTCGTCTCACGGCAACGGCCCTGAATACCGGCTCATCTTCCACTTGGTGACGGATCCAGGTGCCACCTTTTTCCGGTGCCCGACTGGAGCCGACAAACACCTGGATCTGTTGACGCACCGCCGGCAAGATGGTGGCAGGGTGCAACACCTTGGCACCGAAAGTAGCCATCTCTGCCGCCTCATTAAAACTGATTTCTGCGATAGGCCTGGCGTTGGGAGCCAGTCGGGGATCCGTGGTGTAAATCCCTTCTACATCGGTCCAGATCTCGACCGCATCGGCTTCCAGCGCCTCAGCCAAAAGGGCCGCAGAATAATCGCTGCCACCACGCCCAAGCGTAGTGGTTCGGCCATCGGCATCGGCGCCGATAAAGCCCTGGGTCACCAGCAGTTGCTGCTCAAGCAAAGGTTGCAATTTCTCTGTCGCCAGTCGCTTCAACTCGGCGATTTGTGGCTCGGCCTTACCGAAATGGCTATCGGTACGCATCACCTGGCGCACATCAAAGGCGCTGGCCTTGGCACCACGTTCTCTCAATACCGCGGCAAACAGCGCTGAAGAACACTGTTCGCCCAAAGATAGGATCTCATCGACCATAGCATGACTCGGCGCTTGCAATAACTTGGCACTGAGCGTTGCCATGCGGCTGAGCAAAGCATCCAGCGCCGCGGCAACATCTGCCGGTCTGCCAAGTTTATCCAGAATTGCGTATTGAATGGTGGCGATCTCTTTCAATAGCTTGAGACGGCGCTCATCCCCCATGTCTGCCTGAGACAGCTCCACCAACAGATTGGTTACGCCACTGGATGCACTGACCACAACCAGACGGGAGGCCGGGTTTCCAAGCACTATATCGGCACAGCGATTCATCGCCGGATAATCGGCAACTGAGGTACCACCAAACTTGGCAACAACAAGAGACATCAGCGCATTCCCCCACAGGCAGGTAACAGGGAAAGGTCGATAACGAGAATAGATTTCATGAGTTAAGCTCCGAACAGATAACGTTCGAAGAGCCTGGTGCAGAGATAACGCACCCCATAGCAGGGAAACAGCGATCGTCACCAGAAGCTCTCCACCAAAACCAGGTGACAGTCGCCAGGATTCAGCCTGACCAACCGACCGGAAGCGTAGCCAATACGCATCCCGACCTCGGCGTTAATCTCCCTCATGAGCCGTCATTGGAGAATTGCCCTCCTCTGACTCACTACCTAGTTAACGCACCTCTTCTGTTCCTTTCTCGCGAAAGGGATGAAAAAATTAGCAATAAAGTCCTTATGAAGTCAATGCTAATTTGCGCAGGATGAAATTTCCTCAACTCATCCGTCACTGAGCTCGGGTAACTCGCTGACCAGGCGCGCCCTGGCAGCAAACTGTCCAAGCGCCACCTCTCGCTCCCCTTTCAGGCAAGGCACCAAGGTCAAGAGCCCACTATCAACGTAGTAAAGGGCATTTTGGCGATACTTTGATGCCAGTTCGATTGCCGAGGCCTTATCCAGAAACAGAGCCCAGCTTTTTTCCATATGACTGAGATCATCGGCAGCGCCTATGATCGCCCGGTAAGGAATGCCCAGCTTATCAATATCGTGTTGTAGCTGCCGATCGAGAAGGCGGTTTTGGCAAGAAGTGAGTTTTTGCCCAAGGGGATTATGGGCGGTGACAATAGCGAAAGGAACAGCGGAAGAAAACGACTGAGTCAATAAAAAGCATGCGCTCTGGTAGTACTGCCAGAGACTTTCAAATGCAGCATCCATTGTAGTATCTGTCTCTAATGAACCGGATTTATTCTAGCAAAGGCTTTTGCATTCCCCTAGCCCCGTGAGCAAGCTCACAGTAAGAAAAAATACAAAATGCTTATCTTTCAATAGGTAACGCAAAAACTTGTGATGTGGATCATAGTTAAACATTAATTTGTTAACATTTCATTTGTTAACAAATGCCCAATCCTAGTACAATGGATTGTATCGACAGAGGCTTAGAGTTAAGTGTGTGACCCGGCTAGCGCCATTACGCTACAGCATAAGTCTCTATCGATAACGACTCTGTACCAAATGTAATCTGGTTTTAAGATGACATTTTCTGGATTTTCCATGTCTTTCAGGAACTAAATCCCGCCACTGGGAATCCTAGACAGTACAGTTCGCGCCTCTCCGGGTGGAGAGCATACTTTTTGCTAATCATGAAGTGTGTTGCCGTTTCATTTCAGTTTTGAACAGCACTTACGTGAACCCTGTGAATGTTGGCGTTTTAGAGAGTATAGCGGAGCGTCACCCGCGCTCATGGTTAGATAAACTGATTTAATTAGGTAAATAACATGCAAAACCCGCACATTCTGATCGTTGAAGATGAAGCCGTTACCCGTAACACGCTGAGAAGTATTTTCGAGGCAGAAGGTTATGTGGTAACCGAAGCCAATGATGGCGCAGAGATGCACAAAGCCTTGCAGGAAAACAAGGTGAACCTGGTGGTTATGGATATCAACCTGCCAGGTAAGAATGGTTTGCTGTTGGCGCGGGAATTGCGCGAAATCAACAATATCGGTCTCATCTTCCTTACTGGCCGTGACAACGAAGTGGACAAGATCCTTGGATTGGAGATCGGTGCCGATGATTACATCACCAAGCCGTTCAACCCTCGTGAACTGACCATTCGTGCCCGTAACCTGCTGACTCGAGTCAACAGCTCTGGCGCTGAAATTGAAGAAAAGGCTGCCGTTGAATACTATCGTTTCAATGGTTGGAGCCTGGAAATCAACAGCCGTTCTCTGGTGAGCCCACAGGGTGAATCTTACAAGCTGCCACGTAGCGAATTCCGCGCTATGCTGCACTTTGTGGAAAACCCAGGCAAGATTCTCAGCCGCGCTGAGCTGCTGATGAAAATGACCGGCCGTGAGCTCAAGCCACACGACCGTACTGTTGACGTGACTATCCGTCGTATTCGTAAGCACTTCGAAAGTGTGCCTGATACACCGGAAATCATCGCCACCATCCACGGCGAGGGCTACCGTTTCTGCGGTAACCTGGAAGACTGATAAACACGCGTTATCGGCCCTGCACAAAGCCAGCTTATCGAGCTGGCTTTTGTTTATCTGCTCACCTATTTCGGTTCCCCCAGCTACTGATATTCGCAGTGGCTTCCTCACGGCAATTCTCTGCCAATCCCAGCTCCTTTATCTCCTTTATCTTAGGTAGCTCCTTTGCCACATATGCCACTTTCGGAAACAGTTGCCATACGATTGCCCATTGATATTCATCGGCATCCGCCGAGCTGAATGCAAGTTTGATTCTGCTGGCTTCGCGGCACTAGATATTCGCCCATAAAAAAACCCGCCATCAAGGCGGGTTTTTATCAGGATAATTAATCCTTATTTCTTGGCTGCGTTACGAGCCTTGGTTTCTGCGATAACAGTCTCAGCCACGTTGGCAGGACATGGAGCATAGTGAGAGAACTCCATAGAGAACTGACCACGACCAGAAGTCATGGTACGCAGGTGACCGATGTAACCGAACATTTCTGCCAGTGGCACGTCAGCCTTAACACGTACGCCAGTCAAACCAGCTTCCTGATCCTTGATCATACCGCGACGACGGTTCAGGTCACCGATAACGTCACCAACGTGATCGTCTGGAGTGAACACGTCAACCTTCATCACAGGCTCCAGCAGCTGAGGCTTGGCCTTAGGCATAGACTGACGGAATGCACCCTTGGCAGCGATTTCAAACGCGATTGCTGAGGAGTCAACTGCGTGGTAACCACCGTCGAACAGTTCAACTTCAACGTCCAGTACTGGGAAGCCAGCCAGAGGACCTTCGTTCATCATGTCTTCGAAGCCGCTTTCAACTGCTGGCCAGAATTCACGAGGTACGTTACCACCAACAACGCTGGAGGTGAACTTGAAGCCACTACCAGCTTCGCCTGGACGGATGCGGTAGTCGATCTTACCGAACTGGCCAGAACCACCAGACTGCTTCTTGTGAGTGTAGCTGTCTTCAACGGCTTGAGTGATGGTTTCACGGTAAGCTACCTGTGGAGCACCAACAGTCAGTTCAACACCGTGAGTACGCTTCAGGATGTCTACTTTGATGTCCAGGTGCAATTCACCCATACCCTTAAGGATGGTTTCACCAGTTTCTTGGTCGGTTTCAACCTGGAATGATGGATCTTCTGCAACCATCTTACCCAGAGCAACACCCAGCTTCTCAGAAGCGCCTTTGTCCTTAGGAGTTACAGCGATAGAGATCACTGGCTCAGGGAAGATCATAGGCTCCAGAGTACATTCGTGCTTAGGATCACACAGAGTGTGACCAGTCTGAACGTTCTTCATACCTACAACAGCGATGATGTCACCGGCTTGAGCAGAATCGATCTCTTTACGATCGTTAGCGTGCATCTCAACCATACGGCCAATACGCTCGGTCTTACCGGTAGCAGAGTTCAGGATAGTGTCACCTTTCTTCAGCTTACCAGAGTAGATACGGATAAAGGTCAGGGCGCCGAAACGGTCATCCATGATCTTGAACGCCAGTGCGCGCAGTGGCTCATCGGCAGATACAGTAGCTACTTCACCGGTTTCTTCACCAGTTTCTGGGTCAGTCAGAGGCTGAGGCTCAACTTCTGTTGGAGATGGCAGGTAGTCAACAACTGCATCCAGAACCAGCTGCATACCCTTGTTACGGTAAGCAGAACCACAGTATGTGGGGAAGAATGACAGGTTGATGGTACCTTTACGGATACAACGCTTCAGGTCTTCGATAGAAGGCTCTTCACCTTCCATGTAGGCTTCCATCAGGTCGTCGTCCTGCTCAACGGCAGTCTCGATCAGTTGCTCACGGTATTCTTCAACCAGATCAACCATGTCTTCTGGAACTTCTTCTACAGAGTAGTTTTCTGGCAGACCAGACTCATCCCATACATAGGCTTTGCGGTTCAGTACGTCAACAACACCCTTGAACTCGTCTTCGATACCGATAGGCAGAGTCATAACCAGTGGTGTCGCAGCCAGAACGCGCTTGATTTGACCAACAACACGCAGGAAGTCGGCACCCATACGGTCCAGCTTGTTTACGAAGATGATACGGGCAACTTCAGATTCGTTAGCATAGCGCCAGTTGGTTTCGGACTGAGGCTCAACACCGCCGGAACCACAGAATACACCAACACCGCCGTCCAGAACTTTCAGAGAACGATATACTTCAACGGTGAAGTCAACGTGTCCGGGGGTATCGATGATGTTGAAGCGGTGATCTTTCCAGAAGCAACTTACCGCAGCAGACTGAATGGTAATACCGCGCTCAGCTTCCTGCTCCATGAAGTCAGTAGTGGTGGTACCGTCATGGCTGTCACCCATCTTGTGGATTTTGCCGGTCAGTTTCAGGATACGTTCTGTGGTAGTGGTTTTACCCGCGTCAACGTGAGCAAAAATACCAATGTTTCTGTATTTTGATAAGTCAGTCATGATTCAACTTCAAATGATTAGTTAATAGGAGACGGAGTATGCCACTTCAAAGCTGCGACAGACGGAACCCCATAAATAAGGCGCGTATTATAACACCGAAACCCCTATAGGCTGCAATCAGCAGTTTCAATTTTCACCAGTTTGTCATCACAGACGGGCAACAAAAATAAAATTCATTAAATTCAACATCTTGAAATTCAATATTTTCTATATTCGAGCGATTAATGCAGAAATTGATTGTATAAAAGCGCCGCTACAGCGCTAAGCTGACGAATTTGAGCTGATTTTATCGGCTCGATCGGATTCGGGATCGCAGCAGATCCTATTGCGACCTTCCGACTTGGCCCGGTACAAGGCCAAATCTGCCCGATCAAATGCACTCCAGATCGATTCACCGGCTTTAAGTTCTGTCAGTCCAAAACTGCAACTCAGGCTAACACCGGCTGAAAAGGGATAAACCTTCATCGCCAGTGCCAGACGCTCACATAAACGCCCCGCCTGCACACAGTCGGTATCCGGGCAGATGATCATAAACTCCTCCCCCCCCCAGCGTGCCACCAGATCCTGTTCACGGGCACCATCTTTGAGCAGAGCCGCCAGTTCGCGGAGAATCGAATCTCCCACACTGTGGCCATGACGATCATTGATCTCTTTAAAAAAATCTATGTCTATTACTATCAGCGACGTGTGCCCTTGCGCCGAGTTACTGCGGTGTTCGGCGGCGAAGTGTCGGTGGAAATAGTGACGGTTATATAACTTGGTCAAAGGGTCGTGGGTCGAAATGAACTCCAGTTCTCTGTTGGTTTCCAGCAACTGATTGCGCAATTGTTCCAGTTGTTGATTCTTGGCTGTCAACTCGCGGTTGTATTTACTGATCCAGCGGTTACGTGCCAGCAAGGCACCGAAGATCAATGTTGCCACCGCCAACAACTGCCAGAACATTCGGTAATCTGTCTGTTCCAGCACCGCCATATTGCTCCACTGCCGGTACAGCCTGGCCCTGTGTTCATCGGAAATCTGCGCCAGTAAATGATTGAGCTCGGGTAACATCCATTTGGCATTCTCTGTTACCGCCATCCGGAACTGATCCTCTGGCCCGGCCCAACCAGCGATTTTGAGATTGAACAACCCACTCTGCTGAATGCGGGCATTGATGGAATACATAGAGCCGATAAATAGATCCGCCTCACCGCTGGAGACCATCTCCAATCCCTGCTGCTCTGTCTCGGCCAGAATAATGCGGATTTTGGGATAGTTCTGGCGCACATAATCCAGCAAGCGGTAGCCTCTGGGGATCGCCAAGCTTCTATCACCGACCTGTTCCATACTTTGCAGAAAGGGTTGCTCGTGGCGGGAAACCAACACATTGGGAGAACGGCTATAGATATCGCTGAAATATAAGAACTCAGCGCGCCTGGAAGTGTAGTTGAGCATGGGGGTGAATACACAGCGTTGCTGCTTCAAGTAGGCTAATGTCTGTTGCCAGCTTTCGGTGGGCACCAGTTGAAACAGCCAATCTGTCTGCTGATCGATAAGTTCAAGAAAGCCGGAAGAGATCCCCACATGCTTGCCTTGGTCTATGCCTTCATAGGGCATCCAGTCGGGGTCGACACAATAGGGAATCGTGACAGCATTGACTGCGGCCGTTGCCAGTAAAAGGCTGCCAAACAATATGGGCCGCAAATATCTCAGCAATCTGTATGCTCCGGCGATTCAGGATACATTCAATATTAGTTCAAAAACATCAGCTTCTGGTCATATGCTGCGCCGGCTGAAATTGAATCCAACCGTTAAGAAACAAAAGACCCGCTCATGGCGCAACGTCGATCAGATAAGGATCGGTTGACCGATCCTTCTGATGAGAGACAATCGGAAACCTGTTTGTAGGTTTCCGATTTTTTATGTCTATTCAAAACTGCTTTGCCGACTTTGGTTATAACTTGGTGAGACGAGAAGCGAGTCAGGCGGCAGTAGAGCATGGTCGAATGCCCAATGAAATCAGCTTTAAGTACGCTTGTCAGTTCATCGCAAGTCAGCTCAAAGTCATGAGCAAAACGGTGTCACCAGGTAATACGCCGAAGCGTCTAAACAGTCTGCGAGGAGACTTGTCCATCCTTTTTATAGACAAACGCCCTAAGCCAAATCGGCCTAGGGCGGTAAAAATATCAAAGACCCGATATCCTGTGAATCACAAGGCAGCTCCGCTTAAGTGAACTACGTTGCGCTCATGGCGGGCCTTTTCGGGTTACCTACAATCAGCAGCCTCAGTCTTCCACAGGGGAGACCACAAACAGCAGATCGCCTTGAGAGACCTGTTGGCCATTGCTGTTGAGGATCCGCTCAATGCGGTATTTCTTATCCTCTGGATACAGCTCGGCGCCCTTGCGGTTGAAGCCTGCCAGTGTCACCTGAGAGAACATCTTCATCGCTTCGGTCAGTGCCAGCGTTTGATCGACAGTCACTATGTCGCCTTCCTTGACGAAGTCGGCTTCGCCCGGTGCCGGAGAGGTATAGAAGATACCCGCGCCCTGAGCCAACACCTTGAGCTCGTTGGACTCACCCACACGCAGCGATTCGGTATCCACACCTTGAGTTTCGGCGGCGGCTTCCATTTCGGCGATCAGGGCTGGGATATCCAGCTCGGCCATCAGGCGCGGCAGATAGTTGGTGTCATACACGCCTTCACGGAAGGTCTCGTCGGCCAGGATCCGCTTCAGCAGCGGGATGTTGGTGGCGATACCCTTGATGACCACCTGATCCAGATAGTCATACATCTTGGCAATCACATCGTCCCGGCTTTCACCGCGGATGATGATCTGGGCAATCAGGCTGTCGTAGTATGGCGACACTTCTTTGCCATCGGCCGCGATAGAGATGATTTCCACATCATCGCGCTCTGGCATCACGCACTCAGTGATAAGACCCGGGTTTGGCACCAACTGCAGTATGCCCTGGCTGTCCAGAGCAGCCTTCTCGGCTGTCACCCGCACTTCCATCGCATAGCCGATTTCCTGCGGCTGCAGATCTTCAATGGAGCGACCGGCTGCCACATCGAATTGCGCGCTGACGATATCAATACCTGAAGTCGCTTCGGTTACCGGGTGCTCTACCTGCAGACGGGTATTCATCTCCATGAAGTAGACTTCGTTGGCATCCAGGTTATAGATGAACTCAACGGTACCTGCGCCCATATAGTCGGTGGCATCACCCAGAGCACGGGTGTATTCCATCACTCTCTGCTTGAGTTCTTCAGGCAGCATGGTGGAACCGGACTCTTCAATCACCTTCTGGTTGTTACGCTGCACCGAGCAGTCACGCAGACCCAGTACCTTGGTGTTGCCGAACTTGTCACGCAGCAGCTGAACTTCGATATGACGCAGTGAAGTCACATATTTTTCCAGGTACAGGTCACCATTACCAAAGGCGGCAGCCGCTTCTGTGGAGGTTTTCTGGAACAGGCCAATCATATCCTCGGGGCGCTTAACCACTTGGATACCCTTACCGCCACCACCTTGTACCGCTTTGAGCAGCACTGGGTAGCCGATTTCGTTGGCCACGTTAACCGCTTGCTCGGCGTTGGTCAAAATACCGTGAGAGCCTGGTACCACGGGCACATTCTGCGCCTGAGAGGTCTTGATGGCGTTGGACTTGTTACCCATGGTTGTCATCGAGTGCACACTTGGACCAACAAAGTTCACGCCGTTGTTCACACACAGGGCGGCGAACTGTGGGCTTTCCGACAGGAAGCCGATACCTGGGTGCAACGCGTCTACCTGCTCATACTCGGCCACTTTCAACACTGAATAAGCGTTCAGGTAGGACTCGTCTGAAGTGTTACCGCCGAGACAAACCAGCTTGTCGTTTTCCTTGAGCATGTCAGCAGGAACCGAAGTCATATCAGGATCGGACGCCACCAGTACCACATTAATGCCATTGTCGTGGGCCTTGCGGATCAGTTTCACCGCAGTACAGCCTCGGGCGTGTACCAGCACCTTATCGATAGGCTTCATCAGGGCACGAGGATCGTCCTGAACTATCTCCTCACTGACCTCTTCAACTTCAACCACCAGAGTCGACAGTGCATTGGTCAACACATCACTTATCTCGGCGTTAGGCATAGGCATCAGAGGATCTATGCTCTTGAGCTGTTCATCGAGCTGAGTGCTGAATGGGTTGTTGACCAGGCCATTCATCGCTCCGGGCACCTTGGACAGGTAGTTGGACAGAGTCGAAGTGGATGGCAGGTAAGCTGGTACCACCATCTGACCGGCAAACGGCATATTGGTACCGGACAGATAATAAGTCTGCACCAGAGGGTGAGTCACGAAGGATGCCTGGGCTCCACCGGTACAGTCACCGAAACCGAACATCAGCACAGGCAATTCGTTGTCACGCACGAAACGGGTAATACGGTCGTTCACCACGGCCATGGAGAACAGCGCAGCAGCCCCTTCTTTGGTCTGCATACCGCCGGAGCTGATAAAGCAGATCACCGGCAGCCTGCGCTTGGCACACTCAATAAGCAGCGCAGAGAACTTCTCGGCACTGGCCATATCGAAGGCACCGGCCTGGAAGGCGGTGTTGGATACAGCAACCCCGACACGCAGCGCCTTGCCGCCATGTTCAAAGTCCGCCAGACCCGTGATCAAACCACAGGGGCGAATGCCCTTGTCGAGTGCATCTTCAATAGAGAGACGGAAGCCCGGGAAGTTGAGCAGGTTGGCCGACATCTTATCGCCATTGATCTCATCGAAGTTCTTGAAGAACTTGGCGATGATATTTTCCCAGGTCATATTGCCGGCTTTCTTCTCGTCACGCAGCACCTTCTGAATCAGCAGATCCTGGTAACCCATGGTCAAACGGTTCCAGAAGTCCTTACGACGACCGATACGCACCGGGTTAATGGCACCTGTGTACTTGCCCTTATCCTCTTCGCTGTCGAAGTATTCCGGCAGCAGACGCTCGAAGAAGTAAGTCAGGATAACGAACAGCGAATCGTTCAGCTGTGGGAAACCCACGCTCTTCCACTGCTCTGTCTTGGTCAGCAGTTCGGCACGGTTGGACTGTGACATGAAGTACTTCAGCCACTTGTAGAACTTGCTCTTGTCGTTGGCGGTATCCTGTGTGGAAATCGCCCGGTCGATAGACTTGTGCAGCAGGCCATCAACAGACTGACGCGACAGGCTCTTGGCCATCATGGCTTCCTTGGCGATAGAGGCCAGGTTACCCACGACATTGTCGTACAGCGCGTTAAAGATCAGGATGTTGTAACACTGCCAAATGAAGTCTTCACGCAGCTCTTCATTGACCACTACATCCAGTACTGTCAGCTGGTTCAGTTCAGGCCAAGGCGCCTGAGTCACTTCTGCCGGCAGAGTTTCCAGATAGTGGATAAGCCCCTTGAAGTTGTTGGCGGCATTACTCTTCCAACGGTGATACAAAGACCAACCAATGTTGAACAGCAGCGCCTTACGGGCCTTCTTGTAGTTCTCTTTCGGCTCACCCAGGATCAGACGGGTCAGCATGTTACGCTCGGTGGAAACATCATCACGCTTGGAGATGAAGTTACTCCACAGCTTGTTGAGTTCTTCGTCGTAAACCAGCTTATCCGGGCTGGACAGCCAAGCCTGGAACACCTTCTCCTGCTCCTTCTGGATCCGGGCCAACAGATCCCCTTCCGGCACACTCACCTTGGACAAGCGACCATACTGATCCATGGAGATGGAGTGAATACGGCTACGCAGGGTCAAATAACGCAGATAACGGTAGGCGCTGCCGAACAGGTTAAGGTGCATGGTCGGGCTGATGGCAACAGACATTTCCGCGTTGGATTCCAACGCCTTGAGGCTCTTGGAAGGCTCGAGGAAACGCTTGAGGCTGCGATCATAGTGTTCACGCAGGTCATCGGATTCTTTTACAAACTGCACTGCGGCACGTTCAATGGCTTCGATGGCGCTGATGATGGCGCGGCGCAGGTTGTGCTGACGCTCGTCGCGATCATAAGGAGAGAAATCCACAATGCCGTCGATACAACCTGAGGTATAGAGCTCTTCCGGGGACACACCCACAGACTTGGCACACTCCTGCCATGAAAGGTTGTACTTGCGGGCGATGCTCTGCAGGCCCTGAGGCTGAATGGTGTTGAAAATACCATCACGCAGCGACAACAGTATATTGGCCGCCGCCAGTGGGATAGCACCACCCGAGTAGCCGGCGCCAATCACTATACCCAGAGTCGGCACATCGACGTTGGCACTCTCGGCAATCGCCTTGGAAATAGAATGCGCCTGGTTGTGGCTGTTGGCCACCTCACCGGCATCGGCTCCGGGGGTATCAATCAGGTAAACGATAGGCATGGACAATTCGGCAAAATGGCGAATCGCCTCACAGGCCTGCAGGTGGTGCTCCGGCATCCAGGCACCGTTGGCCGTGGTGCGCTCCTGGGCGATAAAGCCGATGCGGCGGTTACGACCACCAAAGTTCAGCTCTATTTCGGCGCTGTAGAATGGGCCGTTGTGGCTCTCGGCGATCATCTTGCCTTTCAGATCGGCAATGATTCGCTTGGCACCCGGGCGGTTCTTGTCCTGGGTAGGCTGGATAACTTTGGCAACATAGCCATCCACATCCAACTGCGCCAATGACTTTAAGTTACTCTGGATGGCATCGTCATCCAACAGACCCTTTATCTCTTCAGAAAGGCTCTGTTTGCTGTGCTCTGGGAACAGCGAAAAATCCTTAGCCAAATGCTCCGCCTGCAGAAACAGGGGATCCGGAGTCTGGGCTTGAGTCGTGTTTGCGGGCTGCTTCTTGCTGGTCATCTATCGATCCTCTGCTAAGCCTCTGAAATTTTTTAGCCAATAAATATACCTTTGTTATCCCGTCAAATGCCATTAAACTGCCTTAGACGCTATGTTCCATTTTTGAGACAGTAATAAAAACATGCCAGATTTGAATGGGATGCTCCTATTTGCAGCAGTGGTCAGAGCAGAAGGCTTCTCTCAGGCGGCCCGTGAAACTGGCCTGCCAAAGTCTACCATTAGCCGAAAAATCGCCCAACTGGAACAACAGCTTGGGGTCCGTCTGCTGCAACGAAATACCCGCTCAATAAGCCTCACTCAGGTGGGCGCGCTCTTTTATCAACACTGTGACAGCATCTGCAACGAAGTGGAAGCGGCAAAGGCCACAATCGAGAATACCCATAACGATGTTTCCGGTTCATTGCGGATTGCAATCCCGGTTTCATTCAGCCAAGAGTTAATAGCCAATCTCTGCAGCGGCTTTATGCGGCTTTATCCCGGGGTCGAACTGGATGTTCAGTTTACCGATGCCGATGTGGGCTTGGTGGGCGAAGGCTATGATATCGCCATCAAGTATGGCCCGCTGCAGCCTTCGGATCTCGTCGCCAGGCTCCTGTTTGAACGTCAGCCGATTCTGGTGGCTGGCCCCGGCTATCTCAAGTCCAAAGGAACGCCGGCAACCCCGAGAGATCTGGCCCGTCACGATGGTATCTTGCTGGGTACCTCACGCTCGGCCCCCATCTGGCCGCTGGGCAAGGGGAGCCGCAAAACCATGGCCAGCTTCAGGCGCCGCACTCGAGTGAACAGTGCCATCATGGTCAAGCAACTGGCACTGGATGACTTTGGCATCGCCATGTTGTCCCATTCGGTATGCAAGAACGAGCTGGCCAGCGGCGCCCTGGTGCCGCTGCTGCAGGAGTGGCCCATAGAACCCTTCAAGGTCTATGGCGTCTATTCCTCCCGTCGACAACTGGCGACCAATATCAGTGTGTTTCTGGACTTCTTTACCAAGCGCTTCAACAGTCAGGAGTCGCTGCAATCTTTGATGATGTAGCCCATCTTTGCAGGTGAAGGAAGGCGCGAATAAGTCCTCGTGGCACTCTCGTGATGTAAAGAGTGGCTTGCACAGCAATTGGCGTTCAAGGCATCTGACTGAAGGCATGCCGGGGCCTGTCCAAGTCAGATAACACAGCACACAAGTTGGCCTTCTCTGACTTATGTCTTGGCTCTCTATTCCGTGCCAGCCAGACTCAAGGCAGCAGCTGTTCCTGCTTGAGCACCTGTTTCACCAGTTGTTGGCGCAACGGTAACTGGCTGGCCGAGGCCAGATCCAGGTTAACGGCGAAATAGACAGTGTTGTCGTCCAACTCCAACCAACCGACCCACCAACCTATGGCCGGCGTGCGCCGCACACCATAGCCTGTCTTGGCGCGAATAATATAGTCAGTACTCGCTTCGGTCAGCATCATCTGTTTGACAATTCGCTGGCTGCGCTCGGACACAGGCAACTTGTTGTCATGCAGTTGCCTTAGAAAATCCACTTGTTGAAATGCTGTAATTCTCAGTTGGCCGTCGAGCCAGAAGCTGTCCGCTTGGCCACCGATATCCTGATTGCCATAATCCAGCTGCCGCACCATAGCTGCCATCACTTTGGGGCCTATCTCCCTGGCCAACTGCTGATACACAGGCACCACAGAGTACTTCATTGCGGTGCGAAAACTCTGGTCCCTGTTCCAGGCGGCAATTTCACGAACCTTTCCGTCCCAGCTAAAACGACTGGTTTCATCGCGCACCGCCCCGGTTTCCAACGCAATAAGGCTGGAGGGGATCTTGAAGGTGGAAGCCGGAATAAAGCCTTCGGCGGCGCGACTTAGATTGTTGGAGAGCCCCAAAGAACGCTTTTGATCCCAAAGCAGTAAACTGCCTTTAACACCTGCGGATTCGAACAGCTTGTCCCAGCGGCGTACCTCTTGCCAACCCTCGGCCGTGACCTCAGAGCCGACGTCACTGACCTTGGTCTGCTCAGCTGCCACAGCCTGCGTTTGTTGAGCCAATAAACACAGCAACATGGGCAGCAGCAAACGCTTACTCAGGCGCTTTCTGTGCAAACCTTTATTCATCTCATTCCCCTATTATTCCCGGCGGTCAAAGCAACAAGCATACAGCCCTGGGGTGAATAATGGTCTGGCAAAGCCCTGCTCAATTGTGGCAACAATCTGGCAAGGTAACAGATAGCTTTCCAGTTGCTGGCGAGTGTTGCATACTTGAGGTAGGTCGGATAACGCAGAGAGCCAATGACTGTGCAAGCCACTCTCTACAAAAGAGAACGCCACGAGGACTTATTCGCACCTTCCCTAACTTTACAACTCTATAAGCGAAAGGAACTGCCATGTTTAAGCCCAGCCTGGCCATAGCCCTGCTGTCGGGTACTCTGGTTTCTCTGTCGGCTCAGGCCGGTGTCGAAGAGGATCGCCTGCCTGCCGCCAACGAAAAAATGCCTCAAGTCGTCCAGCGCTATCAGGCATTGACAGATGATCTGGTAACGAAATACCGCCAACATACCGATGAGCTCAAGGTTACCCAGATGGTGGCGCACCAGGGGCAACGCCTGTGGCAACAGGCGGTCAGAGATGTGCAGTCAGGTCACAGCGACGACCGCTCCCTTTACTGGAGCCGGTTGCAGATGCGAGCAGAGCTGGGCAAACAGTCGCCCAAGTTCAATATCGCCTCCTGGCAAAGAGAAATACTGACCAAGGCGGTGGAAAAGTCATCCCGAGGTTTCAGCGATATCGACTTTAAGGATGATGCCAGCATCAAGATACTGCTAACCGGATTCGACCCCTTCTTTCTCGATCGCAATATAGAGCAGAGCAACCCTTCAGGTCTGGTCGCCCTGGCATTGGATGGTTACCGCTTCTCGGTTAACGGCCGCCAGGCACAGATAGAGACAGTGATGATCCCGGTACGTTTCGCTGACTTTGATGAGGGCATCATAGAGTCGCTGTTGACCCCGGTTTATCGCGACAAGAGTGTCGACATGGTGGTCACTGTCAGTATGGGGCGCAGCGACTTCGATCTGGAACGCTTTCCGGGCCGCAACCGCAGCGCCGAAGCCCCGGACAACCGCAATGTTTTTACCGGCGCCAGTAAACAGCGACCTCTGCCACCCAAGCTGGAAAACGACACCCTCAATGGCCCTGAGTTTGTCGAGTTCTCCCTGCCGGTAGCAGCCATGCAGAGCGTAAACGGCCGCTGGAAAACCAACGACAACCATACTGTCAGCACCCTTTCCCGTGGCGAGTTTCAGGCAAGCAGCCTGAGCGAATTGCAAAACAGCACTTCGGTGGAGGGGTCTGGCGGCGGTTACCTGTCCAATGAGATCTCTTACCGGGCTATCCTGCTGCAAAACCAACTCGGCAGCCGCATTCCCACCGGGCATATTCATACCCCGAGAATTGCCGGTTTCGAGCCCGCTACCGAAGAAGCGATAGTCGAGCAGGTCAAAGCCATGCTGACAGCGGCGGCCAAAAGTTTATAATCCCTGATTCAACAGAGGCGCAGTTGCGCCTCTGCTTATTTGCCACCAATTCATGCCAATTTGAGTTTCTCATGCTGAGTCAGTTGTTCAGATCCCTTAAAAACGCCGGCACCTCTGAATACAATCAAGCACCTGAGCCACAGCCTGAAGTTGCCGCTAGTGAGGCGCAGCAGGCCGTGCTCAATGCAATAGAGCTTTGCTATCTCAAGGCGGAGGCCGCCCTGGGCCGAGCGCTAAAGCGCCCTTCGGTCAGCTTTGCCCTGCGAGGCCGCAGCGCCGGTACCGCTCATCCAACCGAGAACCGCTTGCGCTTCAATCCGGTGCTACTGGAGCAAAACCTGCACACCTTCACCCATGAGGTGGTTCCACACGAGATTTGCCACCTGCTCTGTTTCCAACTGCATGGCAAGACCCGACCTCATGGCAAGGAGTGGCAAAGCCTGATGCGGCGGATTTATGGCCTGGCGCCGCGTACCACTCACTCGATGGATATCAGCTCGGTCAAACCCAGAACCCTGCCCTATCAATGTGGCTGCGGTGTAGTAGAGCTGAGCATTCGCCGTCATAACAAGGTCGTGCGGGGCCAGGCTAAATATCAATGCCGCCGCTGCGGCCAACTGCTTAGCCCTCAGCCATCCTGAGCCAAGTTGCCAAGCCTGGCGGCTTCTTTTACTATCTGCTGCAACAATTCCAAGTCTGGCACCTGAGGTATCGGCTGTCGGCACCCGAAGTTATGATTTTAGGGAATAGCGTGATTTCATTGCACCTGCGGCCACTCGTGGCCCTGCCGCTGCTTTTGGCGGCCTCTTCTGTGCTGGCATCGCCCAGCCATCCAAGCAGTTTTTCCGAAGCCAAGAAACGCGCCAAGGTGATTTACAGTCAAACGCTGCCGGCAGTCAGTTTCTACTGTGGCTGTGCCATCAAAATGGAAGGCAAGAAATGGCAGCCGGATTTGGCAAGTTGCGGTTATCAGATTCGCAAACAAGAGACCCGTGCCAACCGCATCGAATGGGAGCATATAGTACCTGCCTGGGAGTTTGGCCATCAGTTGCAGTGCTGGCAAAACGGCGGCCGTAAGAACTGCAGCAGCAAAGATAAGACCTTTAAGCGCATGGAGGCC
Source organism: Shewanella sp. YQ_9 (assembly GCF_043103185.1). Lineage (NCBI taxonomy): Bacteria > Pseudomonadati > Pseudomonadota > Gammaproteobacteria > Alteromonadales > Shewanellaceae > Shewanella > Shewanella sp. YQ_9. Next base: position 22,855 of record NZ_JBICJO010000069.1, read on the forward strand.
GACCTGCACAATCTGGTGCCGGCCGTGGGAGAGGTCAATGGCGACAGATCCAACTTCAGGTTCAGTCAGTGGAACGCCAAGCCAAGCCAATATGGCCAGTGTCAGATGACAGTCGACTTCAAGGGCCGTAAGGCAGAACCGCCAGCGCAGGCAAGAGGACGCATCGCCCGTACCTACCTTTATATGCAGCAGACCTATGGGCTCAAGATAGCCTCCAGCCAATTAAAGTTGTTCAAGGCGTGGGACAAAAGCTATCCAGTTGATACTATTGAGTGCCGGCGAGATCAGGTAATAGCCGCCTCTCAGGGCAATCACAACCCATTGGTGCAGAAAGCCTGCAACCAAAGCGGCCTCAGCGGCAGCGCAGAATAAGCCTAAGGAATACAGAGCATGAGAGTGCCGAGAATTTATCACACAGGCCCGATAACCCCAGGCCAAGTTCTGTCATTGGATGATGACGCCAGCGCCCATGTCGGCCGAGTGCTGCGCATGAGCAGCGGCGAGCAGATAAGCCTGTTCAATGGTGACGGCAAAGACTATCCGGCCACTATCGTCAGCGCCGGAAAGAAAGCCGTGGATGTACACGTGCTGTCTGCCATGGACAATCCCTCTGAGTCCCCCCTGGATCTGCACCTTGGGCAAGTGATCTCCCGCGGCGATCGCATGGACTTCACCTTACAAAAATCGGTAGAGTTGGGGGTTAACACCATCACGCCACTGTTTTCAGAGCGTTGCGGCGTTAAACTCAGCGGCGACAGGTTGGAAAAGAAACTGCAGCAGTGGCAAAAAATTGTTATCAGCGCCTGTGAGCAATCCGGCCGTAGCCGGGTCCCTGAAGTGAGACCGGTAATGGAGCTGGCAGCCTGGTGCGCCGAGCCCACGACGGCACTGAAACTCAATCTGCATCCCAGAGCCGCTCACGGCATCAATGGCCTTGAGCTGCCAAACAACAAGGTGCGGCTCTTGATAGGTCCGGAAGGCGGCCTGTCGGAGCAGGAAATTGCCATGACAGAAACCCAGGCATTTACCGAAGTTCTGCTCGGCCCCAGAGTACTGCGCACAGAAACCGCGGCGCTAACCGCCATTACCGCATTGCAGCTCAGATTCGGCGATCTGGGCTAACCATTTTCTGCCCTGTGGGCGCAACGAATAAAGGAAAGGCATCATGATCAAGCTCGGCATAGTGATGGACCCCATCAAGGATATCAACATCAAGAAAGACTCCAGCTTCGCCATGTTGTTGGCGGCGCAGTCCCGCGGCTATGAGCTCTTCTATATGGAGATGCAGGATCTGGCACTGCTGCAGGGTGAAGCCTGGGCCAAGATGCGGCCGCTCAAGGTTCAGGAAGATCCCACTGATTGGTACCAGTTGGGTGAAGCGACCGACACGCCGCTCAAGGAGCTGGATGTGATTCTGATGCGTAAGGACCCACCGTTCGATACCGAATATATCTACGCCACTTACATGCTGGAGCGCGCCGAAGAGGCCGGGGTATTAATAGTCAATAAGCCACAGAGCCTGCGTGATGCCAATGAAAAGCTGTTTACCGCCTGGTTCAGCCAGTTTACCCCCACGACACTCGTCAGCCGCGATCCGCAGCGGTTACGCGCTTTCCATGCCCAACATGGCGATGTGATCCTCAAGCCATTGGACGGCATGGGCGGCACATCCATATTCAGGGTCAAGCAGGACGACCCCAACCTGGGGGTTATTATAGAAACCCTGACAGATTACGGCCAAAACTATGCCATGGCGCAGGTGTTTATTCCCGAGATCACCAAGGGTGACAAGCGTATTCTGGTCATCGACGGCGAGCCTGTACCCTACTGTTTGGCGCGTATCCCCAAGAAGGGTGAAACCCGCGGTAACCTGGCGGCCGGTGGCAGCGGTGTTGCCCAGCCTCTGTCTGAAAGTGACTGGGCCATTGCCAGAGCCCTGGGCCCTGAGCTTAAAAAGCGCGGCCTGATCTTCGTCGGTCTGGATGTGATTGGGGATAAGCTCACCGAAATCAATGTCACCAGCCCAACTTGCATCAAAGAGATTGAAGCGGCTTTCGATGTCAATATCACCGGCATGCTGATGAATGCCATTGAGCAAAGACTGCAACAAAAACAACAAGGATGAGACTCTGATGAAACTGAGCCAACTCACGGGCGCATTGCTGGGACTGTCATTGCTGCTGCCACTGGCAGTCGATGCCAATCAGTTGCCCAATCCCGCCCCTTCCAGACCCCAAAATATCGTGATCATGGTCGGTGATGGCATGGGGCCGGCTTATACCAGCGCCTACCGGTATTTCAATGACAACCCGGATACCGAAGAGATAGAACAGACGGTATTCGATCGCCTGTTGGTCGGTATGGCCAGTACCTACCCCGCCAGAGTCAGCGGCTATGTCACCGACTCCGCCGCTGCGGCAACTGCGCTGGCAACCGGAGTAAAAAGCTATAACGGCGCCATCTCGGTCGACACCCAGAAGCAGCCGATCCCGACCATAATGGAAAAGGCCAAGCAGCGGGGCATGAGCACGGGAGTGGCGGTCACTTCCCAGATAAATCACGCCACACCGGCGGCCTTTCTGTCTCACAGCGAAAGTCGCAAAAACTATGTCGAGCTGGCCAACAAGTATCTGGAAACGGATGCCGATGTGATGCTGGGGGGCGGCCAGAAATACTTCGATCAGGAGCTGCTGGCCAAGTTTGATGCCAAGGGCTATCAAATTTTGCAGGAGTTCAGCGCGCTTGAAAGCATCAAACAGCCCAAGGTAATGGGCCTGTTTGCAGAAGTGCAACTGCCTTGGGTGCTGGACGACAAGGATGGCCATCGCCTCAGCACCATGACAGGCAAGGCACTGGAGCTCTTGTCACAAAACCCCAACGGCTTTGTGTTGCTGGTTGAAGGCAGCCTGATCGACTGGGCTGGTCACAACAACGACATCGCCGCCGCCATGGCGGAGATGGATGAATTTGCCCATACCATGGAAGTGGTCGAACAGTTCGTGCGCCAAAACCCCAATACCCTGATGGTGGCCACCGCAGATCACAATACCGGTGGTCTCTCCATCGGCAGCAAGGGCAAATATGCCTGGAACCCAGAGGTGCTCAAGGGGCTGTCTGCCAGTATTGATACCCTTGCCGCCGCTGCGTTGACCGCAGAAGACTGGCAAGCGCCGCTGGCTCAAGGCCTGGGTTTTGAGCTGGAACCCGCGTTGCTTGAACAATTGACCAAGGCCAGAATGCAAGGCAAAGAGACGCTGGCCAGCGCTATCAAACAGGAAGTGGATCGCCGCTCCAACACAGGCTGGACCACCGGCGGCCATACGGGTACAGATGTGCAGGTGTTTGCCACAGGCCCGGGTGCTGAGCTGTTTATCGGCAACCAGGACAACACGGATATCGCCTCCAAACTGATAAGCTTACTGCCCAAGGGGCAAAGGGCTGCTCAGTAATGCTTAACCTTGCAAAAAGCGGCCTTGGCCGCTTTTTTTATGTTTGCCGGCCATAACTCTTGCCCGCTGCCGCCACTGATTGGCTATAATGCGCGGCAGATTTTATCCTTGGAAGTCCCCAATGTTGCTGACACCGCCATCGCAATTACTGCTGCGCAACAGTGCGCTATTTGAAGGCCAAAGCCTGCTGCTGCTCAACCATGAGAGCGACAGCTGCGCCAGAGAGCTTTTGAACCTGTGCCCCAGAGTCGATGCCCTGGCGCTGGATTTCAATCACTTCCAACAGCTTAAGTCGCAAGCCAAGGCCGAGCTCCATTGTTACTTTGGCCACCAGTTGCCCCATACTGACAGGTTCGAGACGGTTGTGGTCTACTACCCCAAGGCCAAGCCGCTGCTCGCTTATCTGCTGGAACTCGCGGCGCTGCACCTGCAACCGGGAGGTCAACTACTGGTCATAGGGGAAAACAAAGGCGGGATAAAGTCGTTTTCCAAACAGCAAAGCCGCTGGTTCAGCAATGCGGCCAAACTGGACAACGCCCGTCACTGCCTGCTGTTTGCCGCCGAGGCCATCGCCAGCCCAACTGCGCTGGATATTGAAGCCTTTGTCAGCCATTACAGCTTGCCCACTCCCCAAGGGGACATACAAATCTGCAATATGGCCGGGGTATTCAGTGAAAAACGCCTAGATCTGGGCACTGAGCTGTTGCTGTCTCATCTGCCCAAGCTCGAGGGACGGGTACTGGACTTTGGCTGCGGCGCCGGAGTGATTGCCGCCGCCCTGCTCAAGGTCCAGCCGGAGCTTAATCTGGATTGTGTCGACATCAACGCCATGGCACTGCTGTCCTGTGAGCTGACACTGAAGGCCAACGGCCTGAGCGCCAAAGTCTATCCATCCGATGGATTGAGCGCCACTCAGGGCGAGTTCGACGCCATCATCTCCAACCCGCCGTTTCACGATGGCTTGGCAGCCACCACCCAGATTGCCGAAAGCTTTATCGCCGACAGCGCCAACAGGCTAAGGGACAGAGGAGTATGGCAGATAGTGGCCAATCGTCACCTGCCCTACAGCAACACAATCGCGGCCCATTTCGGTAACGTGAACGTGATTGCCGAAAACAACAAATACAAGCTTTACCGGAATATCAGTAACAAAAAGTAACGCCGGGCAATTTTGGTAACTTTTCGCTAAGAGATCAAAGATTTTTATAAGTATTCAGGGCTATTATCTTTTGAGCAACTGCTAATAATATGTTAACAACAGGCTTCGTTTTGGCGAGCTTATGTTGCTATACTCAACAGCAGTCGGGAAAATAATAATAGTACCATTCCGTACAGGAGTTGATTCAGTCGATACGCGCCTGTTGTCTCGCCATAGCATAGTTATGGCGTCAACAAACAGCTTGGTACTCGATGTTTAAACTTCGAAAAGGAAGGGTATAACTAACCTGGATAACTTTAATATGCTGGCGCCGGATCTCGTTGAACTCAGCAGCAATAAGCAATTTGCCGAGCTGAGGCTCATCCCCAAAACCCATGGCCCCGTGACCGAGGAAGCCATACGTCATCTGTTGGCCCTACCAGACTTCGCCAATCTCTGTCCGCTGGACAGTCAAATCGCCAAAGCCGTCAAGGACGTCAATAAGCTTTACGCCGAAGAAGACGGTCAGTTCGAGCAGTTCTTTCAGATAGCCGAGCGCCGTGACGGCCAGATATCACTCCAGCCCAGTAAAGATAAGATGCAAGCCGGTATGACCCTCACTGCCGCCTGGGGCGGTAAAGAGATCACCTTGCCGGACATTCTTCGCCGCCTGAAAGAAGAGAAGATCTGCATGGGACTGTCGAAAATCAAGATAGAAACCATGCTCAAACGCCTGAAGCAGAGTAAACCGGGCGAAACCATAGAAGGCACTATTGCCTGTGGCAAGGCGGCGGTGAACGGCAACCATGCCAGATTGGATCGCAAAGTGCCCCTGGCCCGTGAGCGTCTGCTGCACCCACAGGAGCGGGAGGATGGCACAGTGGACATGCGTAACCTGGGCGCAGTCATCATGGTTAATGCCGGCGATCTCTTGATGGAAAGGATCCCCGCCACTCAGGGCACCCCAGGATACAATGTTTTCGGCGAAGTATTGCCGGCCAAGCCGGGGAAAGATCTGGAGATGGTAGCCGGCAAAGGTACAGAGTTCAGCGCCAAAGACAGCAATAAACTTATCGCCACGGTTGCCGGTCAGCCGGTGGAAATCCGCAACGGCATGCAGGTAGATGATGTATTGCAGATAAAAGATGTAGACGTGGGCTACGGCAATGTCGACTTCAAGGGCAGTATCCTTATTAGTGGTGATGTCCACGAGGGGATGCAGGTCAAGAGCAGTGGCGATATCACTGTCATGGGTTTTGTCGACTCGGCATCCTTGATGGCCGAAGGAGATGTAACCGTCAGCAAGGGCATCATAGGCAGGCAGATCCGCGCGAATGAGTTGTCGACCCAAATCAGAGCCAAGGGGCAGATATCGGCCCAGTTTGTGCAATATTCCGATCTCCAATGCCAAGGCGATATCCTGGTGACCAAGCAGCTGCTGCACAGCAATAGCCGTACCGACAGTAAACTCACAGTCAGCGACGCCAACGGCCGCCGCGGAGATCTGGTGGGAGGAATTGCCAAGGCGGAAAAAGGCATCAAGGCCGTCGCCATAGGCGCTACAGCAGATACCAAGACAGATCTCTTCTGCGCCATGCGTTTGGGGGAGTACCGCCAAAACCTCAAAGATCTGGAAGAAAGTGTCCGGGTTTTGGTGGTAGCCGGTTTGGATATGGAAGCCAGACTGAGAAAACTGCCACCCAAGAGCGAATGGCAGGCAGATCCGGCCATGGTCGAGCAGGTCAAAATGATGCTGGAAGAGAAACACCGTGTCGATGATGAGCGAGTGCGGGAAGAAACCGAACTCGAGCTGCTGAAGGCGGAAACCGAAGGCTACTATCGCCATTACTTTGTCGAAGCCCTGAAGCATATCTACTCCAATGTGGAAATTCACATAGGCCCGGCGCAACAGCGCACCCAGAGGGAACATGGCCCCTGTGTGGTTCAAAACCAAAACGGAGAAGTCCATTTCGACTACAGCAGTCGCGGCTGATATTAAACCGGGCCTCGGTTCTACGCGGGATAATTAATCGCAACGCCAGGCCGTTGTGATATGGTGTTGGGGACAGCTTATTCCTGGAGCCCCTATGACACAGCCAGCCTGGCCAGCCATTCTGAAACCGGCAGATTCGGACGAACTGGTGTATCTCGAGAATGAAAGAGACTGGCTGGAATATATCTGCCTGAATCAACACCTGAGTTGCCAGGGCGATCAACTGATAGATTCCGGCGGCTTATGTTATCCCATACTTCCGGCCATTCGCTGTGACGAACCTGTACTGGCCTCATTGCCACAAATAGGCCCGAGCCATGCACAGCTCGAACTCACAGATCTCAAGCTGTTGGTGCAAAAGCACGCCGCCGCGATCGGCAGTTGCTGCGTCGCCAAGTTAGCCTTTATCACTTTTCCCCAAGGACTGGAGATGGTGCGTTATCTCGACAGTCTCTAAGGCGTTCTGGCAAAGGACTTGGGCCATATACTGCGAACTGCGCCTTGTATCCAAACCTGTAAGCCGATGCAAAGTCCCCACGGACATGTTCGCACCTTCCCTGACAAAGCCCGGTGCCCATGGGTATAATCGGCGCGTTTTCTCTCACCGGAGTCATAGATTTGCAACTTCTGAAAATAGATTGCTTAGGGAAACCTCTGAGGCTGGAAGGTTCCATGGCGGGTTGGCAGCAACTTTTTTGGGATAACCAATTAGTCTCACAACAAGCCGCCAGCGCCGATGACCAAGGCATTGGCAGCCATGAGTTCAGCCTCAGTCGCGCCGATGGCAGCAGCATCAAGGTACGCCTGGAAACCCAGCTCAACTGGCAACCCTTTGAGCTGAGCTATCGCTTGCTCATCGATGAGCAAGTCACGATTGAAGGCAGCCGCAATAGCAAAGATATTGAGCGGCAAACACCGGACATAGCGCCGGTAAAACAGCAGAAACTGAGTCTGGTGGGGCTGGTGTCTCTGGGCTTCAAACTGCTCAAGAGCGCCAAGGTGATCAAGGTAGTCCTGGCAGGAGCCAGTATTGCCGCCTACTCCTGGCTGTTTTCCCTGCAGTTTGCCCTGGCTCTGATAGCCTGCCTGGTGTTTCACGAGTACGGCCATATCCGGGCGATGAAATATTTTGGCATGAAGACCAAGGGTATCTACCTCATCCCCTTCATGGGCGGCCTGGCCTTGTCCGATGAGAAGATCAACACCCGCTGGCAAGACGTGGTGATCTCCATCATGGGGCCAACCTTTGGCCTATTGATGTCCCTGGCAGCCTTAGTGGCCTACTGGATCACAGGCAATCCCTTCTTTGCCGGTCTGGCGGCCTTTAACGCCTTGCTCAACCTGTTCAACCTGCTACCTATTTTGCCGCTCGATGGCGGACATATTCTCAAGAGCATCAGCTTTTCGATGAACAGCGCCATCGGCCTTATCGCCTGTATTCTGGGTGCTGCCATAGGGGTATTTATCAGCTACAGTCTGGGGCTGGCACTGCTGGGGTTCCTGTTGTTGATAGGCAGCGCCGAGATTCTGTTTGAGTGGAAACAGCGTCATCACAGTCATCTGCTGCCGCTGGACAGGTATGGGCAAGTGTTTTCCATTGTCTGGTATCTACTGACAGTGGCGGCCCTGGTGGCCGTTATCTGGCATCTGGCCGGCAGCGGTGATGACATGCTGGGACTGCCACTCAAGATATTGCAAAGCTGATTTAACACTCAGGTTGCAAGGCTGCCACAGCTGCGCGTCCTGGGTGCTACATTCAGGCAAATTAGTGCCTGAAAATCTCTATTGGGATCAAAAATCACAAAGATAGATCACCAATGCCTTAAATTGTCGGAATGCCCTGGATCCTGATTAAGGTAAACTGAATTGCTTACCGCTTAATCCATGATACAGGGCGTTTATGAAAACACTTTCAGGCTCCAGTCTTTGGTTACTGATCTTTTGTCTGCCAATTTCCCTATCACTCTCGGCACAGGAAGTTCAACCCCCTCCGGTAACCGTAGAAGCGGTGAAACAGGCATCCTTTAGAGATGTCGCCAACGAAGTCGGTAAAATTCGGGCTATCGACTCTGTGGCCCTCAGTTTCAACGCCAGCGCCAAACTCACGGCGATCCACTTCAAAAACGGAGACATGGTCAAACAGGGTGACTTGATTGCCGAGCTCGACAGTGTCAAGGCGCAAGCCGATGTCGACAAGGCCCGCAGCACGCTGGCTCTGGCGAAAACCAAACTGGAGCGAGTCAGAGGCCTGCTAGCCAAAGAGCCGGATTCACTGTCAAAACAAGATGTGGATGAGCTGGAAGAAAATGTGCAACTGGCCGCCGCCGATTTCAAACAGAAACAGGCCACCCTCGCCGATTACAGCCTCATCGCCCCCTTCGATGGCCAATTAACTTCCTTTACCCCCTCTATCGGTGCCCAAATAACCGCAGAAACACCTCTGGTAACCCTGTACCGCTTGGATCCGGTTGAAGTGCATTTTGCCATCAGCCAAGTCGAGTTCGGCAAGGCGCAGCGAGGTCAGGAGGTGCATCTCACAGTGGAGGCCTACAAGGGACGCGAGTTCAAAGGGCTGGTCAGCTATGTAGCGCCGGCTGTCGATGAGAGTTCGGGCAGGGTGGAGGTTCATGCGCAACTGAAGAACCCGGATCATGCCTTGGCTCCCGGAATGTTTGCCAACGTCAAACAGATATTCAGCAAGGGGATCAAGCACTTGTTGGTGCCACAAAATTCCGTCATTGCCAATAATGAAGAACGCTTTGTCTGGGTACTGCAAGGCGACAAAGTCAGCAAGCGCCCTGTGTCACTTGGGCGCAACACCAATGACGGTTATGTCATCATCAAGTCGGGGCTGCAAAACTCAGATACTGTGGTGCGAACAGGCATGCAGAACCTGCAAGAGGGAGGTGAAGTCAGAGTCCTGACCAATGCCTTATTGGCCACCGAAGAGGACCAACTCTGATGCGCCTGCCGGAAATCTGTATTCGCCACCCAATTTTCGCCTCGGTGATTAGCATAATGATAGTGCTGATCGGCCTGGTGTCTTTCGGCAAACTGCCGATTCAATACTTCCCTGACTACAACACTCACTCGGCTTCGGTCAGCGCATCCATCAATGGCGCCAGCGCCGAATTCATGTCCGAGAATGTCGCCGATAAGCTTATCGACGCCGCCTCCGGGCTGGATAAGGTCGATACCATGACCACCGACTGTCAGGAAGGCAGCTGCACTCTGTCCATCAACTTCAGCAAAGAGATAGATGACATCGAATACACCAATTTGATGAACAAGCTGCGCTCCAGCGTTGAAGCCATCAACGACTTTCCCCAAAGCATGATAGACAAGCCCAGAGTGACAGATGACGTGTCGGCGACCCATTCCGCCAGCAATATCATCAGCTTTGTCAACGAGGGCGGTATGACCAAGCAGCAGATGTATGATTACATCAGCCAGCAGCTTGTACCTCAATTCAAACATCTGTCCGGTGTGGGCGCTGTATGGGGCCCCTATGGCGGCTCACAGCGCGCCGCCAGGGTTTGGCTGAACCCGGATCAGATGAAGGCGCTCAATATCAAGGCCGCCGATGTGGTGGCCACCCTGAGCACCTATAACGCCACTTTTACCTCGGGCACCATAGTGGGCAAGTCCCGCGACTTCTCCATCAACCCGCTCAGCCAGGTTGAAAACATAGAAGATATTCGCGATCTGGTAATCCGGGTCGATAACGGCAAAATAATCCGGGTGAAGGATATCGCCAATGTCGTGATGGGCGAGGAGAGCCTGCGGCCCAGCCTTTTGAGCATTGGCGGACATCAGGCGATGTCGCTGCAAATACTGCCGCTGGCCAACGCCAACCCTGTGACAGTGGCACAAACCATACGTGCCGAAATCGACAGGATGCAACACCAGTTGCCGGCCGGTCTCAAGATGCAGTTGGTCTATAACCAAGCCGACTTTATTCAAGCCTCTATCGAAGAGGGTTTCTCTACCTTACTGGAAGCCATAGTGCTGGTATCCCTGATTGTGGTGCTGTTTCTCGGCTCACTCAGAGCCGCTTCGATTCCGATTATCACCATTCCCGTCTGTGTCATAGGGGTATTTGCCGTTATGGCCTGGCTGGGGTTCAGTATCAATGTACTGACCATATTGGCAATCATCCTCGCCATAGGTCTGGTGGTGGACGACGCCATAGTGGTGGTGGAAAACTGCTACCGCCATATAGAAAAAGGCGAAACGCCTTTTAATGCTGCAATCAAGGGCAGTCAGGAGATCATCTTTCCCATCATAGCCATGACACTGACACTGGCTGCCGTTTATCTGCCGATAGGTTTGATGTCCGGACTGACGGCCGATCTGTTCCGCCAGTTTTCCTTCACTCTGGCGGCGGCGGTGATCATCTCAGGGGTGGTGGCCTTGACCCTCTCGCCTATGATGAGTGCCTACCTGATTCAGCAAAGCCACAAACACCCGGCCTGGTTTCAGCGGGTCGAGCAGGGACTGGAGCGTTTAATTGAGCGCTACAGCCAGGAACTGGAGCTCTGGTTCAACCGTAAGCGTCTGTTGGCCGCAATTGCCTTGTTGCTGGTCGTTTCGGGTGGCGTACTCTATTGGTACATGCCCAAGGTACTGCTGCCCACAGAAGACAGTGGCTTTATTGACGCCAGCGCCAAGGGCCCCACCGGCGTTGGCCGCCAATATCACCTGAATCACAACGCCGAGCTCAACAGCGTTATGGATGACAACCCCAATGTAGCCGCCAATCTGGCTTATATCGAAGGCGGCCCGGTCAACCATGTGCTGCTGAAACCTTGGGGAGAACGCAGTGACACCGCCGCCGAAGTGATAGATCAACTGATAGCCAAAGCCAAACAGCAGGTGTCGGCCTACAACATGTCGTTCAGTGTTCGCTCCGCCGACGGCTTGAATATCCCCACCAATCTGCAACTGCAGTTGATGACGCTGGACAGAGACAAAGATGCCTTGGCCCACACCGCCGAGAAGGTGGTTAAACTGCTGGAGGACTATCCCGGGCTGACCAATATCAACAACTCGACCCTCAGGGACTTGCCACGCTTCGATCTCAGCATAGATCGCAATGCGGTGATCCTTTCCGGCGCCAGCTACAGCGATGTGACCAATGCGCTGTCGACCTTTTTAGGCTCGGTCAAAGCCGCCGATCTGCACTCGGACGACGGCTTCACCTACCCTATCCAGGTTCAGGTTAACCTGGAGATGCTGGGGGACTTCAATGTGCTCAGTAAGCTGTATGTCACCTCTGAATCGGGTGAGGCGCTGCCGCTGTCGCAATTTGTCACCATAAAGCAGGCAACCGCTGAGTCGAATATCAAGACATTTATGGGTCGCGACGCCGCCCTAATCAGCGCCGATCTTATGCCGGGTTACTCCCCGGGAGAGATCAAACTCTGGCTGGATGAGCAACTGCCGTCGCTGCTGGCTCCATCACAGGGCTATGCCTACAACGGCATAATCAAAGAACTGATGGACTCCCAGGCAGGCACTCAGTCACTGTTTTTGCTGGCTTTGGTGTTTATCTATCTGATCCTGGCGGCGCAGTTTGAGAGCTTTGTCGATCCCTTGATCATTCTCCTCACTGTGCCCCTGTGTCTGGTGGGAGCCTTGCTGACTCTCAACCTCTTTGGCCAGAGTATGAATATCTATTCCCAGATAGGATTGTTGACTCTGGTAGGCCTGGTGACCAAACACGGGATCTTGCTGGTCGAGTTCGCCAATAAGCAACGCCAGGCCGGCAAAAGTGCCCTCGATGCCGCCATGGCCAGCGCCCGCTCAAGGCTGCGTCCTATTTTGATGACCTCGCTGGCGATGATCCTCAGCGCCATCCCATTGGCCATAGCCTCTGGCCCCGGCTCTCTTGGACGGATAAACATAGGCCTGGTATTGGTGGGTGGCTTGTTGATGGGCACCTTCTTCTCGCTGTTTGTGGTGCCTGTGGCCTACTTGGCCATGAGCCAGTTAAAACAAAAAGATGTGCTGGCCAAGCTAAGAGGCAAGATCTAAGTTTTCGCCAACGCTCTATCACTTCTTACTCACCCACTTTCCAACTCTCAAAAAAGCGCCACCCCGGGGGTGGCGCTTTTTTGCCTGAGTTTTACTCGCTTGCCGGCAGCATCACGGCCTCAAAGACCTGGCTTTGCCGGATAAACTGCTTAAGCAGGCTATTCAGCTCAGCGGCAGTGACCTCCTCATTGAAGCGAATGTTTTGTTCTATCTGCTGCGGCCCACCCACTGTCATATAGCTTTGGCTGACCGCCTCCAGCCAACCGAGATTGGATTTAAGCTCCCGCTGCAGCCTGTCCTGACGCTGACGGCGCTTATTTTCCAGCGAATGGGGCGATACTCCCTCATCAGCCATCCGCTTGAGCACCAGATGCAATTGCTGGATCAGTTCATCGACCCGCTCCGGATCGCTGCTGAAGCTGATACGGCCCGAGCTGAAATCTTCCCCCGGCTCCTGCCAGAACCAAGCGGTTACCCCATAAACGCCGCTGGCCTCCTCTCTGAGTTTGAGCCTCAGCTGCTCCTGAATAAGCTCCCCCATGAGCGACAACTGATAGGCTTGCTTTGCTGACCAAGGCTGCGGATAGGAGGTCAGATAGACCTCTGTTTCGGCTCTGGGCTCACCGGAGACAGGCATCTGCAGACGCTCCTTTGGGGTCGCCGGCCGAATTTGGTATTGCTTGCGCGCCTCCCTTTTTACCTCAATCCCGGCCAGATACTGCTCGGCCAGGCGAATGAGGCGCGCCTCGTCGATATCGCCGACAAAGAACAGAATAAAGTCGGTATTTCCCAGCATGTGACGGCGATAATCGGCCAGCAGCTCATCCTCGGTCAGGGTCGTCAGCAACTCGGGAGCCGGGTTGTAAACCGTCGGCACTCCGGGATAGCGCTTGCCATCTATGGTGCGGGCAAACTGCTCCCCAGGGTCATTGGCATATTGTGCCCGGGTCGCCTGATACTCTTCGCGCCAGTGCTTCAAGGCATTCGATGCAAACTGTACCTGTTGCAACTTGAAGCGAAACAGCTGCAGCAGCGCCGCCAGATCATCCCTGTGGGCCCAGCCGGAAAAGCCTTGCGTCTGGCCGTCCAGCAAACTGGAAAGCACCAGAGGATAGTCGCTGTCATAGTTGATGATCGCCTGCTGCGGCACCTCGCCGGCGCCGAACTCATCTGCCAGGTTCACCGCCAGACGCAGCTTTTGCGCCTCCGAAGGCGCCAGACTGCCCATCCCCCCGACAGTCAAGGCCTTGAAATGCACTTCACCTGGGTTGAGATCAGATTGGCTGAATACCAGACGCAACCCGTTGCTGAGTCGATACTCCTTCAGGCGTCCATCGGCGGCTTCACCGATAAAGCGACTGCTGCCGGCCTCGGCCTTGAACTCGGGCATCTCAGCGGTCTGTTGCCCGGCTTCAAAGTCGCTGTGCTGCCTGCTCATACTCTGCTGCCATAATGCATTGGCTTCAGCACTCGTCAGTGCCGATATCTCCCCGGCCCCAAGAGTCTGCAGCAATAAGCGGGAACTTGGCGCCGTTAAACGCGCCAGCGCCTGATTGATATCCTCGGTCGTCAGCGAGCCAATCAGCTCCAGGTTGAGCCGGGCTCTGTCTTTATAGCTCAACCAGGGGTCGAGATTGGCAGCGGTAGTGACCAGGTCGCCGGCAATATCTATGCTGTAAACCGCCTTGTCGGCGCGGCGCTGTTCCAATTTCAGTTGGCGTTTCAGCTGGGAAGCCACGGCCTTATCGCTGAAACCATGCTGCTTGAGGGTGGCCAGAAGATCAAACAGTGCACTGACGGCGCTATGGTACTCACCCTTCTTGAGCTGCAAGGTGAAAATGCTCTGTCTGGTCTCGCGGCCAATGGCCGAAGAGAAGAAAGCGCCCGACAGCAGCCAGTCTTGATGTTGCTTCTCCCACTGCTGCAGACGCAGATTCAGCATACGCCCGGCTATCTGCTCGGCCAGCTCGCGGCGATAACCGGCCCGCGAATAATCCGGCTCAAGCGGCGAGAAAAAGCTCAGTTCCAGCGCCGGCTCTTCGGCGCCGACTTCATGCACCTTGGCGGCCCTCAGGCCATCTTGCAGCGGTATGCCAAAGTCCACGGTTTCCAGTGGTGTTGTGGCCGTGGGCATGGCTCCCAGATATTGCTCGACCATGGCCTTGAACTTGGCGACATCTATATCACCGCTCGCCACCAGCGCCATATTATCCGGCCGATACCAGCGGCGATAAAAGTCGGCCACCCGCTTACCGGATACCTGGCGTATGGTTTCGGGATCGCCGATGGGATCGCGCGTCGCATAACGGGAACCGGCCATTTCGATGGCAGACTTTTTGTCCCCCAAACGCAACATAGGCCCAAGCCTTGCCCGCCACTCCTCCAGCACTATGCCACGCTCGGCATCGAGATCGTCGCGGGCAATGCTCACCTCTGCCGCCCAGTCGGCAATAATTCTAAGCGCCAGCTCCAGAGTCTGCGGCCGGTTATCCGGCAGATTGAGCAGATAGACGGTATTTTCAAAGTCAGTGAAGGCATTGACATCTATGCCAAACTTCAGCCCGGCATCCTCCAGCGCGCTGATGACGCTGTTGCCCTTAAAGTGCTTGCTGCCGTTAAAGGCCATATGCTCGACCATATGGGCCACGCCTCTTTGGTCGTCATCTTCATGCATGGAACCGGCGTTGACCACCAAACGCAGATACACGCGTTTGGCCGGGGCATCGTTGGGGGCCAAATAATAGCGAAAGCCATTGTCCAGCCGGCCCTGAACCAAGTCAGGATCACTGTTCAGAGGCAGCATATCGCTGGTTTGACAGGCCGCCAGCAGGCAAGCCATCGCCGCCATCATCAGGCAGCCGAATCGTGTTTTAACAATCATCTCAGGATTTCCAGAACTCAACAAAAGCAGCTTCCGGTGAAGCTGCCCATCACTACGACTCAGGGTTTAGAAGCGATAACCCACTTCCAGCCAGAACTGACGCCCTGGGGTATAGAGGCCGTATTCGCCGTTCTGGTTAGCCTTGAGGCTATACTGGCGCACCTGGTTGAGCACATTGTTGATATCCAGCTGCAGATAGACCTCACCGCCCAGCGCCTGCGGCTCCCAGCGAATACGGCTATCCCACTGGGTGTGACTGCCGAAGTCATAGCTGCGGTACATCTCCAGCGCCGCCTGGCTGTTTACCGACTCATATCCCCGTACCGGCGCCTTGACATAAAGCTTGTTGCCCCAGGTGATATTCCAGGCCGGTAACTCCATATCCAACCCAAGACGCACCATCCACTCTTCCTGGGATGAGTTGACCTTCTGCTCCATCTGGCGACGGCTCATCATGGCGCCATCGAGCATCACCGCCTCATCCGGGTTCATCGCCTTATCCAGATCGTTGCGATCTGTCTCCAGCCAATCGGCCGCCAGCGACCACTCCCATTGACTGGCACCTAAGGTCAGCGGCGCTATGTTATTCAGTTGCAGGGTGTAGACATGAACCTTGTAGTCTTCGCCATTGCGATAGTCGTCCACCTTGACGCTGCCTACCTGGCTTCTATGGGTCACCAGGCGATCGCGATAGTCCCTCAGGGTATAGCGACCACTCAGGCTTAAATTGCCCAGATTCTGGTGCAGCGCCAGGGTCAACTCATCGGAGAAGGGGGTTTTCAGATCCTTGATGCTTTCGTATCTGCGGGTGTGATCCTGGCTGAGTTTAAGTATTTCATCCGCCAGCTTCATCGAAGCGAAAGAGCGGCCATAGTAACGGTTAAGCCCGATATCCACCCGGGTGCCCTCGACGACATCCCAGTTGAGTGCCAGCCGCGGCGCCAGGTTGAGATTATCCAGGTAGTCATCATGCTCAAGCCTCAACCCGGGGCGGAATTGCCAGGAGCCGAATTTAATGGTGTCCTGCAGATAAGCCGCCGAGTTGCGGTGGCGGGTGTCTATGCTGCCGGCCAATACGGTTTGTTCATCGAGCGGCATCTCCATGCCCGACATTATCAAGCGGATCTCCTGATTGACCTCCCTTGGGCGGTAAAAATCATAGTCGGTCTGCTGGAAACTCAAGCCGGTTTCCAGGCTGTGACTGACATCGCCCCAATAGAGGCGTTTGAAGCTGACATCGGCCAGCAGTTGCAGATTTCGCTGCTTGAGACGACTGTCGCCATAGCCCCCCTTCTGGTAATCCAGCCCGGTATCGGCATCACTGATCACCAGCACAGTATCACTCTGGGAGTGACGCTCATCCTCAAAGCTGTCGTAGGCCGCCTTGAGGGACAAACTTCCCAGGCTGAACTCCCGCTCCAGACTCAGGGTCGAACCCAGTGCCAAGTGGCTGTCTTCAAAATCATTGTCTATGTTCTCGCCCATAAACAGGCCTTCACTGTAGGCCGAATAACGCCAGTCCCAGTCGATTCGGGTCAGGGGATCCGGCGTCCAGGCCAGATTCAACAACAGGTTGTCCGATCTGCGGCTCTGATCCTGAGAGTCAACCGTACCTTCTGCATCCATGATCCTGCTCTGGCGAATGCTGGAGCGGCGTTGACCAAAGGCCAGCACCATGCCCAGCTCGTCGTTAATCCCCTGCTGCCACTGCCCCGAATAACTGTGTTTAACAAAATCGGGTTGATAGATGGCCTTACCCCCTTCGGGCCTGGCCTGCTGTAAAAACTCGTTGATGTTGGGATCGACCTTCTGGCTGGTCCAACTGCTGCGGCTGGTACGGTACCGCAGCTGGCCGCCGTTGACGCCGTTGTAGCTCAGGGTATCGGCCACTACGGCCCCACCGGTAAAGCCCCCCAGGCTGGCCGGCACATTGTTGTCATAAACGGTGATCCCGGCCAGCATGGCGGCATCGAAAAAATAGGCCTGCTCAGAGCTCATCCCCGGCAAGACCCCGACACTGCCGTCAAACAGGCCTGAGCTGGGATCCAGATCGTTGTTGATATTGATGCCATCAATAAGAAACGCTGTCTGTTCAGACTCGGCGCCATAGATGGAGATCTTCGACGGTTTGATTTCACCGCCACTAAACCCTTCATCCAGCCCCTCCAGGCGAACCGCAGGGTTGGATTTGACCAAGTCGCTCAAGTTGCCATCGGCCGAAGGGGTACGGCGGATCATCTGCTCATCCAGAGTGCTTTTGCCATCCAAACCGTTATCGGCTCTGTCTTTGACTGTCACAACCGCGCTGGTTTCGGGCGACTCATTCGAAGAGGGCGCTTGCTTATTTAGCGTTTCGGCGCCGGATGCGGCGCAAAAGAGTACGGCTGCCACAGCCAAAGCCACGGCAGAAGGTGCGGGGTATTGCATATAAAACCTGACCAATGAGAATGATTCTCATAATTGTTACAGGCAAAATATTTCCCGACAAGATAGCCAAAATTCAGCCAAGGTAATAAGAATGTTTTGTAAAAAGCGCCACAAGTTTAACTTTTGGTAACTTTTTGAGAAAGGAGCAAACAATCAGGCCCAGGCTAACCTTTAAAATCAATCAAAGGTGGGGTTGGGCAAAACCTATCACAGGTTAACCGCACCGTATTCCAAATGACTTTTTAACGAAAAAATCTTAAAAATTTACATTTGTGTCAGCACTGATGTGCTGTTTAGGCGGAAAAAAGCAAGAGGCGGCCACAGCAAAGCAGCCGTCTGTTGCCTATGTCAGTTAAACGGAACCGGATGGGATCTCACCAAAATCACCGTTTTGGTAGTCACGAATGGCCTGCAGGATCTCCGCCTGGGTATTCATCACAAAAGGCCCCATCTGCACCACGGCCTCACCAATGGGGTTACCGGCCAGAATGAGCAGGCCCGCGCCCTTGAAACCGGCTTGCAGCTCGAGAGGATAACGACTGTCGAGCAGCAACATATTACCGGCCGCCAGTTGTTTGCCATCCGGCAGTTGCAATTCACCACTGTGCAGATAGAGCGCCAGTCGCCCCAGATGACTGAGATCCAACTCGGCTTGGGCTTCCGGCGCCAGCGTCAAATCGGCAATCGCCGCATCGCCGGCCAACCCGGTCAAGGGAGCACTGGCTTCAGTACCGGCGAAACGCCAGTCACCGGCCAGCAGTCTCAGGCTGGCGCCGTCAGTTTCAAGCTGTTGGTGTTCATCGGCTGCGCTGTCCTGATACCTGGGCGGCCGCATCTTGTCCTTGGCCGGCATATTGAGCCAGATCTGAAAGCCATGCAGCCCCTCTTTGGCATCGGCCAGCGGCATTTCGGAGTGGACCACACCGCGGCCGGTACTCATCCACTGCACCTTGCCTTCGCGGATGGCGCGGACATTGCCCAGTTGATCCCTGTGCTCAAAGCCGCCCTTGCGGATATAAGTAAAAGTTTCCATACCGCGGTGGGGATGCGGCGGAAAACCGCCGAGATAATCGCGTTCATCGTCGGAGCGGATCTCATCCAGCATCAGATAGGGATCCAACGCCAGAGCCTGAAAATCGGCGACCCGGCTGATATTGACCCCATCGCCGTCAGAGGTGGGTTGCGCCGGCAGTATTTGCAATATTTTCATCATTGGGCTCCTTCAGTTTGGAATAACCCCAGCTTACTGCCGACAAATAACAACAAAAAGCGCATTTATCCGCTATGAGTCTTCGACTTTATAGAAAGGTCACACCCACCAATAGCGCACCACATGGAAGAAAACCGGCGCAGCAAAACAGACAGAATCCATGCGATCCAGCATGCCGCCGTGGCCCTCTATCATATGGCCCCAATCCTTGACGCCGCGGTCACGCTTGATGGCCGACATCACCAGTCCTCCGGCAAAGCCGAGCAGGTTCACCAGTAAAGCTATGATTGCCGCCTGCCAGGGGGTAAATGGGGTGATCCAGAACAGCGAGGTACCCACCAGCGTCGCCAGCAACACCCCACCGACCAGGCCTTCGAGGGTCTTGGAGGGCGACAGCTTGGGTGCCACCTTGCGTTTGCCAAACAGCTTGCCACAGCAATACTGCAGCACGTCGGAGAGTTGCACCACCAGAATGAGCCAGGCGATCAGCAGCAAGTTACGCCCTTCATAGCCCTCAATCTTCAAGGTCATCAGCGCCGGCACTGACGAGACACAATAGACGGCTATCATCAGCCCCCACTGCACTTTGGCGGTACGCTCAAGGTAACGTGTAGTATCGCCGCCAAGTGCTGCCAGAATCGGCATCAGCAGGAACAGATACACGGGAATAAAGATACTGAACATGCCGTACCAATGGATGGCTATCAGCAGATACTGCACCGGCAAGGCAAAATAGAAGGCGGCGACCAGGGCAGGATAATCGCTGGCCCGGGTCGGTGTCAGGGTTAAAAACTCCCTGAGCGCATAGAAAGATACCAGGGCAAACAGCAATATCACCCCATAGAGCCCGAACAGGAAAGCGATACCTATGGCCAACACCATCATCCACCAGGCATCGATTCTGGCATTGAGATTGGCAATAACGGCGTTGTTGCCCTTACGCCAGGCCAGCAAACGACCTATCAGGGTCGCTACCACCAGCAGTAGGCCAATACCGGCAAACAACCACAGTGTCTGGTTCATACTTCCTCCCGTGACATTGCCAATAGTGCCAAACGCAAACGCTCGAGAAAGGCCACCTTGGTTTCCTGCGGCTGCAGCTTGATAGGCGTACCAAAACTCAAAGTGCAGAGCAGCGGCAACGGCAGATAACGCCCCTTGGGCATGGCGCGATTGAGGTTGGCAATCCACACGGGGATCAGTTCCAGATCCGGGCGCGAGTGTGCCAGATGATAGATTCCACTCTTGAACGGCAACAATGGCGCCTCGCTCAGATTACGGGTCCCTTCCGGGAAGAAGATCAGCGAGTCACCCTCTGCCAGCGCCTTTTCCACCGGCGCCAGGGGATTGCCCTCACCATGGCTCTCTCTTGGAATAAGCACGGCATTGAATACCCGCTGAATAATAAAGCGCCTCAGCGCCGTCTTTTGCCAATACTCGGCGCCGGCGACCGGACGTGTCTTGCGTCTCAGCAAGGCAGGCAGTGATGCCCACAGCAACACAAAGTCACCGTGACTGCTGTGATTGGCAAAGTAGAGCCGCTGATTGTGATTGGCGCGGCAACCAAGCCACAGGGCGCGGGCACCGGTGACCAACCTGGCCGCCGAGGTGATCCCAAAGGCGGTCAATCCCGCGAGCCAGCCGATTAGGGTATCCATAGATAAGGGTAAACTCCTCTTACAGGAAAAAGCGCCAGACGAGTAACAACACCAACGCCGCGGCCTGCCCGGCAAAGCAGAGGAACAGACGCTTTAGCAGCGCCTGCGCCCCTTGGGCGCGCTGCAGCATACTGCGACCGGCCTGCTCTTCTTTAAGCCAGCCGAGCTGCTGCATGCTGTGATCCAGACGTTCGCAGGAATGCTCCCCTGCCAGGGCGGCAAACAGCTTGGCATCCAGCGCCACTCTGAGGCCCAAATACTGTCCGCCCAGCCCGAAAAGCACCATCAACAGGGCGCTGAGCAGTTCCGGCCATCCTTGAAGCTTGCCGCCCCAGATAAGCAGCAAAGGTGCCAACATCAAAACCGCACTGAACCAGCGCAGCGGCGCGGCATTGCCTAGTAAAGTGGCCACCAATTTTGCCAGATCCCGCTGCTGCGACTCAGGCATGTTGCACCTCTGGCGGGCAAAAACCGGACTTGAGCCGCTCCAGGTAAGCCAGAGTCTCTGGCTTGAAAACCACCTTGGGCCTGACGGCGGCAATCATCTTTGCGGCATCCAGGGCACTGCCGGCCCGACCGCTCAGCAGCAACCAGGCCGCCAATACCAGGGCGCTACGGCCATAACCCAAGGCGCAACATACAAGTAGAGTACCTGAGGTGCGCAAACACTCGAGCCGCCTGACCGCTTCCAGGCAGTCCTGTTCATCCGGCAAACATAAATCCAGCATGGGCATGGGCTGATACCATTTGAGCTTGCCTTCGGTCATCCCCCGAGCGGGTGTCAGCAAGGCCTTGCCTGAATAGGGGAAAGGCAACTCGGCGCAGAGATCCAATATCGCATCATATTGCTGCGCTTCACTCATGGTGGGCATGCGCCCGAGCCAAACCCCAGGCAGCACCTCTTGCGCCGCCACCTGGCCACCGGTCCAGAAACGGATATTGAGCCAGGCAAACAAACGATAAGGTAACAACAGCCAGCGACTGGCGAAGCTGGGATGGCCCAGCTCACTCTTTTGAAAACCCGCGGCGGCAAACAGGAGATAATTGAGCGCCACCATGGCCAGCGCCAAGGCCAGCCAAAACAGCAGCATGCCAAGCAGACTCATGGGCCAGAGCATGGCCGCGAGCAGCAGCAAGACGGCGCCCACGCCATAAGCCGCTGCCAGCTTGAGCCTGCGGGGTTCCCTCGCCAAACTCAAGCGGCTGAACGAATTTCGTGGCCACAGCCAGAGGCAGAACAGACCGGCCGCCAGCCCTGTGGGCAGGTCGATAAAATGATGTTGCCAGGTCGTCAGCACAGACAGGCCAATCAAGGCAAACCAGCCGTGGAGCAGATAACGCCAGGCGCCCTTGGCCCGCTGACTGTATTCACTCCAGAGCACCACCAAGAGGGCGATGTGCAAAGAGGGCGCCTGATTGAAAGGCTTATCAAACCCCATCAGGAGATCGAACAAACCACCAAAAACGCCGTCGAGCGGCGGGCGCTCAAAACTGAATTTAAGTGGCCAGATGAGAAAACAGCCGATACACAGAAGCTGTACGCTCAGCAGCCTGAGCCCCAGTCTGTCTATCCCCTTGCGGCTGAGGGGGAGCAGAAACGCCAGGCCGTAGAGAAGATCTATCGACCAGTAAGGCACTATGGTCCAGGGCCAGAGCGGAATGGCATGCTCCCAGGAAAACACCAGACTGGGAACCTCACTTTGCTGCGAGGCATACCAATTGGCAAAACCATAGCTGGCAAAGAAAAACGGCGCCAACAAGGCCAGCCAAAGCAGGCCACGGCGAATGGTGCCGACCTCGCGTCGACGGGCGGGCAGCTCAGGCATCAGTCGGCCTTACGCGCCATGGACACGGTAAATATGCCCCACTCATCCACTCTTTGAGTCAACTTGTGAAAGCCGTTGGCTTTGGTCAGTTGATCCATCTCCTGCTGACTGCGGCGACGCATCACCCAAGGCTGACCGTCTCTGTGGCTGGTCAGGGCCCGGCCGATGAATTCCAGCTGCGGATGCCAGGGCTGGCCCGTGTAGATAAGCAGGCCTCCGGGCGCCAGTGCCGCGGCAATACCCGCCAGGGAGCGGGACACAATCTCATTGTCACCAAACAGCTCGTAAAGGCCGGAGACTACCGCCAGGGTTGGTTTGGGCTCGACCGCCGCCAGCGAATCAAAGTCGAAGGCATCGCCCTTTTCAAAGCGCACTATGTCACTGAGGCCAAGCTCATCGATGAGGGCGCGGCCGTCGCGGATATTGATATCACTGTAATCACGCAGCAGCACAGAATCGGGCTTGATATCGCTGTTCGCCAGGCTCTCCAGCAGATAGCGGCCATGTCCGGCGGCCACATCCATCAAATGCAGCGGCTTTTCTTCCTTTCTGAGCGTCGACAGCGCCTGCGCCAGCAACTCTTCGATATGGCGTTTACGCTGGCGTATGCCGCGCCAGCCAATGGCATTGAGATATTGTTTGTCGACAAAGCGGCCAAACTCCCCCTTGCCGGAGGGTGTGTTGCGATAGACATAGTCCAGGGTACTGCCCGAATCGAAGCCGCGCTCGAACCCCAGAGCGATGCCCTCTGAGTATTTCTCCCCCAGCTTCATCACCGCACGGGTGGCTTGCCAGTATTTGGCCTGCCAGGAAGCCTCGGGCAGAGGGGCGGCGAGCGATTCACTTTCGGCGCAGCTCGGGCCGAATTTATCTTGCTGCAACAAATTCACTGCCGCCTGCGGCGAGGCGATATTGGCCCGCAGGAAGCGTCTAATCCTGGCTATCGGGTCGGCCCGGTCCAGCTCTCCCAGGGTGTCATGGTAAAACCCGGGCAGCAGGTGCAATTCTTTACGCTGGGAACCCAAACGCTCAAAAAACTGCTGCTGCGGCTTGCGCCGAACCACATAATCGGCGCCCGAGATCAGTACCTGAGTCGGTACAGTAATCGCCTGGGCATTGGCCACCACCCTTTCGGCGGCATCATAGAGTCCCAACAACACATTGACCGAGATCGGCCTGGCGATCAGTGGGTCTGTCTCAAAGCTGTATTGTCTGGCTGGGTCATGGGTCAACAGCTTGGCCTTAACATAGCTGTTGACGAAAAAGTTGCCCTTGAGGCTCCTCAACAGCTTGAGCCCAGGTATAGCAAAAGGCACATAGAGTTTGACGCTGAAGGCCGGCGACGCCAGCACCAGCGCTCGAATAGAAGGCGCATAGTCATGCACCCAGGTGCTGGCCAGCACGGCACCGACACTTTGGGCCACCACACACAGCTGCTCTTGGCTGAAACCATGTTTGCGCTCTATGTGTTCCACAAAGGTCTGAATGTCGCGGACACTGGTACCAAAGGAGGGGCTGTCGCCTCTGGCGCCCGGTGATTGCCCATGACCACGGGCGTCCCAGGCGAAAAAAGCCTGCTCAGGCAGCGCCAGTTCATCCACCAGGTGCGCCATTCGGCCACCGTGTTCATGGCCACGGTGAAACAACAACACGGCCCCGGGATCCTCTTGTTTATTGGTTTCCAGCGCCGGCCAGAAACGATAAAACAGCTGGAATCCATCATGGGTAGTAAAAAAGTGTTCCTCGGGTACCCTTGCGGCATTATCCATATATTTCATTCCTTTGATAAACAACTTAACTTGCGCTCTCGCCCTGCTTCAAACCGGATTTTACCCGGTTGAATATGGTCAGGCAGAGTAACAGGAGAACCAATGACAGGATCAAATTGAGCCAGAATGGTGTCAACCAACCCAAGGCGACGGCCAGCCCCAGAATACCGAAGACAAACGCGCGATCGCTCTTGCCCATAGGGCCATCATAGCGGCGCTCGGCTCCCACCATCAGGCCTAGCACCCCGGCATATTCACTGGCTATGGCCAGTAAGGTCAGAGCGATCACCAGTGCAGGTTCCACACCACCTAGCAAGGCAAAAGGCAGATAGAGTATCGCATCCGAAACAATATCGGCGAGCTCATTGAGATAGGCGCCGAGACGGGATTGCTGCCCAAACTCGCGGGCCAACATGCCATCTATGGCATTGAGCGCCATTCTTTTCAGCATCCAAATCGGGATGAGGGCAAAGAGCCAAGGATGAGGCCAGATAAGCAACAGGGTTCCCAGCAGTATAGAACCCAGCGCCGCCAATACCGTGACTTGATTGGCGCTGACGCCGCGCCGATACAGACGGGTAACCAGTGGCCTCAGTAGGCCCTGAAAGCGGGATTTCAACTGATAAACAGACAAACTCATTGGCTACAACATCCTAATCGAGAAAGGAAAGTTCTCACAGTCATCCTTGAGTATCGAGCAAATGACCAGAGTGCACTATGCCTGATTTTTAGTGTGCTTCAAAGTGCTTGAGGGAAAAAGCCGCGGCTGAATCACGCCTCGGTTGCAATGCTGTCGGCAATAGGGAAAGAGCGCCGAAGCGCCCTTTCCTCTCAGTTACCAGTTGGCATCCAGAGTGAGCTTGGGCACCGCCAGCTCAGCGCATTGGCTCGAAAGTCGATAGAACACGGCTTCGGCGGCCGGGTAACCATAGGCAGCTACCTGGTTGGCGGCCTGGGCCTGATAGCGCACACCCCAGAGATCAAACCAGGGACGCATATCCAGTTGCAGCAACTTCGACAGGCTGAGCAGCATGAAGTCGTTGCCATCCAGGTTCGGGGCATCGATATAACTGCTCATGCCCAATGCATCCCTCATCTCGCCCCAGCGAGCGGCGTCGGCAATCGCATGGCTAAACAGACGCTCATGCAGATAGAGCAAGGTGAAAATTTGCCAGCCGTTGTCCAAACCTGCATGCTCTTCGGCCAATGCCGCCAGCTGCATATAAAAATCCAGTCTGGGCCCGGCGTTGTCATAGGTGCCGGTCTGACTCCAGAGCTTGTCGTAGACAGAGGTCACAGGATCGCTGCTGTTTTGCGCCTGTTTCAGCCACTCGAAAGTGGTTTGAGGCGACTGGCGATCGCAGCTGGCGATCCGCTCACCACTATCTTTAAAGCGTTGCCAGCCCTTGTACAGAGGGAAAATATTATTGGAGACTTCACCGGAGCGGCCACCATAGATTTTCAGTCGGTTACGCTGCAGATTGTGGCCTATTTCGTGACTCTCGCCCCAGCCGAAGGGGCTCAATACCCAGGCTTGATCATAGGGGTTACCCGAGCAGCCGCCACCGCAGTGTGCCGCCTCATCGACATTGATGTGCTGCACCTTGGGTTTGGCATGGATCTGTTCATTTTGGCAATCCCAGCCCAGCAGGGCGCAGCGGGCGGCCACGCTGGGTGCCAGCGCCAGCCCTTCGCCACTGAAGCCGGCCAGATCATAGGTCCCCTTGATCATATAGCGCCAAACATCATTCAGGGCCTGCTCCACATCGCCGCGGTAAGGCTCGGCATAAATGAACTGTTTCATCATATGCTTGCGGGAGTTAATTTCGACAAAGTCGGTGCGCAGCCCGGCCCAGCTCAGCGGGCTGGTTTCAAGTGCCGTCAAATAGCCACTCGCTTGGTTGAAATCCTTGAGGTAGGGATAGGCCAGTACATTTTGTGCTTCAACACTCACCACGCCCTCACCGGCCGGCAGTTGCAGCATCAAAGTCCCACCATAAGGGCTACTCAGGGTCAGAGGTTGCCCGGGTTTCAGGGTCAACTCGACCGAGCGCAAAAATTTGGGGCGCTGGTATCCCTGGTTATTGAATTCCCGTGTTGAGCCGGTTCTCTGGGTATTGATAAAGGCCTTGACCGTCAGCGGCAGTGTGTCTTTACGTTCGAGACGCACCCTCTGGCCGGGCAACAAGTAAAAACCGCTGCCGCGATAACCACTCTCTTTGCCCAGTGCCATTTCCAGGCTGACGTTCTCAAGAGTCAGCGTTTGCGGCAAAGGATCGCTGAAATTGCCCAAATCCGGCTGCGCTGGATTATTCCCCCTCAAATACAGCGCCAAGTGGTCGGCCAGGTAGGCCGCCAGAAAACGCCCTTGCGGCGTGGTGTCCTTATCCATGGGATAAGCTATGTCGGCACGGTAAAGATCGCCAAGCAACACAAAGAGTTTCAGCAGCCTGCGCCCCTCGTTGCCGAACAACACCTGACCACGACTATCCAGTTGATTGAGTGAGTTTTTAAGCGCTCTGGCACCGGCAAGGAACTCAGATTCAAAGCCGTTGACCTTGTCACAGCTCACTTTACCCACATAGGTTTCACAGCCGGACCAGTCAAAGTTGAAGTCATCATCAATAAAGTGCTGTGTCAGGCGCTGCTCACCGCCAAGCAGCGGGAAAGCGGCCGCCATGGCCGTGGCCGAAGACCAATCGGCAGCGGCGCTGGCCCAGAAGTTACCGCCATAGGGCAAACTGACCCCCATGGTTCCGGCAATGGCGTCGGCCACCGCATTGGTCGCTTCATACCAGTTGTGCTGATAATAGAGTGCCTTGCCCGATGCCAGCGCCCGGGAATAGACGCCGGCTATCTGCCCGGCATCGATATCGGCCGCGCGCCAGCCACTGATTAACAACTGGGCATCGGCGATACAGGCTTCCAAAGTAGCGACCTGATTACAACTTTTGATGGTCCAATTGGGAAACCGCCCTTGCAACCAACTGCGACTGGCACTCTCCTGACCACCAAGAAAGCTCAAGGACACGGTCAATGGTTGCTGCAGTTCTGCCGCTTGCGCTCTGTTCAGCAACCAAGCCAGCAGATTGTCATTGGCTGGCTCCATGGCGGTGAGTTCACCGGCATGGAAACGGGCAAACAGATGGGTACCAAAGGCCGCAAAGCGCCCGGTATGCTGCTCGCCGGCGACGGCCAAGACCTGACCCGTGTTGGCACGCAGCAGAGGTGTGGCCATTTCCGGCTCGATGATATTGAACAATTGAGTTCGGTTGCCTGGTGCATAGGCCAGCGCCGTATCGGCAAATACCCTTTGCCGCAGGGCTTGCTCATTCGAGCGCAGCTGCGTTATCTGTACGGCAATCGCCTCAAGCAGAGTATCCGGGTCCAGCCCGCTTGCATCACCGCTTGCCAGCGCCCGCTCCAGAGGGCTTTGACTGTCCACACCAAAAACTGCCAACTTGAGGTTGACGCTGCCACCACGGCCATCACTAACCTGCAATAGCCCTTGATCGCTGCCCTTGGCATCTTTATCTGCTTTGTAGCTCAGCATATCGCCATCGAGACTGAACTGCCCCAGCTTGCCCTGCTCGGCAATGCTGGCCTGCAAGGGATCGCCATCGGGATCTGACACATAACCTTGCCAGTTGACCGCAATACTCTGCAGCGAGCTGTCATAAGCCAGCTGAATATCGTCACCCTTGGGCGCTTGATTGACGCCGGCAGGCGGCTGCAGATTATCGTCGCTTGACCCGGCGCCACTTTCATCATCACCACCGCCGCAAGCGCCAAGCAGTAAACTACCCAGTAATATCGAGTGCAGCAACAGGGGCTTTTTTCTTGCCATCACAGATGTTTCCCATTTGTTATTTTGGGTTAATTCTAAAGTCTGATACGGAAAGATAAAACCTTTATAATCAAGTTTTTAAATAATACACAATACGTAAATTTTATGACTCCAAGGCAGTTTTTTGACACTCGTTCAAGCACTGCTGCGCCAGCAAAGGATTAACCATAATTAATTCAGCATTCCGCCCAAGTTATGCTGCAATAGGCCCAAGTTAAACCCACTTTGAGGCTCTTGGTTCACCACTATGGAACTTTTGCTCGACCCACACATATGGATCGGACTCTTTACTCTTATCATCCTCGAGATAGTTCTCGGCATAGACAACCTGGTATTCATTGCCATTCTGGTTAAAAAACTCCCTCAACATCAAAGAGACAAAGCCCGGGTCATAGGCCTGTCGTTGGCCCTGTTGATGCGCCTTGGCCTGCTGGCCGTGGTGTCCTGGCTGGTCACCCTCAACCAACCTCTGTTCAGCCTTGCCGACTTCAGTTTTTCCGGACGGGATCTGATCCTGATATCCGGTGGTCTGTTCCTGCTGTTCAAGGCCACCAGTGAACTGCATGAACGGCTGGAGTCCAAAGAGCCGGAAATAGGCCAGAAAGTCGCCTACGCAAGTTTTGGCATAGTCGTGACCCAAATACTGGTGCTGGATGCGGTATTCTCCATCGACTCCATTATTACCGCGGTCGGCATGGTGGATGAACTCTGGGTGATGATGACAGCCGTAGTGGTGGCCATGACAGTGATGTTACTGGCCTCCAAACCGCTGACCCGCTTTGTCAACGCGCACCCAACCGTGGTGGTGCTCTGTCTCAGTTTCCTGCTGATGATAGGTTTCAGCCTGGTAGCCGAAGGCTTTGGTTTCCATATTCCCAAAGGTTATCTATATGCCGCCATAGGTTTCTCCATCATGATCGAGTTCTTCAACCAGTTGGGGCAACGCAGGTTCGAACAACGTGAGGCCCGTAAACCCTTGAGGGACAGGACGGCCAACGCCATCTTCAAGCTGATGGGCGGCAAGAAACAGTTTGAGGAAATTGAAGAAGATGAAGAGGTGCCCGAAACTGAGCGCGCCTTGAGCAAGTGCTTTGCCGAAGATGAACGCAACATGGTCGGCGAGGTGCTGACTCTGGCCGAGCGCAGCATCAAGAGCATTATGACGCCGCGGGCCGAAATAAGCTGGATTAACCTCAGCCACAGCCCCGAGCAGATAAAGCAGCAACTGCATGGCGACAGTTTCAGCCAGTATCCCCTGTGTGACGGCGACATAGACAAGGTCGTGGCACTGGTCAGTGCCAAGGAGTTACTGGCAGCCATAGAACAACAACGGCCGCTGCAGAGTCTGCGCCCCGGCCACAAGCCGGTGATAGTGCCGAAAAGCATCAGCGTATTCCGTTTGTTGGAAGAGCTGAAACGCGCCAAGGCCGACATGGCACTGGTCACTGACGAATTCGGTGCCCTATTGGGACTGGTCACCGGCCACGATATTCTCGAAGCCATAGTCGGCGAACTGCCCCAGGAAGATGAGGCCGAAGAGATCCGCATCGATGGCGATGGTTGGTGCGCTCGCGGCAGCATAAATCTGCATCAGTTGGAGAAGCTACTGGGCTGCGACGAACTCGAGAGCCATAATCACGAGTACGTCACCCTGGCGGGCATGTTGCTGGCACGCTTTGGCCGGATCCCGGAAGCAGGTAGCGTACTGACTCTGATGCCCTGGCGCTTTGAGGTAACGGCGATGAATCAGCATCAGATAGCCGAAGTCAAAATAAGCCGTCTTGATCAGCAAACTGACAACAGCCCAGCCAGCGACGGCCCCTATCAAACGCTGGCAGAAAACTGATCAACAAGCGCCGATAGCAGCCAGCATTGCTTGGCTATCGGCGCAGCTTTTGCTTTACCCGGATTTCATTTCAACCATCATCCTACTGAAGTTTCAGCTTCTTTCTATTGATTAATATCTTTCTTTACTCACTTCTTTTTCGAAGCACTTTCAAGGCAACTCACAATGAACTCCTCACCTTGGATTTCAACCAGGGTTAGCTTCAGGCTCGGCCATGATGTAGCTTTTTTGACCACTCCACCTCTATCAGACAATTCCCAAATCCGGGTAGTTAGTAGCGAATAATTAGACAAACCCCGGCAGCGAACGCGATAATCTCTCCAAAATATGACTTTTATCAGACATTTTCGGTTCAAAGAGCACTAAGAGTATGAAGAAACGCTTCTGCCCCCCCTTGATCGCAATCTTTATGGTTCTGGCGAGCCCGACCTTGTTGGCGGCCAATGCAGAGCAATTCTCCCGCTTGCTTAAAGGGGCCGAAAGCCAACTCTATTCCCTGCCGCAACGGGCACAGGCGCAGCTCTACGAGATGGAAGGCGATCAGCTCAAGGACCTGCCCAAGCCCTTAGTGACCCGTTTTTATCTGACCAAGGCGACAGTGTCTCTGCTGCTGCATGAGGTCCCCACCGCCGAGCAAGCCGCCAAAGAGGGCCTTAAACTGGCGGATGCCGGAACCAGCGAACATACCCTGCTGGAGCTGAGACTGGTACAGGTAATGCTGCAAACCGGCAAGGTCAAACAAGCCATCAGCGAACTGCAAAAAATAATAGATCGCAACCAGAACTCTGCCGATAAGGCGGTTCAGGCCGAAGCCCTGCTACTGAAGAGCAAAGCATTTGAACAGCAAGGCAAGCTGGATGCATCCTACGCCAGCCTGATGCTGTCATTGGACGCTGCCGATCAGAGCCAGGACAAGGAGTTGCTTGAACGGATCTCCTTTGGCATGGGCCACCTCCTGGTGCGCCTCAACGGCTTTGAGCGCTCTGAAAAACTGCTCAAGAAGGCGTTTAATTTCTTCAAGGACAGAAGGATGTCCTACAACCAGATGCTGGTGCAATTGGATCTGGCGCAGTTGGCTGAACGTCAAGGCAAGGCTGAAGTCGCCATTGACAGGTATCAAGCAGCGCTGGAGTTGGCCAGAGTGCTGGGTTACGGCCTGTATCGCTTTCGCATCAATGTGGAATTGGCGCTGAAGTACCGGGAGCTGGAAGATGTGTCATCCATGTCCAGGCACCTGCAACTGGCCGACAAGCTGCAATATCGTGAGACTTCAACCCTCTACACCAGTCGCTTTCAACTGCTCAAGGCTCAGGACTTGCTCAATAAGCATCAGTATGCCGAGATGGCTGTCTATGTCGACCCTCTGCTTATCGGCTTAGCCAAGGAAAAAACCTTGTTGCGCTCTCAGATAGAGCTGTTAAAGGTCAGCGCCGAAGGCTTTGCCGGGTTGGGCAATTTCAAGCGCGCCTACGAGGTGCTGGAGCAGTATCAGCAGCGCTTCGCCGCATACAGCTCCAAAGAGTTGGTCAGTAACCTGGATCGCCAACAGTTGCTGTTTAACTTAGAGCGCCTCGAGTTTGAGAACCAGGATCTCAACTGGAACAACGTACTGCAAAAGCTGGAGCTGGAAACCAACCGCACTACCCTGAATCAGCTCAATATCATCAGCAGCATAATCCTGTTGCTGCTGTTGCTGGCCACCGCTGTTATTCTCTGGCTCAATCGCTCACGCTTGAAGTGGGGCCTGCTGGCCAAGACTGACAGCCTCACCGGCCTCTATAACCGTCGCTATCTGGCCGGCTGGTTACTGTACCATCAAGCTACAGAGGAGCAAAACCAGGAAGCGCAGCCCAAGTGGCGCATGTGGCTTGACCGCCTGAAAGAAGTGTTACTGCCGACCAAGGCCCAGAGCAGCCATGGCCCGTTGGCACTGATTACTCTCGACATTGACCATTTTAAAAAGGTCAATGACACCCATGGTCACAATAACGGCGACAGAGTGCTGACCGAACTGGCCAAGGTCATGAAAACCTCGCTGCGGGAAGATGATCTGCTGGCTCGGGTTGGCGGTGAAGAGTTTATGTTATTGCTGCCCAATACCGGCTTGAATGACGCTGTGGCTGTCGCCGAAACCCTGAGGCAGAGTGTGGCCGAACACATATTCACCCTGGAAAGTGGTGAGCCGCTTAGGCTCACCGTCAGTCAGGGGGTGGCTTTGGATGCCGACGGCAGCCAGAGCTTCAGCCAACTCACTGATACTGCAGATAAACTCCTGTATCAGGCTAAGCAGCTGGGGCGTAACCGGGTCGAAAGCAGGCTGGCGCCGGGCTCAGAAGCCGCCGCAGTTTGAATTTAGGCGTTTGTCTGTGAGCAGCCATTCCAGCTGCCATCGCGGCGCGCCTGATACTCGCTGACCATAGCCTCGACAGCCGCCTCATCGAAGGGGCGCAAGCCGCTGAGTACCAAGGTCTTGCGCCCGGTGCCCACCTGCTTGTCATCGCTGATAAGCGCGAAATCCAGCGTCACATCACCGCGCTTGCCATCGACTTTGAGACTGCTGTTAACCAGTTCCAGTTTAACCTGCTCAAACTCCAGGGTTTCCAGCTCAAAGCCCATGCTTTCATAGATAACCAATGGCCGCGCCGGATTGATGGTTACCTGATGCTCACGCATCAAAGGCACCAAAACATGGATAAAGTTGAGGCCGGAAAAAGCCACATAACTACGGATAAAGGACTCCAACTGTCGTTCACAGTGGCGCATTTCACCATCGCGATGGACATTCAGGTAGCGTTTGCCGCGCTCATCTTCTATCGCCAGCTCGGCCCCCTGGTCACTGGGAAAATGCAGACATACGCCGTCTCCTACCATGCCTTCAAACTTGAACTGCATCCGGCGGCTGAGGCCATAATCGTTCAACACCAGGGCAAAAAGGAGATCGCCGGGAACACAAAAACGTTTGGCATCCTCATCATGGATGGGATTGAAATCCCCTGCTACACCCTTGGCAAAATCACTGGCCTGTTTGCGGCCTATGGTTATTTGGTTATTTTCTCTTTTAAAATAATCAACTAGAAACATCTTGTTCGAACACTCACAAAGCCAAGGCTAACCGGAATAAAAAGGCCGATCAGTTTAACCGCCTTTTGACAAATAACTCACCCGATCTGTTGCCCCAGTCTTCCGGCCAAGGTTGAAAGTTCAAAAATTCAGCAATCGCACTTCAGCGGGTTTATCCGGGAATGACGTCAGGCTCTCCCCTTGCGACTAAAACATAGTCTTAATACTTTAATAAAAAGATCAAAAACTTACATTGTAAGCATCCGTTTTCAGACAAAACATTAACAATAACAAGTAAGTTTACAGATACTGACATTTGTTAATTTTTATCACATTGATAAATGCAAATCGTTTGCATTTATCAAATCAATTGCTAGAATTCGCCCGATTTCAACAACAGTAACATCACAACGGGAAGCAAGATGATCAAGAAAACTCTCATTGCCAGTGCGCTACTGACAGCCCTGTGCGGCCCGCAGGCGTTCGCCTCGGACGAGACTCAGGAGCTGCGCAAAATCATCGAACAGCAACAAAAAGTCCTCAAGGATCTGGAGCGCCGTCTGGCAGAAACCGAAAAGCGTCAGCAACAAACTGCCGAGCGTGTCGAGCAAACTGCTGAGCGGGTTGAACAGACCGCCGAGGTGGTAGATGCTACGCCGCAAAAAACCGCCACCACTATTGGCGGCTATGGCGAGCTGCACTACAACAACATAGACAACAAGCTGGGCGAGGATAAGAAAGAGTTCGACTTCCACCGTTTCGTGCTCTTCTTCGGCCATGAGTTTACCGAAAACACCCGTTTCTTCTCCGAGCTGGAAGTGGAGCACTCCATCTCAGGCGATGGTCAAAATGGCGAAGTCGAGCTGGAGCAGGCCTACATAGAGCACGACTTCAACGAAGCACTGACTGCCAAGGCGGGTCTGTTCCTGATGCCGGTTGGCATCATCAATGAAACCCACGAGCCACCGGCATTTTATGGTGTCGAGCGCAACCCGGTTGAGAAAGACATACTCCCGGCTACCTGGTGGGAAGCGGGTCTGGCAATGAATATCCAGGCGGCTCCCGGACTGGCCTTCGATGCGGCCGTAACCTCGGGCCTGAATGTCCCTACCACAGGAAAAAATGCCTATAAGCCAAGAAGCGGTCGCCAAAAGGTTTCCGAGGCCAAGGCTGACGATCTGGCCTATACCGGCCGGGTGAAATACACAGCCGTTCCCGGTCTGGAGCTGGCAGCCACGGTGCAGTACCAATCGGATCTGACTCAAGGCGAAGCCACTGTAGACACAGCCTCAGCTCTGATGTGGTCGGCGCACGCCATCTACCACATAGAAAACTTCAGCATCAGAGCCCTCTATGCCGAGTGGGACATAGATGGATTTGAAGCCGAAGCCCTGGGCCGCGACAAGCAAAATGGCTGGTATATAGAGCCGTCCTACCGCTTTAACGAGCAGTTCGGTATCTTCGCCCGCTACAACGAATGGGACAACAATGCCGGTGACAATCAAGACACCAAAGAAACTCAAACCAATGTGGGTATCAACTACTGGTTGCACGAGAATGTGGTGTTCAAGGCCGACTACGAAAAACGTGGCGGCAAGTCTGACTCAGACGGTTTCAATCTGGGTGTAGGTTATCAGTTCTGATGATCTTTGGGTGCCCTCTGGGGCGCCCTCATTGAGGCACTTATGAAGACCCTTATTGCACTACTCTCACTGTTTTTGCTGCCATTCACTCAAACCCAGGCGGCGCAAAGCGTTTATCAAAGTCCTGCAGACTTTGTCACCTTGGCCTTGGGAAACCAAAGTAAAGGTAAAGGTCAAGACCAAGCGAAAGCCCGAGTCTTTTGGTTCAGCGCCGAGCAACGCCAGGTCATAGAAGAGATACTGGCCCACGATTTTCGGCCGCTGCGTACCCGCTATTGGCAGCAGGGAGACGACACTGTCTGGATCCTGGAGGAGATAGGCAAAGAAGCGCCAATCACTGTGGGCATTCAGGTGCGCCATGGACAGATTTATCGCACCAAGGTGCTTATCTACCGCGAGAGCCGCGGCGATGAGGTCAGGCACGACTTCTTTACCGACCAATTTAAATCGGCGACACTCACAAAAGATAAACAGCTGGACAAACATATAGATGGCATTACCGGAGCAACGCTTTCCGTCAGGGCCCTGACCAAACTGGCCCGCATCGCCCTCTATCTTGACCGGCAACTCAGCCTGCAACACGGTCAGCAACAACACAGCGAGCCCAGATGACACGTAAACATCCGGACTTTCGAGTCCGTCTCCTGCGTACCCTGCGCCCTTGGCACAGACGTATTGGCATCATCAGCAGTGTGCTTGTGTTGCTGCTGACACTGACCGGCCTGGCCTTGAATCACGGCCGTGAGCTGAACCTATCCCAAGGCGTGCACTGGCAATGGCTGCAAGACTATTACGGCATTGGCGCCCAGGAAGATGTCAAAGTCTGGCAAGCCCAGCCGCTGGCGGGCAGCAGTAAGGGTCAGGCCTGGATAGGCGGCACGCCGCTAGCCGAGCAAACAGATGAAATACTGGCCATGGCCCCCTTTGAAGACAAGTGGCTGCTGCTGACCCGAAACAGTTTGACGATTTTGAGCCAGGATCTTGCTGTGCTGGAAACCCAAACCGAGCTGACAGGTTTGCCGCAGCAGATAAACGCCATGGCGGTCGAGCCCGGCAGTGTCTGGCTGAAAACACCCCGGGGCCAGTATCACAGCGACAGCGAACTGTTGGATTGGCAAGCGGCCACCAGCCTGGTAGCCCTCCCCTGGATAAAACCACTCGAAGGGGCAAAGATACAAACGCAGCAGTTGATCGGAGATATTCGCGCCAGTCGCCTGTCCTGGCACAGGATTCTTCAGGATCTGCACAGCGGCCGAATCTTCGGCGCTGCCGGCAGTTATCTGATGGATCTGGCGGCGATCGCCTTATTATTGCTGGCCGTGACTGGCCTGATCATTTATTTAAAACAGAAGCGCTGAAATCAAGCCAGCGATGATGCCTGCCCGGGCTCGTTTGAGCTCCCGACCAAACTATCGGGCGCGAGCAACTGCAGACTGGCAAACTCACGGTACAGCGGGCTGGTTTGCATCAACTCGCTGTGGCTGCCACTGGCCAATAATCGCCCCCGCTCCAGCACCAGAATACGGTCGGCATTGAGCACTGTCGCCAACCTGTGGGCTATGATGAGCGTGGTTCGTCCCGCCATCAACTCATCCAAAGCTTGCTTGACCTTGACTTCACTGACCGCATCCAGGGCACTGGTGGCTTCATCGAGCAGCAGTAAAGGCCTGCGGGCCAAGATGGCGCGGGCAATGGCAATTCGCTGCTTTTGACCTCCGGAAAGGCGCACGCCACGCTCACCTAAATAGGTATCATACCCCTGGGCAAACTCACTGATAAATTCATGAGCTCTGGCGCCCTTACAGGCGGCAACCACCTCTTCCAGGCTGGCCTCCGGGCGGCCATAACGCACATTTTCCAGCACACTGGTGGCGAAGATCACCGACTCCTGGGGCACCAGGGCAAACTGTGCCCTCAGGCTCGCCAATGATACAGAAGCGATATCGACGCCATCGAGCAGAATGCGGCCGCAACTCGGCTGATAGAAACGCTGCAGCAGCTGAAACAACGTACTCTTGCCGGCGCCGCTGGGCCCAACCAGAGCCACCCGTTCACCGGGTTGAATATGGATATTGAGATCCTCAAGCACTGCTGCGCCCTCATCATAGGCAAAACTCAGCTGATCTATCCTGAGTTCTCCCTTGAGCGGACTGGGCAGCGCCAGCGGTTTGGCCGGCTCGGCAATATTTGCCTTGGACTCGGCCAGCTCCATCAAGCGTTCGCCGGCACCGGCAGCGCGCTGAATATCACCTATCACTTCGCTTATGGTGGCCACGGCGCCGGCCACCATCATGGCGTAAAACATGAATGCCGACAGCTCACCGGCGCTGACTACACCGGCCATTACGTCTCTGGCCCCCACCCAGGTCACAGCCACTATGGCACCGATAGTCAGCAACATGACAGAGGAGATCAATGCCGAGCGATAACGGATGCGGCCACTGGCTGCGCGCATCACCGCCGCCAGGTAGCCGTCAAAATTATCGCGATCGCGAGCCTCATGACCATAGGATTGTACCGTGTGGATCTCATGCAAGGTTTCATCCACATAGGCGCCGAGATCGGCGACACTGTCCTGACTGGTGCGCGCAAGCTTGCGTACCCGCCGCCCGAGCAAACCCACAGGCACCAACACCAGCGGCACGGCCAGCAGCACCAAGGCCGTGAGCTTGATGCTGGTAAAAGCCATCATCACCAAGCCACCTATAGTGGTCACTGAAGATCGCAGTGCCATCGACAGGCTAGAACCGATAACTGTCTGCAACAGAGTGCTGTCGGCGGTAAAACGGGAGATGATTTCCCCGGTGCGCAAGCGGGCGAAAAACACCGGGCTTTGTTCCAGTAACCTGTGATACACCAAGCGGCGAATATCGTTGCTGACTTTCTCACCGAGCCAGGTCATCAGATAAAAGCGACAGAACACGGCCACGGCACTGACCAGGGTAATCCCCAGAATAAACAACACAATTTCGTTGAGGCGGCCCGAGTTGTCGGCCATAAAGCCCTCATCCACTATCAAGCGAACCCCTTGCCCCAGGGCCAGCCAGGCCAGAGACCCCAGCAGCAAAAACAGCAGCGCCAGGGCGACTCGTAGACGATAAGGCTTAAGAAAGCTCAGGATCCAGGGCAGGATCCGAGCCGAAGAGGTTTGAGGAGCAGACAAGAGAAAATCCAGACAGTGACTATTAATCAGGATTGTGGCGCCA
Source organism: Shewanella sp. YQ_9 (assembly GCF_043103185.1). NCBI lineage: Bacteria > Pseudomonadati > Pseudomonadota > Gammaproteobacteria > Alteromonadales > Shewanellaceae > Shewanella > Shewanella sp. YQ_9. Next base: position 60,844 of record NZ_JBICJO010000069.1, read on the forward strand.
AAGCGCCGGTGAGTCCAGCTCAGGCAGGCACAGCCTTGGGCGTTCCATGGTGACCATCACGCATCCAGTTGACATCCAACAACTCGGCACCGCTGAGACTGAACGCCTGGCCAAAGCCTTTGACATAGAGACCGCGCTCGGGCACCAGCTTAAACAGGTTAAAATCGGTCAATGTCGCCAGGTTATCTATCATCTCACCGAAGCGTCCGGACAGCACCTGTACCCCTTTGGCAAAGCCCTGGCTGTCTCTTGCTATCAGTTCGGCGGCGGCATCAAAGGTCAGGCGGCGGCGGGCAAACACACTGCGCGCCTCGGCTTCGTCTTCCACCAGCATCACAGATACCCGCGGTGACTGTTTGAGGTTAATACCGTGACGCGCCAGATCGCTTACCAGAATATAGAAGCCATCATCGGCCAGCGCGAACGGCGCATAACTGGCGTTGGGGATCCCGTTGGCATCCTGGGTCGCCAACTGCAAGGTGGTACGCCCCTGTTTGAAATCTTCGATTTCCGGCAGCAGTTTTTCCTGCAGGCGTTGGTTTTCACTGGTCATATTTCCCCCTTTTTGGCAGCCACTTCACCACGGTGACGCCAGTCGGCAAACAGTGCCAACTGTGGCGGCAGCAGCTTGCGTTGTTGATCCCGGCCCAGATAGACCTTAAAAACGATGGCGCCATCAGGGCCAAAGAAGTTAATCGAATGGCTTTCAGTGCCCCGAAATGGACGACTTATCAAGGCGATGGCACTGAAATTCTCCAATTTCAGATGGCCATGCAGGCCATCTCCCTTGCTGTAGAGGTTAAAGTAGCCATGAGCCGTCTTTCCCTTGGGGAAATCGCCTTTGAATTCAAATATCTGCCCGGCAACTGTGACTATGGTGGTCAATTTGCCCCACTCAGGCAGTGCCTGCAGCAGGGCTTCCAGCCATTCCGGCGGCAAGAATTGCTGCTGCTCGGCCGGTAATGCCTGCACCACCTCAAGCTCAGAAATCCCCAGATTGGCGGCGGCATCGGCTGGCAACCACTCGGGGTGTTCCAGCATGGCGGCAGCTATCTGCAGGCGGCCAGCGGCCGCCCTTGTTGTATCGCTTATCTGCATCTGTTGCTCCATCAGAAACGGTAACGGGCCGAGAGCTTGAAGTTGCGCCCTTGATCCATCAGGGTTTGCCAGGCTTGGATGTATTCTTCATCGCCGATGTTTTCAATGGCAAAGTCGACCCGCAGCCCTTCGAAGGTCCCCATGGCAGGCTCCCAGGCCAGATACACATCCCAAAGGGTGTAGTCCTGGTAGCGGTTAACCGGGTTATCTTCGGGCACCCTGTCTTGACTGGCGTTATAGCTGACCCGGGTTCCCAGCTTCATATCGCCCGCCATGATCCCCTGCGACAAGTCGAGCACCAGCTTGTTGGCCGGAATATTGGCCAGATAGCCCCCATCATGTCTGTCTTTGCCTTCAGTCTGGCCGTAGCTGAGCGATAAGCGGGTCTGGTTGATGCGATATTTTCCTGTCAGCTCGAAGCCGGTCAGTCTGGCCTTGTCGACGTTATCCCAGCGGGTGTTCTGCTCGAGCCCGGGGATGCCGTGCAGTGGATTGGTCACCCGCTGCTCGATAAAGTCGTCGACATCGTTTCTGAATACACTCAGGCTCAGCGCCAGTTCATCGTTGCCCGCCAGCTCGGCAAAGCGCATATCGGCCTTCAGTTCCTTGTTCTTGGCCTTTTCAGCCTTGAGGTTTTCATTGACCTCAAAGGTATTGCACAGGCCGTTGGGCAAGAAATTGGGGATGGGAGGAATACAGTAGTGAGTGCCACTGGAGTACATCTCCTCCACTGATGGCGCGCGGAAGGCTTCATCGTAACGGGCGCTGAGTGTCAGCCATGGCGCTGTCTTCCACACCAGTGCCAACGAGGGAGACAAGGCATCGTCATCACTGGAATGGCCCAGGTTATTGCTTTCGTTTTCAAAGCTGTCGTAACGCAGCGCCGGATCCAATGACCAGTTTTCCCCCAGAGCGATATTGGCGGCCACGAAAGCGCCCCACACCCGAGACTCACCATCTATGTTGCCGGGACGCTGACCGCTCTGGCCGCTGTCATCACGGAAGGTTTCTATCTGGTCGCGGTAGCCGTCCAGACCATAGGTTAATTTGAGCCCCTGCCATTGACTGCGATTGGCAATACTGAACCCCAGGGTCTCATATTCTGTGGTGTCGAACTGGCCCTTGGTCAGGCGATTCTCATCATAATCTGTCTTATTCCAGTAGAACTTGGCATCCAGATCCAGCAGGGCGTTGCTACTTGGTGCCAGACTGTAGTCCAGGGTCAGGTTGGAATCTTTACTGTCGCGGCGCACCAGAGGCACACTGTTGCTGACATCTGTGGCCGGGTTGCTGGGCACGGCTTCGGAGATCTCATTGATCCTGCCGGAAAGTTGCAGCCTTTGCGCTTCATCCAACTGCCAACCGAACTTGGCCAAGCCACTGCGGCTGCGGCTGGCGCTGTTTTCCAGGGTATTGTCATTACCTGCCTTGATGTTGTCGCCATCGCTGTAGCTGCCGTTCAACAACCAGTCGATACTGCCCTTGGCACCATAAATGGCACCACTGCTCTTGCTGCGCTGGCCATTGGTTTCATAGCCCTGCTTTAGATAGCCACCAAAGCTCTGGCCTTCGTCGAGCATCTCCCTGGCCGACTTGGTGTTTTGTGATACCACACCGCCTATGGCGCCACTGCCCCAAAGGCTGGAAGCCGGGCCGCGTACCACCTCAACAGAACTGAGCAGCTCAGGGTCCATAAAGAAGGTACCTCTGTGGCCGGCGCTGGTGTTTTGCCTGGCGCCATCTATGGTCTGCAGTACCCTCTGGCCACTGAGACCACGAATTTCCACCTGCTGGGCAGACGCCCTGGGGCCATTGGCGATATTGATGTTGGCTTCAGTCTTGAGCACTTCGGCCACCGAGTCGCCCTGCTTCTCGGCCAACTGCTCTTCGCCGACAACCGCAGCACTGCGGCTGGACTCAGAGACTTTCTCCTGAATGCGGGTAGCACTTACCAGCACCTCATCAAATTCTGCTGTTTTCACCTGCTCGGCAACAGCGGCCAGACTCAGGAAGGGGGTTCCCAATGCCAGAGTAATAGCCATAACCAGCGGCTTTCTATTCATCATCTTGATCCTCAAACAGATTATCAGGCTGTATCTCCAGCCTTTCTCATGGGAGTGGTGTTTCTGAAAAACAAGTTGAGACAGAGGGCCGCAGGCCCGGGATAACACCACTTAAGCTGGCACTCTAGCTTAGCTTTAGAAAAGGATCAAATAATAATTATTATCATTTGCGATCTTATTTCTACTCGTATATCTTAACCCAAAAGAAGGGTAAGTTCCGGGAGTGGTGCCGTCTGTAGCAGCAGAATAGCGGCGCTATCCAAACGGTAAAGGCTGGCCGGACAGTAAAGGCAGGAACCATGGAATGGTGGCGGCTCAGGGACAGAGCCGACCCAAGACAGAACAGCATTGAGCCTTACGGGTCATTGCTTAGTTGAATTTGAACATTCACCCGCCGCAACAAGCGGTTGTAAACAGGAGTAACGGCGTGACCCCCAAGCGTTATTGTGGTTTTGCGCTCATGGCATTGTCACTTCAGAGTGCCGTATTGGCCTCTCAGACTGCCACCCCAGATCCTTTGGTAATGCCCACCAAGGGCGGTTTGCAGTTGAGTTTCAGCGCAGCTCCTGCTACATCGTCCCAAACTGCCTCTGCCCAGACTCAAAACCAGACTGCTACCGCCGAAAGCCACCCTGCGGCAAAAGCCCCATCCGCTAAGCATAAAGAAGCTGAACATAAAGCCCCTCAACATCAAGAACCGCTGAAACAGAATGTGGCGAAACCTGAACTGCCAAAGTCAGAGCAGCTCAAAACCAAGCCTACCAAAGCGAGTCAGAAACAAGCCTCAAAGATGAGCAAGCCACAACCGACTCAGGAAAAGCCGCGAGAGATAGCAGAGAAACCTGAATCGAAACACGCCTCAACGACTCCGCGAGCAGAACCTGTGCCCCGTGAGGAGAAGCCGGGCATTCCTTCGTCGCCGGTTCAAACAGCCGGCACCCCAGGGCTGAATCACACCATAGAGCTGGCTGAGCCTGTATTTGCCAGCCCGCCGACGCCGCCGAGCTACCCCAGACTCGCCCGCAAGCGGGGCTTTGAGGGCACGGCTCTGGTGGACATCTTCTTTGATCATCAAGGCAAAACCCAAAACGCCCTGCTCGTCAGCAGCTCAGGCTATTCCATTCTGGATGAAGCGGCATTGGCCGCCGTACGCCACTGGCAGTTCAGCATTCCTTCCCAAGCCTCAGCCGCCCGTTTCAAAGTCAGGGTGCCGGTTCGCTTCGCCCTTAATTAACAGTTGGAGACACGATGGAATTAAGTTTGTACCAAAGCCTGCACCAGCAACTTGGCGATCTCACCTGGCCTTTGCTCATCTGCGCCTTTCTGACCCTGATGATATTGCTGGAGCGCTTTGCCATCTTGTTGCCGAGCCTGTTCAGGCGCCAATCCTGGCTCGGCGAATTGCGCAGCGGCACACTGGATGAAAGTTGTGACAGCCTGCTTGAACGCCTGAAAGATAACCGGGGACTGATTTCCTGCGGTGCCCGCCATTTGCTGAGGCAGGCCGCACAACCCAAGACGCTGCGGGAAGAGTTGTTGTCACTTTGGCTGGCAAAGGAGAAACGCAAACTCCACGCCGGGCTCAAGTTGCTGCAATACATAGGTGCCATCAGCCCGCTTCTGGGTTTGCTCGGCACTGTGCTGGGGCTACTGGAGATGTTCAACGATATTGGCGCCAATCAGAGTGACAGTATCACTCCGGCCTTGTTGGCCTCGGGCTTGGGATTGGCCATGTACACCACAGCCGCCGGCTTGTTGATCGCCGTACCCGCGCTGTTGGGAGCGCAGCTGTTCGGACTCTGGGCCGAGCGCTCTGTGGCCTCCTGCGCCCATGTACTGAATCAACTCAACCTTTGGCTGGAAGGGGTCCCACTGCAGGGCGAAGACAATGATTACGCTGCTTTTAACCTGACCAAACTCAGTCAAATCAATGGCAAGCGTCGTCATCCGGAGCCGCTGTCATGATTGAAATTAAGGAAGAGCATGGCCTGGATAGCGGCCTGGATCTAACCCCCTTGATAGACATCATCTTCATTGTGCTGGTGTTTTTGCTGCTCACAGCCAATCCCAAGTTATTGAGCCTGCCGATTGAAGTGCCGGATAACAGTGCCACGACTTTGAGCCCACAAGCGCAGACTCAATTGACGGTAAGCGTGTTACCCCAGGCGCCGTTCTGGGCGCTCAACGAACAAAAATTTGCCCGGTTCGACGCGTTCGAGCAGGTACTGACTCAGGCACTGGCCGACAACCCCGAACTGACCTTGGTGGTAGCCGCCGACAAGGAGGCAAGAGTCCAGCCGCTGATGCAACTGCTGAGTCTGCTGCAGCGGCTGGAGATCAGCCAGACCCGGGTCCTGATGGAACCCTAAACAACTGATGAAACCTCAGACACAAGTCTGTGGCGATGAGTCCCTGAATTATTTTGGAGCTAGAATGAAAAACTCTCTTATCTTCCTCTGTGGCCTGCTCGCCATGCCGCTTTTTGCCGCTGAAGAGCCCCCCAAGCGAGTGATCAGTGCCGGTGCCGGTGTCACTGAATTGGTGCTGGCATTGGATGCCGCCCCACAACTGGTGGCTGTCGACGCCAGCAGCGCCCTGCCAAAGACGCTGAAACTGCCAAGACTCGGCTACCACAGAATGCTGTCAGCCGAGGGCATATTGGCGCAAAAACCCGATCTCCTGATTGGCACCTCTGTGATGGGACCGGCCAGCAGCATAGACCTGGTAAAACAAGCTGGTGTGCCGGTTATCACCCTGAAGGCGGCCGATACCGCCGAGCAACTACAGCAAAATATCCTCACTCTGGGAAAGGCCCTGAATAAGGAAAAAGCCGCCACCGAACTAGCCGATACCCTGGGTGGCAGGTTACAGCAGCTGGCGCAATCTGCGGCCAAATTCGAACATCCGCCCAGAGTCATGTTTATGTTGCTGCAGTCAGAGCGTCCCGCCAGGGTCGGCGGCGCCGATACGGCCGCCGATATCATTATCCAGCTGGCCGGTGCCACCAACGCCGCCGACTTCAGCGGCTACCGTAGCCTGTCTCAGGAAGGCATTCTGGCGCTCAAGCCAGAGCTGATTTTACTCTCAAGCGCCAGCGAGCAACCCGAGCCTCAAGCCGATAAGCTACTGAAGAGCATGCCGCTACTGGCCCATACTCCGGCCGGAAAAGCCGGTTTGATCCGGGATCTTCAACCTCAGGCATTACTCGGGGGATTGGGTATCTCCGCCATTGAAGCGGCCGAGTCCCTGAATCAGGAACTGCTGGAGCAATAATCATGGCTGCCGTGCTGCCCATCCACCGCCATCCCTGGCTTTGGCCTGGACTCGCCAGCCTGCTGGTGTTTTCCGCATTGCTCTCGATAGCAACCGGGCCTGTGACCATAGGCTTGAGCGATATAATCGACTCCCTGTTTGGCTCAGTAGCCGCCGGGCAGGAAGCCAATGCCCTGATAGTGCAAAATGTCCGTCTGCCGAGAACCTTGCTGGCACTGATTGTCGGCGCCCTGTTGGCACAGTGCGGCGCCGTAATGCAAGGCCTGTTTCGTAACCCTCTGGCTGACCCCGGCATCATAGGCGTGTCCTCGGGCGCGGCGCTGGGAGCCGCCATCTGCATAGTGCTACTGCCAAATCTTGGCAGCTATGCCGTCCCCCTTGGTGCTTTTCTCTGCGGTCTGGCAACCAGTTTACTGGTTTACCGGCTCGCCACTTCAGGTGGCAGCACCTCAGTGGTGTTACTCTTGCTGGCCGGGGTGGCTATTACCGCCTTGGCCGGTGCCGGAATTGGCATGCTGACTTTCCTTGCCAACGACATGGCGCTGCGGGATCTCAGCCTGTGGCAACTGGGGGCCATCGCCGGTGCCAGTTGGCAATCCGTATTTGTCTGTCTGCCGGTACTGGCCTTGGTGAGTTGGCAGTTCAACAAACAGGCATTGGCGCTCAACGCCCTGTTGCTGGGCGAATCCGAGGCGCGTCATCTGGGCATAGAGGTAGACAGGCTCAAGCTGAAGTTGATCTTACTCTGCTCTTTGGGTGTCGGTGTTGCCGTGGCGGCCACCGGCATCATAGGTTTTATCGGACTGGTGGTACCGCATCTGGTGCGGCTGCTTAAGGGGCCGGATCATCGGCAACTGCTGCCGCTGAGTGCCATTCTCGGCGCCGTGCTGCTGGCCTTGGCCGACTCAGGGGCCCGCACCTTGATGTCACCGGCCGAGATCCCTGTCGGCCTGATGACGGCTCTGCTCGGCGCTCCCTTCTTCCTCTATCTGCTGCTGAGTCAGCGACGTAAGCTTTATTGAGGTACTCCATGCCTTCACTTGAATCCGTGACCGCGACAGCTGCCGCACAAACACCGGCTATATCATTTGAGTCCACCGCAGTTACTGAGCAAGTACTGGAGCTCAAACATCTCCATGCCAGAGTCGACAACAAGCCCTTGCTGACCGATGTCAGTTGCCGACTGCAAAGCGGCCAATTTTACGCTCTACTGGGGCCCAATGGCGCCGGCAAGTCCAGTCTGCTAAGGCTGTTGACTCAGGAGCTCAAGGCCGACGCCGGGCGGATAAGCCTTCACGGCTCGCCTCTTGGACAGTGGCCGAAGCAAGCCTTGGCCAGGCATCTGGCCATGTTGCCGCAACACTCGAGTCTCAGCTTTCCCTTCAGCGTTCGTGAAGTGGTAGCCATGGGCCTGTATCCTCTCAGTCTCAGTGCCTGGGATGCCGCCCAACTGGTTGAGCAGCAACTGTGGCGTCTGGATCTGGCTCACCTGAGTGAGCGCAGCTATCCGGCACTGTCCGGCGGTGAACGCCAGCGGGTTCAGTTGGCCAGGGTTTTGACTCAATTGGCCCAGGCCGAGCACTCGCCTGTACTCTTGCTGGATGAACCCACTTCGGCGCTGGATTTGGCCCAGCAACACAGAGTACTGCGGCTCGCCAGAGAGCTGGCTCATGAGCAGGACTACACTGTATTGGCCGTGCTGCACGACCTCAACCAGGCCAGTCACTATGCCGATCAGTTACTGGTTATGGACAAAGGAAAACTCCTGGTTCAGGGCGAGCCCCAACAGGCTTTGACGCCTGAACTGATTTCCAGGGTCTGGCACTATGAACCGGGCACCTTCGCCGACGCGCAGGGGCAGAGACTCTATTTTTGAGGCAATCAAAATCTTGCCAATAAAGGCCCTTGCAATATGGCCCTGCCATAAGAGCATTTGACCCCGAACAAGTTCAGCACCGACAAGCGCCTTTGATGTGAAGCCGTCTGTGGTCAGAACTCCAAGCCGGCAGGTATAATCCTAGGGTCAGTCATCAACCCCATCAGAGATGAATAAGAAGCCAGCGATTTCCAACGAAACCCAAACCGAAGCCATGCGCATGGCCAAAGCCACTCAAAAGGCGGGGCAAACCAAGGAGCAAACCCGCCTCATTGCCCAGGGCATAGAGAAAGGCATTGCCGAATACAAGAAGCAACAAAAGGCCAAGGCCAGAGCAAGAGACAAGGCGCGCAAGCAAGAGCTGAGACAGAAAAACAGGCTCCAGCACGACTCGGATGACAGCGCAGATGCGGCAGAAATAACGCCATCCCATGCCCCCAAGTGGCTGCTGTGGTTTCCCTGGATACTGCTTGGCCTTAGCTGGCTTGGGTTTGCTCTCTACCTGGCTTGAAAAACCTGGTCTTAGAAACCAGACTTGAAAAAGCCGGGCTTGGCCATAAAAATGTAAACAGTGCCAACTCGCGACAGGGCTACTCTGTCGCTGCGCATAGAAGCGGATTTATTTAGCGAAAATGAGTGGCGAAAGCTATTAAATAAGCCTTCGCAGCACCCGCGATTTTGCGACTCACCTTTTAGGAAGCCTGTCAGGAAGACTCGATGAAAACCACTACTCTCTCGGCCGGCATGGCTTTGTTGTGTAGCTTACTGCTTTGCAACTCAGCAATGGCCTATGATCCCAAACCCGGACACCTGCGCCTCACCGAACTCAGCTATCAGAAACTGGCGCAATGCCGCGGTAAAGTAGTCAACCCCGCCAGATTACAGCGACTGCAGGACGGCAACCTGGCCATGGATGAAGGCGCCGCCAAACTGCCTTCTTCCCTGTATGACAATCCCTGGAGTGATCAACTGTTTCCGGCCTATCGCCGCGTTGGCAACTGGCACTTTTATCATCCGGATAAAACGGACAAAGAGACAGTACAGCCCGGCCTTGTCAATATGTCGCAGCAACGCCTGTGGGCCAGGGCGCAACTTGGGTTAACCATGGCCAATGACTCGACCCAGCGGGATTACTTTGTCGGTGCCCTGCTGCATCTGTTGCAGGATGTCAGCGTGCCCGCCCATGTTACCCCCGTCTATCACGGGCCGTCCCTTGTTGGCCTGTTTCCGCTGTTCACAACCAAGCTTACCCACTATCTCAAGGGGGAGCGCAGAGCCAAGTTCTATGGCATCAAGGATCCGATAGATTCATCGCCGGTTACTATAGAACTGGAGGATTTACCATGCCCGACAACCGACTCAAAGTTGAATTATGATGCCATTCGTGAGCTACTGGCACGGCAAACCCTGGCGGCCATGGCCGAGCCCATTCCCAACTGCGGGAACAATCGTTGGCAACTGTTTTGGAACAAAGAACTGCCCCACAACTATTTCAAAGGCTATAACCTGGAGTTACCGCCATTTGGCAGCAATGGTGATCTAGTCGTGGGAATGCAGACGCAGTGCGAATTTAAGGCTAAAGGCAATCAACTGCAGGATCAGCGTTACTATGAATTTATCCAGCAGCGCCATATCCAGGCGGTTCTGGCCGGTATGCTGCTGTTACAACAGGCGGATTCAACTGTCGGCGAACAGCAGGGCGCGGATCTGCTCCAGGTGAGTGCCGACCCAGGCGCTGTTAATCGGGCCCCAGGTGCGAATGTGGTAGTGCCCTGAGTTATTCCGGCGGCCATCCTGGATAAAGTCCACCTGAATACCTATATCGCCGAAGGCGGCAATGGCGTCCTGTAAGGTGCGGCGCGGCATACCGGTTTCCTTCTGTAAGGACAACAGGTTATGTTGGGTATCGTCTATCAGATGGGCCAGATAGAGCTTACGCAGAAAGGCGGTTTGCTGTTTGGATACCTTATCGGCTTGGAACATACTCATCGTCCTGATGGTTTACAGCCAGTAACGGCGCGTTTGGGAGGCAAGCGCCACACGGGCAACAAAGTCTTGCTACCAAACTACTTGATATCCAGTTGTTAACACAAGTGCAATCGCTTAGGATCCGGAACTGCATCAAGTCTCTGCCATCCAAGCTAGCTGCTTGAAGCGACAAACTCTCTATTGCTATAGTCAGGTCAATGCCTCAAGGACTCAAAGCACATGGATACCCGCTCGCCCCACTCGCCCCTGCCTCAGCAGCAGTGGTTGGGCTTTGACAGCCAACCCTTGACCCCTTTGTCTCCCCGCTACCGCCAACAATTACTGTGGCAAAATCTGCTGCTGATGGCGCTGGTCATACTGCTGCTAGTGCCTGCGTTAATGCTCAGCGCCAAGCTGAGTGGTCTTGGAGTCATCATCTCGGTCACGCTGGCACTGCTGCTTTTGGGATTCAAGACCTGGCTCAATCAAAAACAAGCCGAAGCCATGGCTTATGGCGTTTGTGAATATGGCATTTTGCTGCGTGAAGGGCTTTGGTGGCAGATCCATACCGCCATGCCGGCCAGCAGGCTGCAACATGTGAGCCTGTCTCAGGGGCCATTGCAGCGCCATTTCGGGCTGACAAGTTTGCGCTGCTACAGTGCCGGCAGTTCGGCGGCCGAGGTCAGCCTGCCCGGGCTGGATATTGAAATAGCCGAAGCACTGCGCCAACATCTGTTGTCTCTGGCGGGGAAGGATGGCGGTGAAACCTCGACGGAGACGCCGAATTGAGCCAGGTGCAGCAAGCCAACTGGCACTCGCTCTCACCCTGGGCGATCATCAGTTTCAGCCTCACCAGCCTGAAGCACTTCCTCAGCAACGGCTATGCCCTGGTGCCTATCCTCTATACCGGCTGGCAGCAGGGATTTGACTCCGTCTGGCTGCCACTGGCACTGGCATTGACCCTGATAGTGATTTTTGCCCATGGGCTGTTGAGCTGGCGCAAATTCCGTTATCGCTTGACTCGAGGACAACTCGAGGTCCACAGTGGCGCCCTGTTCAAGCGCAAAGTCGAGCTGCCGATAGACAGAATTCAGAATGTGCGTCTGGAACAGCCTTTTTACTTCAAGCCGTTGCGACTGGGTAACTTGATAGTGGAAACTGCGGGTTCGGCCAAGGATGAAGCCTGCTTAAGTGCCGTCACCCAAGCTCAGGCCGAATCACTGAGGCGGCAATTGATGAAACGGGCCGACACAGACGAAAACGCCCCCACCTCAGCACCGCCAAACTCCCGCTTACTGGTGAAAAAGTCTCTGGCAGAGCTGGCACTCTTTGGCCTGTATCAGAATAATTTTGTTTGGTTTGCCGTTATCGCAGGTCCGGTACTCAGCCAGCTCGAAGGCAGTCAACTGATGGAGCTGGGGCTGACACAAGTCTTCGACTGGCATCAGCAGCAGGTGAGTGGCAACCTGCTGCTGGAGCTGGGGTTCCTTGTCGGCCTTCTGCTCCATGGCTATCTGCTGTTTTCCTTGATCTCAATAGTCGCGGCGCTGCTGAAATATGCCCCCTATCGCCTGACCCAGGAGCTGGAAACATTACAGCGTAGCGGCGGCCTGCTGTCCCACCAGCAAGACATACTCAAGCAACACAGAATTCAACTCATCAGTTTGCAGCAGCCGCTACTGGCCCGCTGGCTGAAACGCTGGACTCTGAGCTTCAAGCAGGTAAAAGGCAATGAGGTGGAAGGCGGCAGCAACAATCACATGTTGGTGCCATCGCTCGGTAGAGGCGAAGTGCATCGCCTGCTAAAAAGGCTCAACCAAAGAAGCAGCAAGGCCGACCGTATTCCGAATCGTTGGCACCCCATTCACCCGAGCTGGTTTTACTATAGGGCGCTGTGGTGCTTAACGCCGGCGCCGCTGACATGGGCATTTACCGGCCCTACAACAGAGACCTGGTTGCTGTTGCTGGCCGGAGTGTTGGCTGTCCTGGCGCTTTATCTACGCTATCGTCAATGGGGTTTTTGGCGGGTTGAAAACGATCTCTGGATCCACAAGGGGCTCCTAGGCCACAGTTGGCAGTTGGTGTCGCTGAGCAAGGTGCAACATCTGCAGCTGATCCAAAGCCGGGGGCAAAAACGCCGAGGCCTCGCGAGCCTCAAACTGGGGCTGGCCAGCGGCGAACTCACACTGCCTGCCATCCCGCTGGCCAAGGCGCAGGATATCGCGGCGCAAACCCTTGGGCTTATCGCCCATGATCACAGCAACTGGATTTAATCCCATTCAAATAGAAGGAATTGCCATGTCAGTTCAAACCGCTTCCGAGTACAGGCCACAACAGATAATCCATTTTTGGTTTGAAGAGATAAGCCCCAAGGCTTGGTGGGTCAAAGATCCTGAGTTTGACAACACAGTTGAGCGTCGTTTCGGTGCCTTGCTACATGCTGCCCGCCAGGGCGAGTTATGGCATTGGCGACAAACGCCACAAGGGCGCCTGGCGGAAATTTTGCTGCTGGATCAGTTCTCGCGCAACATTCACCGCGATACTCCCGATGCCTTCAGTGCCGATCCCATGGCATTGGCTCTGGCGCAGGAGGCGATCAGCATAGGCGCCGACAAACAGCTGCAAGCCCCTATGCTGGCATTTCTTTATATGCCCTTTATGCACAGCGAGTCGGCGGTTATTCATCAGCAGGCACAGAAACTGTTCGCCTCGGAACAAACCAAGGACAACTATGACTTTGAGTTGAGGCACAAGGCGATTATTGACAGGTTTGGCCGTTATCCCCATCGCAATGCCATATTGGGACGGCAGTCGACCGCCGAGGAGCTGGCCTTTCTCGAGCAGCCCGGCTCCTCGTTCTAGTACTCATTCAAGCCGCATCGACTTGTTACTTCACCACCAACACGGGGCAGCGAGCCTTGTTGGCCACGGCCTCGGCCACATTAGTACTGAGAAAATGGGCCAGGCCACTGCGACCGTGGCTGGCAATCACTATCATACCGACATCGGCAGACTCGGCTTCGGCCAAGATCTCCTCAACTGCGTCACCGCGGCGAATGACAGTTTCAATTTTCAGCGGACTGTTCAGCTTGGCCAGCAACTCATGCATCTTCTCGGCGGCGGCCTTCTCCATGGTTTGCGCCAACTCTTCCGGAGTGATGATCAACAACTGATAGTTTTCATCACCTATGGGCTGATCCACTACGTGCAAAATACGCAGCCCAACATGATAAAGGTTGGCCATTTCAATGGCATATCTCAATGCATTGGCAGCTGTATCACTGAAATCAGTGGGCCAGAGGATATCTTTGTTACGCATAGTGACCTCCTTGACACGACAGGCATCGACTGATGAGATACCTGTCGAATAATATCAACAAGTTATATTGCAATATTTTGAAGCACCCTATGAATACTTTACTCCATTTACCCGCGGCAGTAAGCCTATTGGTGATTATTTTTACCCCGGTTTACGCCGAGGATGCCGCCAGCCTGGTAGAGCGTGCCAAGGCGCTGCAACAAGCCGGACAGAGCCAGCAGGCCAAGCCGCTCTATGAGCAGGCTGCGGCCCTTGGCAGCAGCGAAGCCCACTTCATGCTGAGCTACAGTTATTCCTTACCTTTGGCCGAAGACATAGCGCATTTAAGCCAGGCAGCAAGGGCCGGTCACCCCAAGGCATTCTATTACCTGACAGATCGCCTGTTGACCCGCGGCGGCACAGAAAACAGTGCCGATCCTGTTAGGCTGGGCGAGGTGTTAAAACAGTATCAAAGTCACCATCCGGACTTTAACTTCGACTATCAAACCACACTGGATGCCTGCATCTATGCCGGCAAGCCCGATTTCAACCGGCTTAATGCTCTGAGCGCTCCCTTAGAGGAAGGCTATAGCTATCGTTTGTGGCAACAGGCTGAAAACCTCTCCAAACTGCAAGATGGCAACAATTATGATCGCCAGGTGCTGCAGCTCATCTGTTATGGCGCCGAGGTACCGGCCGAGCTGGATATAGCCGTCAAAGACAGGCTCAAACTCGACCCTGGTGCCAAACAGACCACTGAATTTGATCTCTGCAACGCGATTACCAGTGGTATGGGGATGGGCTTTTGCGCCTCCCGGGAAGAGCAGCGACTGGAGCAACAGCGCCTCGCCAAACAAGAAGGGATCAACCAAAGCATCAAGCAACGCCTGGGGCAAGCGCCGCTTAAATTACTCGAGCCGGCCAACCGCGCATTCGAGCTATGGCTGCAAGCGAAAACCTCAAGGGAGGAAGGCCATGGTGGCAGTGGTCGCAGCGCCTTTATTATCGGCTCCCAGAGCGAGCAGCGGCAAGACTATCTGGCACGTTTGGAAATGCTCAGTAAGGGAGAGCAAGTGGTGAGCACTTTCCCTGACTTTGCCGGCGCCGACAAAGAGCTCAACCGGGTGTACCGCACCTTGATGAAGAAACTGCGCCCTGCGGATGACCCCGAGCTTTATATGTTTGAAGTGACCAAAGAAGACCTTCGCGCGGTGCAGAGGTTGTGGCTTAAATACCGCGACAGCAATGCACGCCTATTTGCCGCGCTCCAGGAATCCACCACTGAGCAAGAGTGGCAAGCACTCTTGACTCAGGAGCGTAGCGAGCAGCTCAAAACCCTGTTGGAATGGCAATAAAAAAACGCCCGCACCTTCTCACAGGTCGCGGGCATTTCATGGCAAGGCGGTTTAGTCTTTCAGCCAGTCGATGGCATCGAGGCGATCAACAAAGAACTTCATGTCCCCTGGCGTAAACCAGTCGGCCATCTTGGTCATCCATTCCTGCAAACTGGTATTGCCTATGATGGCAATCTTCTCGAAATGGCGCCCATGCTTGATCCCCAACTTGAGATCGTCCCACATGGCCCTGGCTTCCCAACCATCCATTTCGGTGACATCCAGCAGAGCGTAAATATCCGGATCCTTCACACCGGCTATCGCCGATTCCAGCATAGGCACCATGTATTCATAGTCTTCGTGGGTCAGTTTTCCCACGGCTTTCATGGTGACAAAGAAATCGTCATCACCATAACGCTCAATTCCGATTGAAATACCATGCATGTTCAAGCTCATCATCAATTCCTTATGTCAACGATTTCAAAAACAAGGCCCCATCTATTCGATTTCAGTCTAGTTGGCGGCCGTGACGCATTCTGTGATCCATATCAAATATAGCTCTGCTATTGCCAACCGCCGCAGACTGAACTAACATCAGACCGACTAATCAGTCGGTTACTTTAAAGGCAGCTTAATGGCTGCCGAAGGAGGCAAAATGTCGCTTGTTAACCCAGAGCCGCTCACAGTGGAGAATCAGCAATTACTGCAAAAATTCACCGTGCAGCGCCAGGCTTTCAGTGCCGCCCCCATGCCAAGCCTTGGCGAGCGCAAGGCCAAGCTCAAGGCGCTAAAACAAGCCTTGCTGAAACACCAACAGGCCCTCACGGATGCACTCAGTCGCGACTATGGCCACAGGTCGACCGACGATAGCCTGATCTCCGACATACTGCCGGTCGTTACCCAGATCAACTACAGCCTCAGGCACCTCAAACGCTGGATGAAACCCAGTCGCCGCCATGCCGGATTATTGCTGGCCCCGGCCAGCGTCAGGGTGGAGTATCAGCCCAAAGGCGTGGTGGGCATCATAGTGCCGTGGAACTTCCCTATCATGTTGTCCTTGAGTCCGCTGGCCACTGTGATTGCCGCCGGTAATCGCGCCATGTTGAAGCTGTCTGAATTTACTCCCCACACCAATGCCGCCCTGCGTACCCTGCTGGCCGAAGTCTTCGATGGCTCCGAGGTCTGTGTGATTGAAGGGGAAGCCGAGATTGCCGCCAGTTTCTCCGCCCTGCCCTTCGATCACCTGCTGTTTACCGGCTCGACTCAGGTAGGACGCCATGTGATGCGCGCGGCGGCCGATAATCTCACCCCTGTGACTCTTGAGCTGGGAGGCAAGTCTCCTGTGTTAATCGCCCGGGACATGCCCATGGAGACAGCGGTAGAGCGCCTCATCTACGGCAAGTGCCTCAACGCCGGGCAAATTTGTGTCGCCCCCGACTATATTCTCTGCCCCAGTGGTAAAGAGGCCGAGTTTATTAGCGCCTATCGGCGCCGCTTCCAGCAGTTCTACCCCGACTTTGCCAACACCCCGGACTATGGCCAGATACTCAACGAGCGTCAGGCCGCCAGGCTGGTCGCCCTCCTGGAAGATGCCACCGCCAAAGGGGCACAGGTATTTACCGCCGACCGCGAGCAACCACTCAGCAAACTGCCCAGCGCCGAACAGCGCAAATGGCCCACCTTGCTGCTGACCAAGGTCAGCGACGATATGAAACTGATGCAGGAAGAGATCTTCGGCCCTTTGCTGCCCTTGGTCAGTTATCAAGAGCTGGGGCAGGCGCTCGACTATATCAAGGCGCGCCCCAGACCTTTGGCCCTGTATCTGATGAGTTTCGATAAAGAAGTGCAGCAAAAGGTATTGTCCCAAACCCACTCTGGCGGTGTCTGTATCAATGAAACCGTGTTTCATGTGGCCGCCGACGATGCCCCCTTCGGTGGCATAGGCCCGTCCGGCATGGGGCACTACCACGGCCAGGAAGGTTTTCGCACCTTCAGCCACGCCCGCACTGTACTGTCCCGGGGGCGACTCAATACCGGCAAACTGGTGCATCCGCCCTATGGCAAGGGGATCCAGAAGCTGCTGCTGAAGGTGTTTCTCAGATGAAGCGCAGCAACGAAGCAACCCGGGCAATAAGCAGCAAACAGGACAAGAAGCAGCAGCTCTTGGGCAGCGCATTGCAACTGTTTGTCGAGCAAGGTTTCTATGCCACCTCGACCGCCAGCATAGCCCGCCACGCCGGCGTGGCCACGGGCACCTTGTTCCATCACTTTAGCAGTAAAGAAATCCTGATGGACCAGCTGTTTCTGGCCATCAAAACAGAGTTTGCCGACGCCATTTCAGCAAGCTTGCCAAAGGCGCCGGCAACCACCATTGAATTGCCGCAGCGGGCAGAAATGCTGTGGCAGGCCGGGCTCGATTGGGCGCTGGCGCAACCTCTGAAGCTGAGTTTCTTTGTGCAATACGCCATGTCACCCAGTGTCAGTGAAGCGGTCAGGCAGCAGGCAATGCATGGCATTCTCGGCTTTATCTCTGAACTGTTGGAGCAGGGCATCAACCAAGGGGTATTGGCAGACTTACCCAGAGAGCTGTTGCTGGAAGCTTGCCACAGCCAGTTCCTGGCGGCGGCGCGCTTCTTCTGCAACCAGCCTCAGAAGGCTACCAGAGAGGCCAGAAACGCCAGCTTTCGCCTATTCTGGCGCGGTGTGGCAGCCTAGCCATTTGAAGCCAAAATCCAATGGCAGCCGGAAGCCTGCCGCTTGAAATCGGCCTTCGGAAATGAGCCAGCTGAAATGAACGCCCTGGAGTTAGTCAAACAAAGGGCCCGCAACCGCGGGCCCTTCTTTTTGAAAATCAACAAACTGCGGTTTACCTATCGCTCAAGCTGTTGCTCTCTCGCTCAAGCTGTTTATCCCTGACTCAGGCTGTTGTCGTCGCCCGAAGCCTCGGCGCTCCAGTAACCCATGCGGCTCCCCTTATCGATAAGCTCGGAGACCGCCAGTTCTATCGCCTGCAACACACAAAACTGTACCGGCTCATTGGTGGTAAAGCCCACTTCGGCCTCTGCCAGGCGGTTCAAACTGGTGTATCGAAACAGACCGGCACGCATCTCCTGAGAGAACACCCGCTTGGTGGTATTGACCGACATCAGCACCTTGCCTGTGTGTACATCCACTGCCCTGAGATAAATGGTCACCTGATCTTCCCGGTACAACTCGGAGGCGCCTATGCCGTAGTATTCCACACCGCTGCCGCCGGTTTCCACGTTGGTTTCATAGCTGATGATCCCGCCTTCCAGAAGCAGCCTGGCATTGGTCAGGGTCGGCACTTCATTATTGCGCCCCTGCTGCTTACCTGAGATCTTGCGCTCGGTCAGCAGGTTCTGCAGCCCTTCCCGCTCCACAGGGGTAAACCACCTGGAATCCAGCAGAGTCTGCACCAACATGGAAGTGGCCCCCTGGGTCACTGCGGTCGAGAAGGAACTGACATTGGCCTGGGGCTTATATTGCCCGGTCTGATCCCGGAAAGAGTAAACCGCAACCGGGATAGGAAAACGCGGCCCGGGACGCGACTGCAGCGCCTTCATGGTTTCACTCAAGGGATTTACCTGGGCCTCATTGATATTCAAATCAGGCTTGGGAACCAGGCTGCAGCCCCCCAGCAGTAACAGTGGAACCAGTGCCAGCCACCTCATGGATTACCTCCATAGATAGGCATCTCTATCACTGTGACTTCGCCGGAAAGCAGGTTGGTAATGGTCAACATCACGCCGTTACCTGTGGAGGCGACTTCGACGCGGTAGTCCCCCGTGTCATACACACCGTCGGTTATCTCGCCGTCGGCC
The DNA here is from genome assembly GCF_043103185.1 of Shewanella sp. YQ_9. Lineage (NCBI taxonomy): Bacteria > Pseudomonadati > Pseudomonadota > Gammaproteobacteria > Alteromonadales > Shewanellaceae > Shewanella > Shewanella sp. YQ_9. The sequence goes on from NZ_JBICJO010000069.1 coordinate 79,596, forward strand.
ACACCGCGGGTGATGGAGTTGATAATGTTACGCTCCAGCGACTCCTTGAAGCGGGTAACAAAGTCCTTTTCATTGCCGGCGGCCTGATTGTTATTTTGGGCCTGGGCCTTGCTCAGCAGAAACGAACCGTTGAGAGGGTTACCGCCAAAACTGGGGTTGATTGGGGTATAGACCAGTTCGGTGGCCTGCCCCGCAAAAGCCAGCAAGGCGCCGGCTGCGATTAACATCCTGAGTGTCATTGTGCTTGCTTCCTAAATTCCATCCCAATTGGATCCCAATTCCCCTGTCATGGATTGGGCTCTGACCGAGGCGATATAATCTATGGTCAAGAGAATCGCCTGTTCGGCCCGTTCCTTGATGGGACTGGCTCTGCGGCCAAAATGGGTTTGGTAAATACGGGTACCGTTAACCTCCAGTGTCAGCAAGGTGCCGGCCTGAGGGAAAACCGTTTCGTAAAGGGTGACATTGAATCCCTGGGTAAAGGGCAGATCCCGCCAATACCCCGAGTAGTAAAAACCAAAATCCTTGCCAAAGCGGGTCAGGGTTCTGTCTATGACCAGGCCACTGATCTCTATGTCATCCGCCTCGGCTGCGGCCAACGCCGGAGCAGACGGAAGTGTCAGCATCAGTAAGCACAAGATACAGCGCATGGATAACAAGACAGAGTGCGGCATTGTCCCCGAAAATTCCCTTTGTTGCCTGAAAAGGCCATTCCTTTAACAAGAGCATTACATTAACAGCAGCGCCGGAACCGAGTCACCCGCCAGCGACATATTTACCTGAAAAATAGCTATTTCGGCTGAGTCGAGATCCGCTGAAAATCACCCGAAAGTATGACTCACTGTTGCGGTAACCACAGCTGAACCAACAAGCCACCATCCTGACGGTTTTGCAGGCTGAGACGACCGTCGTGAGCCTCGGCAATCTCCCGGCACAACGCCAGTCCCAGGCCACTGCCCTGAGGCTTGGTGGAATAGAAGGGTAACAGCGCCTGCGACAACACCTCCGCTGACATGCCACTGCCGCGATCCATCATGCAGATACTGACGCCGGCAACTGGGTCGGCAGCATCACTGCGCCAACCAGAGCGGCCGGCTATCTGTAGCTCAATCTCCTCAGGCGCCGAGCCGGACTCATGGGCATTTTTGAGCAGATTCAGCAACACCTGTTCCAGCTGCACCTCATCGGCCAGCAAAGTCAGCGTAGGGGTCTCCCGGCAGACAAAGGCGTAATGCTCAGCCAACTCAGGCAGCAAGCGGGCCCATGGAATAACTTGTTTCCTGGGGCTGGGCAGTTTGGCAAAACGGGCATAACCTTCGATAAATTGCCCCAGATGATTGGTGCGATTTTCTATGGTATCGAAGATCAGGCTCAGCTTGGGATCGCGGTTCTCTGTGGTCAAGCGCCGACCCGAGTTGACCATGGAGGCAATAGGCGCCAGCGAGTTATTGAGTTCATGACTGATTACCCGGATCACCTTCTTCCACACCGCCACCTCCTGGCGGTTGAGCTCACGGGTCATCTGCTTGAGCAGCAGCAACTGATGCTGCTGACCATTGAGGTTGAACTGGCCGCGACTCAAGTGCCAGCTCTGGTTTTCGCCTTCCGGCAAGCCGAGATTGAACAGGCCATCGCGCTCACTCTCCAGCATTTGGCGCATCTCTTCGCTCACCTTGGCTTTGAGCTCAGAGAGGCTGCTTCCTTCCAGGCCTTTCCTGGCATTGAACAGATGTTTGGCGGCGTCGTTGGCATAAATGATATAACCCACGCTATCGCACAGCAGCATGATATTGGGCGAGTTTTGAATGACCTTATCCAGCAGCAATTCCCGCTGGTAAATATGCTGCCGCTCCTGCCTGAGCCGGGCCGACGCCTCGTTGAACAGTTGAGCCAGTCTATCCAGCTCGCTGATGCCGCTGTCCGGCAACGAGACACTAAAATCTCGATCAATCAGGTTAAGCATGCCGATTTCCAGCCCCGCCAGGCTGTCACCCAGGGTTCGGGTTAACCTAAGCCCTATGCCCAGAGCTGCCAGCAACCCTGCCACCGCCGCCAGCCATAACCATTCAGACCCCAACCACAACAGACAAAGCCACCCGAGCAGCAAACCCAGCAAGGTGCTCAGCAGCATGCCCAGCAGCAGCCTGTGCCTTAGACTGAGTCCTCCTGTCATGCCTGCCTCTTGCCGTCGATACCAAACTTCTCCATCCGCCGATAGAGCGACTGACGGCTGATGCCAAATGACTTGGCAACCCTGGCGATAACGCCGCCGTGCTCGGCCAGCGCCGCTTCTATTTCCGCCTTACCCGGCTCCTCTGTCCCGGCTGGTTGGCCATGGCTCTCTGGAGCTTGGCCGACACTTGAATCCAAGATAGTTTTCGAGGCGGTTCCCGCTGCCAAACCGAAATCACTGCAGCTCAAGGACTCGCCGCGACTCAGCAAAACAGCACGTTTACAGGCGTTTTCCAGCTCGCGTACATTGCCGGGCCAGTCGTGGGCCAGCAGTGCCTCTTTGGCACTCTTGTCCAACGTAAGGCTCTTGCTCAGCGCCGCGCTCTTGTTCAAGGCCGCGGCCGCGCCAACACAAAAGTGCTCCACCAGCGGCAAGATGTCGTCTTTGCGCTGCGCCAATGGCGGCAATGCCAGTTCCACCACATTGAGGCGATAGAAAAGATCCTCGCGAAAACGGCCTTCGATAATGTCCTGGCGCAGATCGGCGTTGGTGGCACTCAGCAGCCTGACCTTGACCTTACGGGTCTGGTGGCTGCCCAGGCGTTCAAACTCGCCGGTCTGCAATACCCGCAGCAGTTTTATCTGCCCGGACAGCGGCAGGTTGCCTATCTCATCCAGAAACAGGGTACCGCCATCGGCCGCTTCGAAACGGCCGATACGGGCCTTGGTGGCGCCGGTAAATGCACCGGCCTCGGCGCCAAACAGCTCGGCCTCCATCAGCTCCATCGGCAAGGCGCCGACATTGACCTTGATAAGCGGCTTGTGTTTCAGTGGCGAATTGGCGTGCAGTATGTCCGCCAGCTTATCCTTGCCTGCGCCGTTGGGGCCTGTGATCAGCACAGAGACATCCGAGCGTGCCAGTTGCAACGCCAGATCAATACAGCGCTCCATGGCAGCGCTGGCAAATACCAAACCACAGAGATCGGCACCATCGAATACCGCCTGCCGTTGCTGCTCACGCTGCTGCAACTGCTGGTTATCCTGTTGCAGCTTGTAGAGGGAAATCAGGTTGGCGACACTGTTGAGCAACTTGTTGTCATCCCAGGGCTTGGCCAGATAATCGGCGGCTCCGGCCTTCATCAATTCCACTGCCATTTCCAGCTCGGTCCAGGCGGTGAGCAAGATGATTGGCAGTTGCGGCTGGCGACTGCGCAAGGCGTGAAACAGTTCCCGCCCTTCCTCCCCCGAGGTGGTGTCGCGGCTGAAATTCATGTCCTGGATCACCAGGCTGACCTCTTCTTGCTCAATAAAGTACAGCGCCTCCTGAGGGCTCTGACAACTGAGCGGCCGGTAACCGGCAATTTCCAACATCAGCGACAACGCCTGACATACGGCCTGATTGTCATCGACAACGAGTACAGTATCCATCATGCCTGCTTGTTACATCCTGTTATATCTATTGTAAAAATTATGGGTAAAACTACCCTAAAGCTGCCGCCAACGCGAGCCAAACTGCATGAGCCATGCCGTCGACTCGAATGGGCGGCAGGCAGATCAGACGCTGCGGGTCGCCATTGCCGGTGAGATATTCGCCGCCCTGCGGGCAGGCAAGACCACAGCCACTGTAGTCACCAGCAACATGCCCACCACTGTCATCAGCGGATAGATGAGGTCGAGCTGTGGCAGGTCATAGTGCTGCATCAGTTGTTGCCCCAACACCACGGCAAGACAAGCCCCCAACAGCCCTCCGGCGATACAGATAAGGTAGTTTTCCGTCAGAAACAGACTCAGGATATCGGCCTTGGTGGCCCCCAAGGCCCGCCGGGTGCCAATCTGTTTGGTGCGGCGCTGAATGTTGAACATCACCATACCCGTCAGGCCCAAACTGGTGATCAGCAGCAGCAAAATCACCATCATGGACAGCACGCTGACCATGAGCTCGTGGTCACGATAGGAGCTTTGCTTTACTTCCTGGATAGATTGGAAATCATCGATCACCCGATTGGGGTTTTCCTTCATCAAGGCCTCGAGGATCTGCTCTTTCAACGCCTTGTGATGCTCGCTCGGCGCCCGCACCATGTAGAAATGCCCGGTGTAATCGACGTTCTGGATCAGGCTGTACTCGAGATCTTTGCTGTCCACCCAAGCACCCTGCAGTTTGTCGACCACTCCTATCACTGTGACATTCTCGTCCCTGTCGGCCCAGAGGGTCTTGCCCACGGCGGACTCGCTGGGCCAAACCTCATCGGCCAGCGCCTTGCTGATGATCACCAGCTTATTGCTGCCGTTAACATCATCATTGATCTCGTTGGCGTAGAAGTTACGCCCATCCACCAACTTGACCCCCAAGGTTTCCAGGGTGTGCTCTGTCCCCAGGTACATGGCAAGCTGAGGCGTCGTCTTGGACGTTTCCGGATCCGGCCCCAGATTCAGCGTGGTGGACCAGCCACTGCCACTGAGCGGCAACATATTGGTGGACGTCGCCGTGACGACATTGGGCAGGCGGCGGAGGATCTGCTGGTCGACCTTGTTCTGCAGCTTGGTATCTATATTGGGGTCGAAGTTGTAGACGGTAAAGGCCAGGATCTCCTGCTCGGCAATCCCGGAATCACGCTGCATCATGGTCAAACGTTCATGGATAATAAAGCTGGCATTGGCGACTATGGCCACCGATAAGATGATCTGCATCAGCAGTAGTATCGGGCCGCTCTTGCTGCGCATCAGGCTGCTGAAAACCGGTTTAATATTTAGCATAGTCAATCCCTTACTGGCTCTTGAGGTAAACGCTTGGTTTAGTGCGGCACACAACCCAAGCCGGATAAAGACCCGCCAACATGGCGGTTCCTACCGCTATCCCGGGGGTGATAAACCACATACTCAAAGACAGGTGCGTCAGCCCTTCGGCAACCCCGAAGCGCGCCGACAAGCTATAGAGTGCTCCCCAGGCCCAGGCGAGACCGAGAAAACCACCCAGCAGCCCGATCACGCCCACCTCGACCATGTATTGAGAGAAGATCTGCCCGCAGCTGGCCCCAATGGCGCGGCGCACGCCAACCTCGGGAGCTCGCTTAAGGAACTTGGTCAGCATCAATCCCAGAATATTGACCAGGCAAACACTGAGAAACAGTATGCTCAGCCCCACCAGAATCTTATTGTCCTCGGGCACTACATGATTTTTCTCCAGCCAGGCGTCTACATCGGACAGCTGCGCCGACTCAGAGGGAGACTTGCCATCGGTGAAGCGCCCCAGTTCTTTTTGCTGCTCGACATACTGAGCGAGGAAGTTCTTATAGGCGGCTCTGTCTTCTGCGCTTGGCAGATCGACCCAGTACTCGAGCCAGACTTTCTCTGAAACCAGTCTGTCCTGATAGTTGTCCAGACGCTCATACTTCCAACCCGAGACATTCCCCCAAATCGGAAACTCTTCATGGGCGGCCAGCGAAAACGGAATATACACTTGCTCGGCACTGGCAAAGGCGCCGCTGGTAGGATCGTAATACTTGGGCTGAGGGTTCCAGTCGGCTATCACGCCCACCACCTGAAAGGGTTTGCGGTTGAGATAGACCGTCTTGCCGACGCTGTTCTCGCCGCCAAACAGCTTCTGGTTCAGCTTTCTGCCGATAACCACTTGATAGGCCGCTTGCTCGTCCACTGATTTGTCCCAAACGTTGCCATAGAGAAAAGGCACTTCGAACAACGGGAAGAAGCCGCGGTCTGTCACCCTGACGCCCTGCAACATGGGCAGAACTTCAGGGTCATCCGTTTGCACCGCCATACCACTGCGGAACATGGCGGCCTGCGATTTGGGAAGATCCCCCTTACGCAGATTCATGGCATCCTGAAAGGTGATCAGCGAGTTAAACTCATCCCAGGAATCGGGTCCCTGGCTCCACAGCTGCACTGTGTTGAGTTGCTCGGTGCGATCCCCGGCCGGGTTGAATGACATCATGCTGTACACGTTCAGCGTGGTGATGGTGATCCCTATCCCCACAGAGATGGCCAACACCATCAACAGCGACAATATCGGCGTCTTTTTGATGCTGCGCCAGGCCAGGTCAACATAGTAAATAAACATGTTCGCGCTCCTTAGCTGGCCACTTGTTCGGCCACATCCAGCTGCGGCGCCTGTTCGGTTTGATAACGGCTGAAGTCACACACCTGACCATCCACTATCTGGATATTGCGCTGGGCGCGGCGGGCCAGCTCCGGGTCATGGGTCACCATGATGATGGTAGTGCCGGCCTTGTTGATCTCTTCCAGCAGTTCCATCACCTGGCGGGCCATCAGGCTGTCCAAATTACCCGTAGGTTCGTCGGCGAGCAGAAATCTCGGCTCCCCGGCCAAGGCGCGGGCGATGGCCACCCGCTGCTGCTGACCACCCGAGAGTTGTGAGGGCAGATGCTTCATCCTCGCCCCCAGGCCCACCTGCTCCAGCGCCTGCTTCACCCGCTTCTGGCGCTCCTTGGCACCAAAGCCGCGATAACGCAGTGGTACTTCAACATTCTCCGCCAGATTCAAGTCAGGGATAAGGTTAAAACCCTGAAAGATAAAGCCAATTTTCTCATTGCGGATGGCCGCTGCCTTGTTGTCACTCAGGTTGGAGATATTGACATCATCGAGAAAATACTCGCCATGGGTAAAGCCTTCGAGCAGACCGGCGATATTGAGGAAGGTGGTTTTACCCGAGCCCGACGGTCCGGTCACGGCAACAAATTCCCCCTCTTGCACCGCCAGATTGAAATCCCGTAACGCATGGGTTTCCACTAAATCCGTTTTGAACACCTTGTTGATATTTTTCATGGTTAACATGGTTTTAGTTCCTTATTTTTGCGTTATTCGGTGAGTTATTTTAGTTTCGTCAGGGCAGACAGGCATTGCCCAAGCCACTGGCCCGGCGCCATCGCGGTATGGCTGACATCGGTAACTTGCCCTGGCTCGGCCGACACAGAGTTGACTGTGGTGGCTTCGATAAGATTGAGTCCCAGCAGGAACCAGTCCGAGGTATCTCGGGTATAGATCAGAGTCGCCACCAGCAACAGCATAAGAGCCAGGGCCGCCACCAGACGTTCGGTGTTGAAGTTTTCGGTTTTCATTCTTCTCTCCTCAGCGAACCAGCACTTGCTCGGCGTCATTGAACAGATCGATATTGGAAATCACCCATTGGTCGCCCACCTCGCCGCCTTCCAGCACCTCGATATGGCTCATGCTGCGGGCGCCGAGTTTGATCTCGGTGCGCTCGGCAATATCTCCCTGGAGACGGTACACCAGGCGGCCACCGCCACTGTTCACGAAGGCGCCGCGCTTGACCATCAGCACATCGGCACGGTTTTCCAACAAGACTCTGGCCGACAGGCGCTGATTCTGCCTCAGGTGCAAAGCGGTATCCTGCTGGAACCGGACCCGGGTAGAGACTTCGCGGTTACGTACTTCGGGGGAGATGGAGGCCAACTTGCCCATCACCATCACGCCGCCGAAGTTGAGTTCCACATCCATCCCCAGCCCCAGTTCATCGGCGTAGGTTTCCGGCACTGCCAACTCGGCCTCGAAGGCACTCAAGTCCACTACGGTCAGGATCGGCTGGCTCTGGGCGATACGGGCTTTTTGTTCCGTCAGCCAGTTACCTATGATGCCGCCAACAGGGGCTGTGATGTTCAGTGCTGCCACCTGACGTTCCAACTCGGCTACCACCAATGCCTGACGATTGACCTCGGCCGCCTTGTTTTGCAGCTCAAAGGTCAAGGTGTCTTTCATCAGTGCGGCTTCCTGCTGGGCATGGGCATACTGCAGCTTGGCCTTGTGCAACTCATCCTTGCTCTTCTCGTAATCTATCTTGGAGATCAGGCTGGTTTCGATCAGTTGATCGCCGCGGCGGCTCTCCCTGTCTGCGGCCTCCAGATCCACCTTGGCCATATCCAGTGTCTGATTCGCCTTGAGTTGATTACGTCTGGCGTCCAACTTGGCCCGTTCCAGGGCACTCTTCATCCCGTCGAGCAGGGCCTGCTGCTGCTTGAGGCTGTTGGTCAGGCTGTGGCTTTCTATGGTCGCGACCACCTGGCCCTGCTCGACCCTGTCCCCCGGATTGGCTATCAGAGTCACAGTGCCGCCTTCCGGGCTGTAGAGGATTGGCGCGTTGGCGGCGACTATCTTGCCTGTGGTGGCGATATCCCGAGTCAGAGTGCCGCGCTCCAGAGTGGCGAAGCGCAGCTCACTGCGATCTATGGATTCACTGACACCGCTGCCACTGACACTGGCCCACACCAGGCCCGACAGCAACAATACTGCCGCGCCCAGGGTAGCCGGCCACTTGAGGCGACGCGCTAAACTCGGCGCCACTTGCTTGTCTTGTCCGCTGGTATCCTTAATCATCCCGTTTGTTCCTCAATTGAGCTTGTGACCATCTTGTTGCAACTAGGTTTACAAAGCTTGTGCCAAGTTTAGATAGTCATAGTTATCAATTGGTTGGAAAGTAGTGGAGATTTTATTTGTGTCCGCGGACAAGCGGATACTGTCCGCTTTTTGCAAAAGTGTCCGCCAGGCGGACACTTAGGATTGGATTTAGTAACAGAAGAATAAATAGAGGGCGGGCGTAAAACGCTTGCAGCAGGATTACCAGACTGGCGCCGAAGCCGGGATGATGATTGTCATAGCCGCTGCCCTTCGCGGGCCTTGTCGAGCACCTTGCAGATAGCCTCAACACCTTCCAGCGCCCTTGGGGTCGCCCGGTGCAGAATATCGGCGTTAAGTGTGTAGATTTGTTCCGTTTTCACCGCAGGGATCTCCTGCCATTGACTCCAGTCCAACCGCTTCCCATCGCCCTTTTCATCTGTCTTGATGATCACCTCGGGTTGACTGAGAAGCACATTTTCCATGCTTACCTGCGGATAGGGAGAGCTGCTGTCCTTGAAGACGTTGTTGCCATGGCAGACTTCCAACAATTGCTGGATCCAACTGTCCTGGGCCACTGTAATCAAAGGCTCGGACCAGAGTTGATAGAACACCTTGATCTCCGGCTTGGCGGCATTGTCCCGGCGCAAATTTGCCAATTGCTGCCGGTAGTCGGCAGCCACTTCCCCGGCCTGCTGTCTGTGACCGGTGAGACGCCCTAGCTGTTCCAGCTCTTCGGCAATGCCTTCCAAGGTTTTGGGGTCACTGCCGTAAATGCGATACCCAAGCTTGGTCAGCTGTTCTATATCTTCGCTGCGGTTGCCTGTGTCCCAGACCACCACCAGATCCGGATTCAGCTCTATCACTCTTTCTATCTGTATGCCGTAGTAACCGCCTATTCGGGGAATTACCTTGGCGGCCTCGGGGAAATCGGCATAGTCTGTGGTGGCCACTATCTGTTCACCCGCGCCTATGGCAAACAGCATCTCCACCGCATGGGGAGAAAGCGCCACTATGCGCATGGCAGGCCTGGCACTGACGCTTTTGTTGCCCCCCTTATTGACTGCTTTGTCGGGCGACTTGGCCTGGGCGACAGGGCTCAGAGCCAAACTGCAAAGCAGGCAGAGTATCAGTCGGTTCACCTGGTTTCCTTGGTTATTCACAATTGTGCTTCAAGCATACCTCAAGCAAGTTGTGAGTAAAACGCGCGGCCCAAGTTCTGCGTCTCCGGTTATGCGGCCGCAAAAAAGCGCACTATTTGACCAATAAAAAGTCAGCCAATGTTCAGTTTTGAGACAGCACAAGTAAAACTTGTTAAACATTGGCATTACAGGTTGACCGACGGTAAATAATTAATTTTAATACCCTTAATTTATAAATACTTATAGAGCACCAAGGAACCCCTGTGCGTCTCTTTTTCGTCCTGATATTTTGCTGTTTCGGCCTGCTTGGCGGCTGTAAAAGCACCCCATCCGCCCCAGAACCTCAACCCGTAGATCCGCAGAAACTGGCATTGGAACAAGCCTTCAACGCCAGAGGCTTTACTCTGTCACCACTGGATAACATCAATTATCTGGGGGCCAGGCAGTGCAGCAACCTGGAGCTTCAGGCCCACAGAGGCTCGATACGTTTTCCGGAAAACTCGCTGGAAGCCGTCATAGATGCCCTGGATAACCAGTTCGATGTGATTGAAATCGATGTGCGCCTGACCCGGGATGATGTCTGGGTCATTCATCACGATGGACGTACCGGACGTGAAACCGGCACCATAGACAATAAGCGCCGCAAGATAGAGTCGATTCGCTATGAGAAAGAGTGGGGCTATCTGCGCCAGCGGGACATGCAAACCGGCGCCCTCACAGATACGGTACCGCCCAACTTTCGCCAACTGGCGCAGGTGTTCAGTCGCTATGCCCATAGCGGACAGAAGCTGAATATTGAGATCAAGAGTCGTGCCGGCAGCCGGGATCTGGAGATGCTCGACTATCTGGCCTTCAGTATCATAGGCCAGGGTCGCTACTTCTACAGCAGTCTGGAGCTGGAAAACCTCAAAAAAATGAGGCAGATAAACGACGCTGTATTCCTGTCCTTTATCCAGAGCCCGGCCAAGGCCTCGATGAACAAACTGGCGGCCGATATGAAACGCGGCGCAGGTCAAGACCCCATCTTTTTGCGCAATCAATCCATGCTGGAGGACATTCAGGGTTACGCCAACCGCCGCTACCGGGAAAAACGCTACGACTCCTCGGCCGGACTCAATAAGCTGAAAAAGGCGCTCAAGTCCAACTTCGGTATCGCCCTGGACATACGCCACTATCGGCAAAACGCCTCTGGGTTCAAATCGGTGGCCCATAACCGCGGCATTCCTGTGGCCAGCTATACCATCAATGGTCATGATTACCACGAACAGAGCCTGCTGGGACTCAAGCGCAGTCAACTGCCCGACTCTGTGATTATCGACGACAGTCTCTATGGCTTTTGCAGCCGCTTCGCCCTGCCGCCCATGCTGCCTTATCAAGGCAGCACTGAGCTGACCCGCAAGCTGGCCACGCTGCCCAAGGATCTGGATCTCTCCAAGCTCTCTTTGCTGGAAACCTACTGGCCCAACGGCCTGTATCCGGCGGTGGATGGCAAACTGAAGTCCTTCAAGACAGGCGCTGTGGCCAATAAAGGCAAGGCGTCCGAGTCTGGCGGCGGCTTTGTCCCTGTGATCATGAAAACCCAGGCCGGCCCCAGAGAAAACCAGACCCAAGTAGATCTCACCGCAGATGACGCAGTGAAAATAGAGCTGCGCCGCAGCGAGCAGCAGTGAGGAACCAAGGATGAAAAAACTGTCCTGGCGGGTCTTTTTCCTGCTGCTGAGCGCCGCCTATCTGATCCCAGAGGCCATCTTCAACGCCCAACTGGTTTCTTTGGTGGGCTTGGGCACACCCAAGCCCGAGCAACTCGAACACCTGGAGATTTACGGCCGCACCATTTCCGGGATAGGTGTGACCCTGCTGCTGGCCGATCTCTTGCCGGCGCGGTTGTTCAAAACCGGCCTGAGAGGCAGCCTGACCCTGTTGCTGCTCACCTTGTGCGTCTGGCCCAGCGTGTTTTTCGGTCAAAAATACCTGATAGAACAATGGCTGATTGAACCCTCTACCCCGGAGCAGCGTCAATACGCGGCCTACAGCGCGGCGCTGCGTGATGCCCTGGCGGTTAACGCGGTCGAAGTCGAAGGTCTCAACTACGACCCCAAAGAGCTGCACAGCTCTGAAAACCTGACCTTTCTGGCCCTGTTCGGCGGCCTGGCCTATGCCGACCACAACCTCACCGACAACCTGGATGATTACAAGCAGAAGATCATTCACAACTTCGTGCAAAAGCGGGCCTATCGCGACTTTGACCAGCACTATCACGACTTTGGTCAACTCTATGATGAACTGTCGGCCAGCTATCGCAGTTATGCCGAAGGCTCCAACCGCTACAACCAGACCCTGGCGGGGATCCCGGAGCGTGAGATGGGTTACTGGCAAAACATAGAGCAGGAGGTCAATCAGGGCTGGGGCAAGTATCAACAGGCGCAAAAGGCCCATGTGGCCAAGGCCGGTGCCAGGGCGCAGGAATACGGCCCCAAGATCTTCGCCTACCATGAAGACACCAACCGCTGCCAGGAACGCTACAAGAAGTCGTCCCAGAAAGAACGTCGCTATCAATGTATAGAACGGGAAAACGCCCGCTACAAGACAATGATCTCCAAGGCGGGGCTCGGCTACATAGATCCCAACTACTGGTTGATAGTCGAAGACATCAGCACAGGCGAAAACCTGCTGTCCAGCGCCCTGTTCGGGGTGATGACCGCCGGTGTCGGCACCGCCATGCAGGCGCTGAGTCTGGCTACAGGTGGCGATGGCGGTCTCAAGGACAAACGCTATAAGTACACAGACGATCCGGATCATTACCAGCGCCTGTTCTTGGTCCATCCCAAGTTCCAGGCGATGTTTGAAAAGGAAACCGGCTATCCGTTCAACATAGCGTCACTGGCCGACTTCAGGGTGCATCCTGTGACTCAGGTGAAACTGCGCCGGGCCCTCAAGGCCAAGGGGCTGAAACTGCCTGACAGCTGGCATATCAGCAATCGTCCGCTGTTTAGTCAAAGCGTGGCCAAGACGGTTAAGGCCGAAGCCGATGCCCGCTGGCAGAGCGAGATGCGTAAACGCGGTTTGGACTTGCCCATCAACTTAAGTTGGAACGCCTTCCAGTTGCATCCGCAGATCCAACGCAAGATAGCCGCTCGCATGGGCGATCTCTATGTGCCGAACGTCCGCGCCGACTGGAACCAGGCCAGCTTCAAACGCCATGTGCTGGATCCCAACATCCAGAAGCGTACCCAGAGTTACCTGCAGATGTTGGCCGAGTCGGAACGTGAATTTGCCGATGGCGGACGCTATGCCGAGCAAGGCAAGCAGGCGCTGCGATCTGTGATTATTCCGCCCATCTCCATGTCACTCAGCCTGTTTTTGATCTGTATGACCTTTATCAAACTGCCGCTGAAGACGCTGCAGCTGTTCCGCCCCGGCGCGAGTCAAGCAAGTGGCAGCGAAGACAGTACCGGCATAGATGAGAATGCCAATGAAAGTGCCAAGTCCGGCAAACGCCGCTGGCTGGCATTGACCGCCAAGCTGTTGCCGCCCCTGTTACTGCTGACCTTGCCGGTGCTTTTGGTGCAAAACCGCTACACCCAGGATGATACCAGCCCGGTGAACTACTTCCTCACCAAGGTGGAACAGTCCGGCAATATCGGCTTTGCCTACGCCCTGCGCTGGACACTGCACGCCCAGCCGCTGCTGCATCCTTTGGGGCTGAGCTTTGAGCAACACACGGGTATCTATCAGGCCTTCTCGCCACTGGCGCATTCACTGGCCAAGATAGACTTGCTGCACAAGAGCACTCCAACACCACTCAAGGCCAGCGAGCTGGCACCGACCGAGATACGCCTCAAGGTCGAAACCAATGTGAACAACGCAAATATCAGGATCATGAACATTGGCCCCAAGTATCACCCGGGGATCCGGCTTAAACCGGGCAACTACGATGTGCAGGTAAGCGCCCCCGGTTATCAGACCTACCGCAAATGGCACAGCCTGAATGGCGGCGAACAAACACTGACAATCCGTCTTTTACCCAATTGACAAGGAAACTGAATGCACCACTGCAATCAACCCATTTATGCCAAGGAAAACTTCTGCGGTCACTGCGGAGAGTCCCTGCCTGAGCAGCCCAAACTGAAGAATATTGAGGATGTCGCCCCTGAGATCCTAAAAGATCTTAAACCCCACTATTCCGGCGCCAGGACGTTCACCGGCCGGGTCAACTCCAGTTTCCTCTACAAGCGGCGCCGGGTAGACAGTGGCAATAACCTCACCTACAGCTACTGGTGGCTTGAGCTCGAAGACAAGGACGGCAAAATAGAGCGGGTCAGTGTCAACGCTGAGAACAAGTTCTACGATCAGCTTCGCCGCGGCGATGTGCTGACCTTGTTTTATCCGACAGACTACACCCTGAATTACCGCATCGAAGGTAAAGACGCCAAACGCCTGGTCAGCCATAACCATATGGCTCCGGCCGCTATCAGTCATGAAGCCGACGGTCAACGCTCCACCATAGTGCCCGACTATGAGCCGGGTAGCCAATCCAGCGCCTTCTGGTGGCTGCTGCTGGGGATTGCCAGCGCCTTGTTGCTGTACTTTGGTGCCAAGCAATCCACAGAAATCGCTATCGGGGTGGCCGTGGTTCTGTCTGTGGTGTGTTTCATTCTGGAACGTCAGCGCAACCAGAAGAAACACACCAGGGAACTGCGCCGCTACGAGGCGCTGCAACTGGCGATGAAACGCCTGTTGTCTGTCACCCAAGAAGAGTTGGGCTACCATATCGCCCAGCGGCCGAGAAAAGACTCGGATATTTTCTGCTTCAAATGCCAGAGTCGCATCGATGGCGAGCACGGCTACTGTGTTCAGTGCGGCAGCTCGCAGCAGCAGGCAACGGCAACGGCCGCCAACAGCCTCAGTGTCCGCGATGAGGAAGAGGCCATGATGCGGCAATACAGCCTGAGTTACCGTGAGCCCTATCTGCACAAGCATGTCTTGGCAGGCGATGAAAAGGGTGAAGTCAGCGTCTCCTGTATCATGGGCAAAGTGCTCGACAGAAGTGCCAGCGCCAGTGTCGATGACTTCACGGTCACCACCACTAAAACCACCACCACAGACCATTATGTGGGTAACAGATTTTCCCACAGCACCACAGACACTGAAACCAGCAGCCATCGCAGCCGCAGCTCCAACGTTGATGGCGAAGTCTTGCTGCAACTGGCCGATGGTGAAGTGCGGGAGATGCGCTTCGGCGAAGATCTGTTGGGGGATCTGGATGTGGGCGATTGGATGATTTACGCCAGTTCAAGGGCCAAATTGGGCGTTGATGACTATAACCGTGAGTACGCCTATAACCTGACCAAGAGCAAACGTTATAACAACACATCGTTCCAGCAATACGGCAAGCTCAACGGCGCAGGCACCTGGATCTTGTTGGCGATTGCCGCCTTGGTCTTCAACTTCTGGGGCCCGGATCATATCTGGTATCCGCTGTTCGATATGCTCTACTTCCCGCTGCTGGATCCCATCTACAGCACCTCCTTCTTTAGACACAACCTGACACTGGTAGTGTTTATCATGGTCAGTGCAGTACTGCTGGTGTGGACCCTACTTTATGGTCGGCGTAACCAAGAGCGTAAGCGCAAACTGCTGTCACGCCTGACCGACCATATCGACGGTTTTACCCGCGCCATCCCAGAGTTGAAGGAAAAGCTTAAACGTATGGGCTAACGCCGGTTTATACTCCCCAAGCCACCTCACGAGGTGGCTTTTTTGCCCCAGAGAAAAATGTAGAGAATTGAGAATGCAAGTAGCCTATATAAACGAAGACATGAATGAAGGGGAATCACTATTTAGTGCGGTCGATATTCGCTCGTCACTTTATGATGACAATGATTTTATCCCAACAAGTTGTCTGAATGAGATTGTATGGCAGGACACTGACATCCTCGATATTGAAGCGTTGGACTTAATCAGAGGGGGCGCTTTTAATGTTACCAAGGAGATAGCCGAATTAATAATGAGCTTTGACCCTTACGGGGTCGAAGTCTATCCCTCCAAGTTAACCTGCGCCGGCACAGGGGTTTTATCCGATCGTTATATCCTGGCAGTAGACAACTTGGTGGATGCCGTCGATACCGAAAACAGCATCAAAATAACCAACGCTACCACCCGGTTTTTCTTATCGGCTGAAAAAATCAACAAACTTCCCGAAAGTACAAGACATGTATTCAAACCGATAGGAATGACGAAAACATTCTTCTCTATTGAACTACTGGAAGCCCTCATACGCCTGGACGAGGAAGGAAAGATAAACACCAGCATTGTGGCTTTCTCATTTGATACATCTGAAGAAGCACCTAAATAACTATATGGACACCTCTCCGATGCAAGCACCGGCAGGTCTCTTTCTGACAAAGTAGCCACACACATATATCCGGCTTCGTGAGCCCTGATGAACATCCGTACTCTCTGTCCTCATTAGTGCCATGGCTTTTAGCAGCCCAGCTATTTGTCAGGTTCACAGAGAGTCGGTTCTACCTGTCAGCACATCAACTCTTTGGACTTATTAAAATCAGTTAGTTACTTAACGATATACTCTGTTTTTTGGTTTATTAGCGCCCACGCTATTCGGGCATTTTTGTTAGCCAGCGCCACTACAGCTTTGTTTACGCCACTTCGGGCAATAATACCTTTCAGCCACCGCTGGAGACCTCCACATCGTTCTTCCGGAAGGTTGATGACCCGGTAAACCACTGAGCGGGCGCCATGAATAAGCAGTCCTCGCAGATAACCATCTCCGCGTTTTGTTATCCCGAGTAGTCTGACTTTACCACCACTGCTGTGCTCCTTCGGAACCAGCCCCAGATAGCTGGCAAAATGCCGGCCATTCTGAAAATCAGCGCTGTCGCCCAGAG
>NZ_JBICJO010000006.1:0-761 GCF_043103185.1 Shewanella sp. YQ_9
AACCCGGTGATCTAGCCATGGGCAGGTTGAAGGTTGAGTAACATCAACTGGAGGACCGAACCGACTAATGTTGAAAAATTAGCGGATGACTTGTGGCTGGGGGTGAAAGGCCAATCAAACCGGGAGATATCTGGTTCTCCTCGAAAGCTATTTAGGTAGCGCCTCGGACGAACACCTTTGGGGGTAGAGCACTGTTAAGGCTAGGGGGTCATCCCGACTTACCAACCCTTTGCAAACTCCGAATACCAAAGAGTGCTATCCGGGAGACAGACGGCGGGTGCTAACGTCCGTCGTCAAAAGGGAAACAACCCAGACCGTCAGCTAAGGTCCCAAAGTAATTGCTAAGTGGGAAACGATGTGGGAAGGCTTAGACAGCTAGGATGTTGGCTTAGAAGCAGCCATCATTTAAAGAAAGCGTAATAGCTCACTAGTCGAGTCGGCCTGCGCGGAAGATGTAACGGGGCTAAGCAATTCACCGAAGCTACGGGTACTGATGCTTGCATCAGTGCGGTAGAGGAGCGTTCTGTAAGCCGTTGAAGGCGAAGGGGTAACCCACGCTGGAGGTATCAGAAGTGCGAATGCTGACATGAGTAACGATAAAGGGGGTGAAAAACCCCCTCGCCGAAAGACCAAGGGTTCCTGTCCAACGTTAATCGGGGCAGGGTGAGTCGACCCCTAAGGCGAGGCTGAAAGGCGTAGTCGATGGGAAACGGGTTAATATTCCCGTACTTCTGCTAACTGCGATGGAGAGACGGAGAAGG
>NZ_JBICJO010000070.1:0-116093 GCF_043103185.1 Shewanella sp. YQ_9
TGAGACCGTTTTACCGCACGATTAAAGACAGATTTCCCCGCCTGATTAACACCACAGACCTGAAAGATATTTTTTGCGAGATCAATTCCAATTAGTGTAACGTTCATGTCAGGACACCTTTTGTTGTTTGAATGTGCAAATTCAATATGGCGCTAATGACGCCTTCTTAACAAGAGGTGTCCATCCCATCATCCTTGTAAGCTCTGCCTCGGCATCCATGCCTCGGAAGGTCACAGTTCCGCCTGTGCCTGGGAATTAGGTGTATATCTTTAGCAACTCAGTTGTGCTTCGGGTATTCCGGCAGTCAAAACCAACCGCTACGGCGATGAAGCCTTAACCCGCCTTCGAGGCATTGTCAGCTTTGGGGTGAAAGTCATCACCCGAGTGCATACATGGGTGCTTTCTCAACGAGAAATCTACAAAGAGTATCAGGCAGGAAGTACAAACCGCTTTACCTTGGAGTGCTGTCAATAAGTGTACAGACTATGTAAAAACCGAAAACCAGCTTTGACACTAATCATTTAAAAGCCAGATCAAAGACGGTAATATCTTTAGCTAACTAAAGGGAAGCCAAGCTTTTACATGCAAGCAGCTACTTAAGGATGAGCTATGGATCCACTGTCGCAACTGTTCGCCGCCTATCTGGAGATGGTGAGCAATAACATTGCCAATGCCTATGTTGATGCGGCAAACACCACTGTCACAGCCCAAACGCTCACCTACAAGGGCACCGACATTCGATTCCAGCACTTTCTCTGGCAGGTAAGGCAAGAAAGTGTCTGTGCCGACCTTAAGCAGCAAGCAACCGCCTATTCCAAATGCACCCTGCAAGCGAAAGCCATGTTCACGGATTTGTGCAATCAGCTATCCAGCATGAAAAACCTGAACTCAAAGGGCCGCAGCTTATCGCGGATGTATTGCAGTGCATCCCTTAATTACAGACCCGTGATAGCCAAAATAGGCGAACCGACCCCAAAGACTGGAAGATCATTTCTTTTCAATCCAAAGACAGGCGCCGCAGGCGAACCCGTACGGCAAACAGAGCAGCAGCTTAAAGAGAAAGAATGTAATCAGCTCATACTAAAAGCGATGAAGGACAGCAGCCCTGAATTGGCTAAACGCCGAGATAAAATCTGCGCTGAGGCAAAGTAACTGAAAAGTACCGTGTGGCACAGTACGAGTCGGACAAGAAGCCTGAAGACCCGTTTGTTGAGCAAACGCAACTTTTTGTAAGAAAGAGCAAATGTCCTAGAGACGATCGAAAAGAGCTGTGATACGTTCGAGCTAAGTGGAACACTTGTTCCATACAATCATACCCTTAGGGGGCGGCAGGAATGCTGGAATCCGAAATCCATGGGCGGTAGCGTGTCCGAAGGACAAGAAACAGAATAGTTTCTGTCGCTTAGCTGGCCCGCCACACGACAAAAATGTCGGGAACATTTTTGAACGGCTTTAGCAGTCCCGAAGGGTGAAATACAGGATGTGCGGAATAATTGGAAGCGTGTCCGAAGGACAAACAGCCTGCGCAGCAGCCAAATAAACGACCTGCTGATTGTACATTTAGCTTCGCCGATACATAAATCACCTGCTTCCTTAGAAGGTAGAACAAGCTTGCAAGGTAAGCTATCTTGCAGGGTCTCACTATTAAAATGTTAGCCTCTGAGGAATATATGGCAATTGAATTCACATTAGATCAGATTCCTGCAGGTTTCTCTGCTGGATTTGGTGTTGCGGGCGATAAAGTCCCAGTTATATCTAGAGAGCTAGTATATCCTCGTGACTCAATCCGTTTGCTTGACCGGCTTGAAGGTCTGCATCAAATGATATTCTCGAGGATACCTAATCTTCCGAAACCATCGGAAATAGATCATTTAGTTGTAATCATTAACCCTGATTTAAGCTGTACAGCCTACATAAATGAGTTAAAAATTGAGGCAATGGTTAAAGTTAATCGTAGTGTCCGGGCGGGAGATCCTTTATACAAAGGTGATATAAGACATGTTGAATCAGTTGATCTTGGAATTGAAATACCGTCGGACGTAGGAGTTATTGTTCTTTTATCCAGTGGCTGGAAGCGTTCGGTGTATTTTGATTTTGAGCCATTACAGCCCGAGTTTGACTCCGATGCTATCGATCTAAATAAAATTCTGGCTGTTCAGCAGTTGCTTCTTATGGATCTTCCTATTATGAATGGGACCAAAGAGGAAAGGATTAGTGAGTTCGAAAGAATGCAAACAGGCTACAAAACACTCAGCGAATATTTGAATTCAGGTATAAAGGAAGAAAGTAAATATCAAGAATTATTTTGTGAACACGCCTGGATGTTTGGATCGCAGTATAGTTCCGTTGATCGACACTCAGCTTTCAATGATGCGAATATACCAGATTTTACAGCCGTTAGGTGTCACGACAATTTCAGAGATATTATTGAAATTAAGCAGCCATTCTTAACGTGTTTCAAAACTGATGGTAATTTTGCTGCTGGCTTCAATGATTCATGGAATCAGGCAGAGAGATACTTATCTTTTGTGTTGAATCAGCGTAGCTACCTCAGAGATGAAAAAAATATGCTTTTTGAAAATCCCAGCTGTAGCCTAGTCATCGGACATGATCTAACTGATGAACAGTTGAAAAAGATTAGAGAAAAGGAAAGTCTTAGTAAAATCATTAGGATTTATACCTACAATCATATATTACGTTCGGCTGGCCACATTCTAAATCTAATTAGTCGAGCTGGTACAGAGCCTGTGTAATAAAGGCTAACAAGGCGCTGCCATTGGCCTCCGGCGGCTGAGCGCGGCGTTTGGTTTTACAGGAGAAATCTATGAGTTTCTTATCCAAGATATTTAGAACATTCGGTAATAGTCGTACCGAGGGAAACAAAACAACTGAGATACCTAGAGTAGGAAACAAAGAGCCCATTTGCCCTTATTGCAGTAGTACTTTGGATAAGATGCCTGGGCGAAAGATAAAATGCCCTAGTTGCAGTCAGATTATGTATGTTCGAACTTGCCCTGATGAACGAGTTAAGATTTTAGTACGTGAAGATCAAATTGAACTCATAGAAGAAAAGTGGTCAATTGAGAACGGTACTCATGAACAATTCTTAGCGGAAAATCGGGATAGAGAAGCAACAAAAAAAGCTTATGAGTCAAGGCTTCAACACTCCTACGGACTTAGATGTTAAGTGGGAAGAATTAAAAGTCTCATTGCCTAAACTAGCATCAGCGTATAAATGGGGGCTATATCGTAATGCTCGATTGGGAATGGGAGATGTTCTAAAGAAGCAAGGTAAATTATCTGAAGCGTTGGACACATATCTTGAGGTCTGCTTTATAGATCTAAATGGTCCAAATAATTGTGGAACGAAGGACCCTGAGATATTGAAGATGTTCCCCCCCATTCGATCCTAAATCTGCATTTTTAGCCCCGGGCGTACTAGTCTACATAGACAAACTGTATAAAGAACTTAATATAAATCCAGAAGACTTAGGCTCTAGGTTTATTGGTCTTTCGTCCAAAGTAGAATATCAACTGAAGTTACCTATATCCGCTAATGAAGCATGGAAAGAACTTACTGGTGAACTACGTTGAACCAAAACCATACAAAGCATTTAAGAGTGATTCCCAACGCTTGGCATTTCCAGTTCGAGGTTGGGTTTCGTGTTTACGGTGGTAAGGTTAAGTTTCGTGATGGCGTTGCTCACACCCTAACTCAGCGTTATAGCACAATGCAGAAAAGGAGTGTACGTTGATTATTGATTTCCCAACAAAAGACGATTTTTTCAATGCAGCTACGGATTATTTAAATTCCTCTTGGGATTCAGTTGTCGAACTAATTAGTGAGTTTGAAGAAATAGTAGGTCTAATTGATATTTCAAAGCAATCAGCTGAGAGTGAGAGGTATTGGGGGTCAGCCAAACAAACACTGATTAGTGCTACAGCTCTCGTGCAACAGGCAGTGGAATTCTATATAAAAGGCAGAATTACTGATATATCACCTTATTTGCTAATTTCTGGTAGCCCTCAATCTTGGCCAAAAGGTTGTAATAAAAAAGATATTGAGTTTTCACTGTTTAGAACTCTAGATGCGCAAGACTTACTAAAAGTACATGATACCGTCTGTGAAACAAGATTTACTGTTCAATTTGTACAGTGGTATGAAAAACTTCGTGTTATAAGAAATAAAGTCATGCATACGGTAGACAAATCGTTAACTGTAAAGCCTGTGGAAGTTATTGAATTTATATTATTTGCCTATCATTATTTTTCTGATTCAAGTAGTTGGTTCGAATCAAGAAAGCAATATCTCGATAAAACTCCTGTAAATTCAGTCCAAATGTTTAAAGAAGAAGACAATACTGAATCATATACTTTAAACGCATTACTAAACGAATTTAGAACTGTTACTGAAGTATTAACACCAACACAAGTCAATCTTTACTTTAACTACAATAAAAAGAAAAAATCATTTCATTGCCCAAATTGTTATCAAGTCGTTTCGCAAATGCACTTCTGGGATCACGAGCTTATTCATCGTTGTGCAGAGACATATCAATTAACCGAAACCGGTGATTCATATGAATGCTGCATTTGCAATTACAATGGAACACTTTTAAGTAAAATATGTGAAGAAGAATATTGTGAAGAGAAGCTGATTGATAGTAAATCAGGTCGTTGCCTATCATGTTTTTGTGAAAACGCGCTATAACAAGCAAAAGCAGGCGGACGCCAAATAGCCAGCAGGCTCGCTTCGCTCGAATTATAGCTGGCCATTTGTCGCCCCAGTTTTGGGCGTTAAATTGTACTAGCTCAGACCTGATCTGACAGTTACCCGATTTTTGGGTGCCGTTATCAGATTAGATGTACTAGCTCAGACCTGATCTGACAGTTACCCGATTTTGGGTGCCGTTGTCAGATTAGATTTGGGCTAAATTCTTTTCCGCCCAAATCCGTTGACCTTTCCCCGAGATTAGTACCAATCTCTTGATGAGATTTTCCAGCTTACTGGTGGTTTGCCCGTGGTTTCAACATCAGCCGCCACGCATCACGCTCCAACTGGTGATCGACCGACGCAGATCATGCAGATCATGAATGGTGACACTTTTGTCCTTGCCTTCGCCCGCAGTCCCGCTCTTTAAGTTATCCGGTACTAGAAGCTTCCCTGACTGGATTTTTCGGTCACACCGCCTGTAAGGCCGTTATCTGCATAAACATCATTCCAGTATTACTGGCCTATATCTATCCCATTGATTGTACAGGGCCTTCAACTCTTGTAAAATCCGGTAGCAAGCTTGAGTGCGGGCCACTTTTGTGGTCACTGGAAGGAAAATCATTAAATGGAATTAGTCAGCTCTTCGCATTGCGCAGCATCTTATGCTGCTACTCCATCTGTAATTGTCGATGTCATATTCGGTACACTTTTCGATGCACTTTACCGGGCATCTTGCAATCCATCTCGTTCTACACCTTCCAGCGCACTATCGACAGCGAATCAGGCCAAATTCAGGGCTTATGTCCCCCTAAGCCCAAGTTAATCAGAACGATAAAATCAGAACGATAAAACTACGGCGTCAAGCATCTGCAGTGGCCAACAGGCTTAGTAACTATACCCTACAATAAGTTGTTTATATTATGTCCCAGTTTATAGAATCCCTTCCCGACTACTTTAATACTGTTAAAAACAGTGACGGCTTTCCTGAGAAATTCATCAACGACCTTTTCCTGATTGGTAAATGCAGCGCCGATACCGACTGCGTGAAAGAGATCCGCCAACTGCTGAAACAGCATGCGAGCCAGGATATTCAGAATGCCTTCAAGTGCCGCAAGAAACTGATTAAAGGCGAGAAAGAGCCTGATATGAGAGATGTCTTCTGTGTCCTTTGCGAATATGCCAGCCTGTCGGCCGAGCTGGATGTCGATTATCTCTATGCCAGGCTTGGACATACCATCATAGATATTCGAGCCGGTCAGCCACTGGAGGCACTCTGCGAGCGCCCCGAGCTGTTGGCACGTTTCCCCTCGGTGACTTTTCTGGCCATCGAAGACGAGCCCTTTTGTGGACAACAGTTGCCGGAAAGTATCGGTAGCCTGCCACTGCTTGAAAAGCTCAACATTGAAGGCGATTACAAGACACTGCCCAAGAGCATTGAAAAGCTAAAGAAACTGCAAGAGTTTAAAATTGACTCAGTGCCGCTGGAAAGTCTGGATCTTGATTTTCGCCAACTGACAAACCTCAGCAGCCTAACCTGGTACGATACCCCTATCTGCGGCGCCGAGCTGTTTGATTTACCGGCAGGATTGACCAAGATTGATCTGGGCCGAATCCCTGATTTACAGCGCCTTGGCACTAATCTGGATAAGCTGCCACAGCTGCAACACTTGAAAGTCTCATGCTGTCCCCAACTTGCATCTATTGATGAGCAACTGACCTTAGCCAACCTCAATAAGCTGACACTATGGAAGAACCCGTTATTGAGTTCAATCCATGCCAATACGGTGCTTGGCAATCAAAAAACATCTTTCACTAATGGCATAGATATCCGTTTTGCCCCAAAGGTATATGAAGAGATAACCCGGCTTCAGATCCAAGAAAAGAAACTGCTGGCATTGGTCTGTGAGCATGCTGCATGTTTTCCTAATCTCAAAGAGTTGCACCTGGGTTACACCAGAGACTTAACCGGCATTCGCTTCCCTTTTGGGGCGTTTTCGCAACTGGAAAGCATCTGGGGGGCAGATTTCGTCGACGACGGCTTCTGGGATGAACTACCTCTATGTCAAAGCCTTAAAAATCTTAGTTTTAATTCGACCAGCTCGGAAACCATCCCCGAGTCGTTTAAAGAGATAGCGGCGCTGGACAGCCTCAGCATAATAAACGGCCAAAAACTCACCATAGATGCATCATTGTTGCCACGAAACATCAAAAAGTTGGAAATCGACCGTTGTCATCGCCTTATTGCCCCAACCGAGAGACTAACCCTGGATGAACTCATTCTAAGCCATTGCCCGGTGGACAACGAACGGCAGCTGTTCAGCAATATTTCTACAGCTGTGATGAAATACTACCCTGACGATGACACGCCGGACACGGGGGGAAGAGCTGTCTCAATACCTACCTCAGCCAGAGCGACTCACCTCCTTCACCACTAGACTGGCGACAACTAAAATCGCCGATCTATTAATGCATTGTCACAATCTAGCGTCGCTCAATATTGACCCGGCCCAAGTTGAGACTGAGCTTGAGGATGGGGACGCAGACCAAAGGGAGGCTTTACCTAGTTTGAATTGCCCCGCCGTTACCCAGTTGACCTCGCTGGAGCTGCACAATACAGACGTCGTTACTCTTGGCCCATTGTTAACGAATAGCCCCAAGCTAGAGACAGTTAAACTCAACAAATTCGACGATTTCCCTGCCAATATTTCGCTGCCACGGCTGAAAACCCTGTTGATTTCACGCAGTGATCTTAAAACCCTGGCCTCACTCGATGCGCCGGCATTGGAAACCTTGAAACTGGTCCTGTGTTATGAGTTTAGTCTGGAAGCCACCAAGGCCCTGGTGAAATATACCCACTTGCATCACCTTAAACTGATGGGAATGCACAAGAGCCTGGATCATTTCCCCATAGAGCTTAAGGCCCTACCGTTAAAACGGCTTTCTCTGAGAGGCGGCGATATCAAGGTTATCCCTGATTTTATCGGTGAGTTTACCGAGTTGGATACCTTATCTCTGGAGGACTTTGTCACTGAGTCTCTGCCCGAATCCATGTTGGCGTTTGAGAAGCTGGAACGCTTGAGTATCGATTGCTGCAAATTCCTTAAACCTATCCCTCCCAGCTTCAGAAAGCTCAAGCTGAAAGTCCTTTGCTACACCATAAGCAAATTCAGCGGTTTCAACATGAACCCTAAGCTGTATCAAAACTTGCTGACCCCGAATTACACCGAGCAGACCAAGTATCTCGACGATTAAGTTATTAGGTCGATTCAACAGAGACGCTCAGCGCCCCAGTAAGACTTAAACTCGAAAAAGGTTTACAAACTGGAACGCGATTTGCTGCACTGAAGCGCCATAGAGTCATCAAAGCCATTTTTTTGACAAGCGGTTGCCAGGTGGGTAAAGCGCAAAAGATTGTAGCCGGTAAACGCCTGTCGGCACTCGAAGGCCTGAGCATTGAGCCGCCAAATGCTGTGTTATGTGCCCTAATAGGCAGATTGAGGAGAAATCCCATTTGGCCAGGGCCATTAAGCTTCCAGCTTCTTGGCATACAACAAGGTGCTTACCGCCTTAAAATGAGCCGGGTATTTGAAGCTATGCTCTCTGGTACAGATTAAGACTTTGGCAAACGCTAAGTACCAAGGTACTGTATTATTTAAATTTTAAAGTCAGAATCCTATCGTCTGCCAGGCGGGGGTTACAATCTGGGTTTTAACACAGCCCATCTTCAACGAGGAAACCTCCATGACAGAGCTGTTTGCAGCCAATTTGCAAATCATCCAGTCCAGATGGCCACTGGCGGGGGCGATACTCAAACAACAAGCGCCCGGCAACCTGGATGCGGCCTTGGTGACAGGGCAAAATCAGACTATCAGTGTCGATGGTATTCAGCTCAGCAGCCGTCACAACCGTTTGGCAGAAGCCAGACTGTATATTGATACCCTGCCAGCCGGCGCGACCGAGGTCAGTCTCTATGGCGTAGGAATGGGCGATGTGCCCAGCGTATTGTTGGATAATCCTGCCATCACCAAGCTGACGGTAAATGTTCTCAACCCGGCCATTTTCGCTCTGGTACTCAGCTACACAGATCAATCAGAGTGGTTGAGCCATCCGGCCGTCACTCTGGAGTTGCAGCCGGGACAACTTAAAGTGACCCAGCCTTATATCGCTCTGATAGCCGACCTTGAACTCTGCAGTGATGAAAATGCCAGGCTCAGGGATCTCTTGGTGCTCGAGCAAAATCTGCCTTATATCAACCGCCGCCATCAGGCGACCGACCCTGCAATAATCAAGCGCCTGCAGGACAATCGCCCTTTTCTGCTGCACGACCCCGATGTGATTGAGCTTAAGCGGCAGGTTCACAGTCATAAGGCCCTGGTCATAGGCGCCGGGCCTTCGCTGGAAGAACATTACGATTACCTGGCCAAGTTGCAAACGCAGCGGCAAAGGCCGCTGATTATCTGCGCCGACACCGCCATGAAGGGCTTGCTGCACCACAATATCCGCCCGGACATAGTGGTTTGCATCGATGGACTTGTCGGCGAATACCACCTGCCTTTGGCACTCAGCGAAGGGATAGCACTGGCTTATTATCCCCGGGTCGCCCCCGAAATCCTCAATGGTTGGAGAGGCCCCAGGTTTAACGCCTATGGCAATAGCCCGCTTTATGATGCGCTGCTTAAAGAGATACCCAAGACTCGCCTTTACACCAACGGCAGCGTGATCCACCCGGCGATAGATCTGGCAGTACTACTGGGCGGACGTGAAATTACCCTGCTGGGCTGCGACTTTTGCTATTGCCACAACAAGAGCCACGCCTTTTGGGATGACTTTGCCAAGACTACTGAGGATAAAATGACCCAAACTTGGGTAAAAAACACCACACACAGAATGCAAAATGCCAGCCACTGGGTGCTGGATGGCCATGGCCAAAGAGTGGCAACCGATCTCAATCTCAGGGCTTATCTGCGAAATCTGGAAACCTACATAGCCAAGCGACCCCATGTCAGGTTTTATCAAACAAGCCTCTCAGGAGCCCGAATTAAAGGTTGCCAATACAAGGAGTTGAAACCATGATCCAAGATTCATTGCCACAACAGCTGCTCGACACGGCCACCGCGTTCAGGCTTGGCAAAGAAGCAGAGGCCTCCGGGCGGTTGAAAGATTGCATAGAGCAGATGCAAGCACGACTGGAACAGCAACAGCTGCCAAGTGAAGCGTTGCCACTGGTCCCCGGCATGTTGGCCTCGCAACAACGCCATGACTGGCTGGGGCTGGCCGACACCCTGGAATATGAACTCGTGCCTTTATTGGCCTAAGCACTCAGGAATACTCTTTCAGTGCCGATAAAGCACTTGAATCACCCAAGCGGAAGAAACTGATGAAACATACGCTTTTTATTGCCGAAGTCTCCAGCAATCATCACAGGGATCTGGAACGCTGTTTTGATTTTATCGCGTCTGCAGCGGCCATCGGCTGTGATGCCGTCAAGTTTCAGCTATTTAAAATTGATCAACTGTTCGCCCCCGAGATCCTCGAAAAGAGCGAAATGCACAGAAAGCGCAAGGATTGGGAACTGCCGGTCAATTTTCTGCCGGAGTTGAAACGCTGCTGCGATAGCCACGGCATTGCGTTTTCCTGCACGCCTTTTTATCTCGATGCCGTCAAAGAGCTTGAACCCTATGTCGATTTCTACAAAATCGCCTCTTACGAGCTACTATGGGATGAGCTGCTGATAGCCTGTGCCAAGACAGGTAAACCCGTGGTCATTTCTGCCGGTATGGCCAACTTCGACGAAGTTGATCACGCTATCTCTGTGTTAAAAGACTCAGGTTGCCGCGATATCACCCTGCTGCACTGCGTATCGGCCTACCCGACGCCTAAATCCGACTGCAACCTGGCGGTAATTGGCGCTTTTCGCGAGCGCTATGGGGTTAAAGTGGGTTGGTCTGATCACAGCGTATCAGCGGCGGTGATTCGCCGCGCCGTTGGCCGCTGGCAGGCCGATTGCGTGGAATTTCATATCGACCTGGATGAACAGGGCGCCGAATACGCCGCAGGGCACTGCTGGCTACCCCAGCAGATGCAGCCGGTGATCGCCGAATGTCGCGAAGCCGAGCTTATCGACGGTCAGAGCGACAAACTACTGGCCCCGAGCGAAGCGCCGGATCGCGACTGGCGCGCCGACCCCAGCGATGGTTTGCGGCCGCTGAAGCATATGCGGCAAAGCTATCAAGGCAATTGATAAAAAACGGGGGGCATAAGCCCCCTGTCTGTTCATGCCAAGTCGCGTTTCAGCATGCCGTTATAAAACGGATCTGCTCATAAACCCAAGTTACCCTCTGTTCCAGCTCTTGCATATTATCGGCCACGACAATAAACACCCCGACGCGATCGGCATGACTGGCAACAGGTTTAATCTGCTCTCCTGGCTTGACAAAAAACTCCAGCTTTTTGACAAAGTCTTGTTTGCTAACTTCAGCAACACCTTCAATGGCCGACAATTTTCCAGGCTCAGGAAAGAAGTATCGATTGGCAACCATCTGGTTAACCCTGGGGGTTAACGCCTCGAAGTCAGGTTTCTGCCCCAAGGCG
Organism: Shewanella sp. YQ_9; assembly: GCF_043103185.1. Classification (NCBI taxonomy): domain Bacteria; kingdom Pseudomonadati; phylum Pseudomonadota; class Gammaproteobacteria; order Alteromonadales; family Shewanellaceae; genus Shewanella; species Shewanella sp. YQ_9. Next base: position 11,306 of record NZ_JBICJO010000070.1, read on the forward strand.
ATTTCCAGTGCCGTTTTGACATAGTTGATCCCCAGCCCGAGTGGTACCAGACTCTCGGAAAAATCCCCCCCGCTGAGGCGGGTGGCCACTTCTATCACCTTGGGACCATTCTGGGTATAAACGATATCGCCTTTAATCACCCCGGATGTTACACCCAAGGCATCAGCAACCTGATCTATCAAAGTCTCAACTTTGTTCCTTTGGCTTTGCGACAATCGGCTGGGTTGCCAACCACCATTTTCAATGATGTAGGGCGAGAACCTCTGCAGCATTTCGTAATTGCGGTCCACAAACCCGGGAGTAACGCTTTTTCCCTGATAAAACAAAGTTTCGGTGCTGATTTGTGGACCCGGCAAATACTCCTCAACCATGACTTGACCGCTAAAGGATTCATTAACCGAACGCTCATAGAGCATCTCGATATCCATTCCCTCTTTAAGAAGGAAAACCCCTCTCGCACCCGAGCGGTCAACCGGCTTAATGATCAGCGGAAGGCCACGTTCAGCAATCACTTCCAATAGCTGTTTCAGGCTATCTACGGCGCTGAACCAGGGGATAGGCAATCCATGAGCAGCGAAACACTGCTTCATTTTCAATTTATCTGTTGCTATCTCTGCCGCCTGCAAGGGAATACAGGGCAAAGACAGATGTTCAGCCAGGGCCGACACATATTGGGAAATATCACTGCCCATCACGGCGACACCGTGGACAGGATAGGTCAACCCATCCACAAATTGCTTTAACGCCGGCAAGTCTCTGGTACTGACAACCGCATATTCATCGGCAAACGCAAAGCCGGGGGAGCTGGGATTGCCATCCACAACAACGACCTTGAGCCCCATGCTCTTGGCGGTTTTGATTGCATACAGCTGATCTGCACTGCCGCCGAGCAACAAGATAGTTTTGCGCTCAGTTATCAAGAATGGCTCCTCCACTCACCGCAAGGATCTGACCGGTCATATACTGTTGCTCGTCCGATGCGAGCATAATGCAAGCGCTGGCAATATCTTCAATCCGCCCGGCCTTTTTCAACAGCGTCATATCCAACACCCTGGCACCTGCCGGAGAGTCAATTTCATCTGCAGTTTGATCTGTTCTAACCAAACCTGGCGCTACGGCATTCACCAGGATATTGTGCTCGGCGCCGTACCGGGCCAGGATTTTGGTCAGGCTATTCAGTCCGGCCTTGGATACCGCGTAATGCACGGTTTTAGGCCCGTGATACTGTCCGGCCACCGAGGAGATATTGATGATGCGGCCACCACCGTTTGCCTTCATCAGGGGAAAGATTTCCTGGCAACAGATAAAAGGCCCTTTGAGGTTGGTTCCCAAAATAAGATCCCAGGCCTCATCTGTGACTTCTTCAAACCAGCCCCTTTGATTAATACCGGCATTGTTGACCAGGATATCTACCCGACCGAAAACCTTTTTGCTCTCTTCAAGCATCGCCTTGATATCATCACGCTGCGAAACATCGGCCTTGACCTTCAATACCTTGCGGCCCATAGCCTGGATCTGTTCCGCAACAGAATTGGCGGCAGCATCATTGGCACGATAGTTAAGAATAATGTCGGCTCCCTCGCGGGCAAACGCCAGGGCTAGCCCGGCTCCAATGCCTCTGGAGGCTCCGGTTATCAGAGCCACTTTTCCCGCCAATCTACCCATGAGTCGTCTCCAGATACTCAGGCCAGCGTTGCCCAATTTGCTCATGAATTTGTGCCACACTGATCCCGGCTTCCTGGCTGCATTCCTGTTTACTGCCAGGGCGAACAAAGGCATCATTGACCCCGGTACGCAATATTCTGACTCGAATATCTGCATCGCTGAGCGTTTCCAGTACCGCGGTGCCCAATCCGCCCGCCAGAACACTCTCCTCCAATGTCACTATATCCATGCCCGGCAACAGCAGCTCTTTGAGCCTTGCCTCAGGGAAAGGCTTGATACTCTGAATGCAAATAATGCCGAAGTCTTTACCAGACTGTTGCAGCTTGGATTTCAACTCCCAGGCACAGGCCAGGGTGTTGCCTAAAGCTATCAAATAGCCATCCTGCCCTTCGGCGGCCACCGACAGACCACAAGGCTCCATCTGCCCGATAGCGGGTTCGGTTGCCAAGATGGGTTCATAAGGATGCAGGATCACCATAGGCCCCTTGGGCGCCGCAAGCCTCTGCGCCAGTACCTGCTCCGCTTCAGCAGAGTTGGCCGGATAGATAATCTGCATATTGGGGAAAGAACGCAGATAGGGAATATCATATAGACCATGGTGGGTTGAACCATCGTAACCTGCGAACCCGGCTCTGACCCCCAACACTGTGATCGGCAGGTCCATGTAACAGGCATCGTGCAACAATTGGTCAAATGCTCTTTGCATAAATGTGGTTTGCATGCACACAACCGGCTTTTTCCCTTCCAGGGCCAGGCCACAGGCCATACCCACGGCATGCTGCTCTGCCATCCCCACATCTATGACTCGGTCCGGATAGGTTAAAAATAATTTGTCCAAAGACGATGCATAGGGCGTTGCCGGTGTGATGACCTCAATATCACCATCTCTTTGCATCAAGCTCTCAAGCTTTTCAGCAAGCACTACGGCATAAGTTTTGCCCGCAACGGTAGGCGCAGCCCCCTGCCCAGTGACAGGATCAAACGGCATGGAAAAGTGCAACTTGTATGGATGCCCGGCAGCACATGCCAGACCGCGGCCTTTTTCGGTTTTCAAATGAACGACACAAGGTCGAGCCAATTGCTTGGCGGCCTCAAGAGCTTTCACTACGGCTTCAACATCATGGCCGTCAGCCACAGCAATATACTGATAACCCAAGCCTTCAAAGAAATGCCGCGACTTTTGCTGCCAATCTTTTCCCGTGGTGATGTTTCTCACGCCACCGACCGATGGCGCTATCGCCATTTCATTATCATTCAGCACCAAAACCAGTTTGAGGTCTTGTGCGCTTCCCGCGAAGTTCAATGCTTCAAATGCCATCCCTTCCACAAGGGAACCATCGCCAATAACCGCAACCGTGGAAGCCGTTTCATCCCGAGAGCGCAGCGCCGAGGCGATACCGCTTGATAATGAGATGGATGTACCGGCATGAGACGCATCTATGGTGTCGTGTTCACTCTCTTCTCTGGCTATAAATCGGCTCATGCCACGATAGGTATTCAAGGAGTCAAAAGCCGGCATTCGGCCGGTCACCAGCTTATGGGTATATCCTTGGTGGCCGGTATCGAATATGATTTTGTCTCTTGGTGAATCAAACACATAGTGAATAGCCAGCGTCATTTCCACCACAGAGAGGTTGGCGCCAATATGCCCACCAGTGGCAGATATTTTCTCGATAAGAAAATGGCGAATAGCGTCAGCCTGAGAGGCCAAGGCAGCTACAGGTAACGCCTTGAGTTCGGTTGGAGAGGTTGCAAACGGTTTGCAGGCATTATTTGCCATAGAAGTTAATCCTCAGCAATTATCGAATAGGATTGATACAGACCAACACAGTGTTTGTGCCGTAAGGATCGGCATTATCGTAGATAATTCCGGCCTTGATCCCTATAACCTTGACGACATGAAAATATTCGCCGACCAGCTTCAGGAGATAGTCCAAGTCATATTCCACCAAATGACAGGCATTAACGGGAATATGTCCCAGACTATTTTGAGGCGTACTCAACACCAGCATGCCCCCGGGGCGAATAATACGCTTGAGCTCACTGAGACACTCACGTTCAGGTACATGTTCCAGTGTTTCAAAGCTGGTGACTGCATCATAGCTGTTATCCGCAAAAGACATGGCGGTGATATCTTCAACAAAGAAATCCACGTTCTTTTGTGGTGAGTGTGCTTTGGCAAAGGCAACACTTTCCGGATCCAAATCGGCTCCGTGAACTTGCGCCAGACTCTCGGACATCATCCTCACGCCATACCCATCGGCACAAGCGATATCCAATACTTTCATATTGGGTTTCAAATAACGGAGCGCCAGTTCGTAATGAAAGCCCAACCTGTCTCCCGAGGCTATCCGCTTACCATTGACCTCCTGACGGGGGATCTCGTAAATAGCATTGGCCAGACGTCGACACTCAGACAGGTATTCATCCGAATAACTCGGGGTTGAAAGCAGGTACTCAAAACTGAATTCATGCCTGTTGAGGGCAAAATAACATTTGGGATGGACGTGAAACTTGGCATCTTCCGGAGCCTGCAATTGAGTGACAAGTTTTCTCAGCGCGCCGACTCTAAACACTTCGGAACTGAAATGGACCGGAAAATCATCGGGTAACTTAACGCAATCCAACTGACGGCTTTGAGCCAGCGCCAACATTTCCTTGCTGAGATCCGTATCAAAACAGAAGTGGATGCCATCGGCCCTTAAAATGTAATCCTCATCATTGAGATCTTCCGCGGCCGCCAGCATTCGCTTTAACGGGCTTTCATCATAGCCATAAAATGCAGTTAATCTGGGATCATTCAAGTCACTGACAATCTGATCCAAGGCGCCACTTCGATCAAATTCCGGCGCGGCAAGACGTACCTCATACTCAGGGAAAGCACTCAGGGCACGCTTAACGGTTCTGACAACGGCGATTTCGCCATCAACCAGTCCCATACATATATCGGTACCCCCGGCCCAAGAGCGGGAGCTGGCCTGAATCAGTACTCTGACCTTATTCATTGTTATCTCCTTGTTTTGTCGCGTCTGACTAGACCTTTCTGGCAAATAAAACTACTTCTCTTCCCAAGCCGGCATTGGCCAAGGCTTGATAGAAGGCCCGTTTACTCGAGTTACGACCTGCTTTATTCAATTGTGTATCGAATCTGATCCGTTTTTGATGACACGCCCGCCCCAACTGGCCGTCATCAACATAGTTGTCACCCATGAGTAAAAACATATCCATCGGAAATGTGGTTTCTTTCAGGAAGACGTCGAACCCCATCTTTTCAAGTAAGTTACCGAGTGAGTCAAAATCAAAGAAATTCAGATGATGAGGCGGAGCAACCCACCAGGGGCGATATCCCTCAATCTCTCTCAGAGTCTCTTGAAAGGGGTTATAGTCGTTGGGGACAACAACGCATAGCACTCCCCCGGAAACCAAAGACTCCCTCATTAAGGCTAACATTTCGATGGGATTGGGAATGTGTTCCAGCACGGCGTTCGCGTGGATAGCATTAAACTTACCCAGTTTGGCAGCGCTACTTTCGGTGAAGAAGTCCTCAATAACCTCAGTACCCAAGCTGCGGGCATGTTCACAAGCCCTAACAGAGGGTTCTATGCCGATGGCTGACCAACCGCGTTGCTGGCCGTGTTGGATGAAAAACCCCGGACCGGAACCCACATCCAGTATTCTGCGCTCATTCTCCGGCAAGCAATCTTCCAAAGTATCAAATCTATCAGAATACACCTGCTGCCACCATTTGCTATCTGCGGTACCTTCCTTGATAAACAATGGCTTATCACTGACATAGTATTCGTGCCGGTATACGGTTTCCAGCTCGGCTGCAGTGGGTAGCGGGTGCACATGTTTAAAACCACACACTTGGCAGTCTATGACCTGAAACCCGTCGACCTCATCGAGTAATGGGCCAGAGTGCTTATCACAACCAATTGATACCATGTGCTTTCCTCAATGCAATATGTGTCACTAATCCAACGCTGTCCGTATTGAATGCAAGTTATAAGCCAGGACTTATATATTCCTGGTTATCGGCCTCATTCACCCGGAATTGAATAATCTGTATCTAGTTTAGCGAGTTAAAGCGGGTAAAAGCGACTACTAACCTCGGATGGGCTTATCAAGTTGTTACTGGTCATCTCCATCGCATTTGTTATTATTCAAACATATACAGCTTTGACATCGACAAATGACCAGCCAAGCATCCATGCCAGCTTCAAACATACGGGTAGCCCTATACACGGTTTTTCACCTCAACCTGGCGTTTTCCTCCGTTGAAACAGAGCAGCACTCTGAGGTGGTAAAACGCTGCTACTGGCCATTGCTGCAGTTGGCTGAGGGGGGCATACCTGTTGGTCTTGAGCTAACCGCTTATACACTCGAGTGTATCAACGCGGTAGACCCGGCCTGGGTCATTCGCTTCAAAGAACTGTTGGAGCAACAAAAGTGCGAGCTGGTTGCCAGCGGCGACAGCCAAATCATTGGGCCGCTGATCCCGGCCGAGGTCAACTGTGCCAACCTGAGGCTGGGTCAAGAGGCTTATCAGCGCCTGTTGGGCATAAGCCCCAGACTCGCCTATCTCAATGAACAAGCGGTTTCAGCCGGCTTGCTTGATATCTACATAGATGAAGGCTTCGAAGCCGTGGTGGTAGAGTGGGACAATCCCTTTTCCCATAACCCAGAGTGGCAACGAGAGCGGTTAATGCGGCCACAATCGTTAAAGAGCGCCAGCGGCCGACAGATCAAGGTCATCTGGAACCATGCCATCGCCTTTCAAAAATTCCAGCGCTATGTTCACGGCGAGCTAACTCTGGAAGATTATCTGCAATATCTGCGCAAGGTGTTGAAACCCGGCACTCTGGCATTTCCGGTTTATGGCAGCGACGCCGAAGTGTTTGACTTCCGTCCCGGGCGCTACCATACCGAAGCCGAGCCAATAAGCGGCGAATGGCAACGCATAGCGCAGTTGTTCATGGCCCTCAATGACATGGACGGCTACCAGTGGAGCCTCCCCTCCAAGCTGCTGCAACATTGGCAAGGCTTAGAACCCCTGGCACTCACCAATGCCCAGCACCCGGTTTCGGTCAAGAAACAGGCCAAATACAACATTACCCGTTGGGGGCTGAGCGGCCGCAATGATCTCCACCTCAATAGCCTTTGTTACCAAAGGCTGGCTGAGCTCAAGGCGCAGCCCAATACAGACGATGCGAGTTGGCGAGACTTGTGCCGCCTCTGGGCCAGCGATCTCAGAACCCACCTGACCCAAGCGCGCTACGAGGCGCTGACATTGACCAAGATGGCTTCGGCCGCGCCAACATTTACGCCCTGGCAAACCCGTAAAGACATCCACATTCATTATGATGAGGCCAGACGCAGGCTGGAGGTGCAAACCCCGGACATCAGGCTGACACTCAACGGCAACCGCGGTCTGGCAATTGATACGCTGGCCTTTGCCAGCCATGACTTTGAAGCCGTTGTCGGTACCCTGTCACACGGCTACTTCGACCATATCAGCTATGGCGTCGATTTTTACAGCAATCACCTCCTGCTGGAGCGTTTTCGCGACCGCGACAGAGTGGCCGATCTCAATCGGGTGGAATACCAGCTAGGGGAGCAAGACGGCTGCCTGGTCATCTATTGCCGCCAAGCGCTCAAAAGCGGCGCGATATTAAAATGGTATCGGCTCGAAGGTGAGCGCCTCTTTAGCGGCTTTCATTTCGAAGAGACCTGTCGCCCGGAAGCCTCGGTACGCTTGGGCTTTATGACCCTACTCGATTGTGAGCAGCGAGCCTGGTATCAGACCCGTCTCGGTGGCCACAGGGATGAATATTTCCAGATAACCAGTGACATGGATCAGGGCGCGCCAATCTCCTCGATTGTCTCCTCATCCAGCGCTTTGGGGGCAACCTCAGGCTCCATCTGTTTTGGCACCCGGGCAAGAGGCATTCGCATTGACTGGAACCCCGCGCTTTGTGCAGCCTTGCCGATGATTTCCAGCAAAAAAATCGATGAACAGTATCTGAATCGGCTGTGGTTCTCGCTGGCTGAGGCCGATGAAACCCTCAAACCCGGCGGGCAACTGTTGAGCCTTGAGCTGTGCATCAGTCCAGATAGCCAAACTTCTCGCCCTTCGGCAACAGAAACATCCAAAACAGAGGAACAGTCGCTATGACCAAGACACTTGCCATTGTCGGGGCCAGGCTCAACTCCAGTCGTCTGGCGGGAAAACACTTATTGCCACTGGCCGGCGACCCCATGATTAGCCATATTTGGCGCAGACTGATGCAATGCCAAGAAGTAAACGACTGCGAACTGGCCACAACCGCAGATGACTTTAACCGTCCGCTGCTGGATTGGGCTACTGAGCATAGCGTCGAATGCCATCCCTATGAAGGCGATGTCAACGACCTGATGGCAAGGCTTGATAGCATAATCCAAAGGCAAGATCCGGATTATATTCTCTACGTCTGCGGTGATTGTCCGCTGATAGATCCCGGCTTTATCGACCATGGGCTGAATGCGCTCAAGGCATCGGGGAAAGACAGCATTGCACTGAACCCAGGCGTTGTTTCTATGCATGAAGGCATGGCCTTCTATAGCCGCCGGGGCTGGGACAAATTGATGTCGGTCAGTCAATGCGCCATGTCCAGAGAGCACGTAGGCTATGGGGATAAGTTAACCCCGATACTCGAACGTTTGAGCATTCCCGACAGCGGCGACTATTCAAAAGTCCAGCAGCGAATCTCTGTCGATACCCAGGCCGATTACCGCTTCATGACTGAGGTCTACCGCCGCTGGTACGCCGAGCATCCGGCAGACTCTATCGTTAGCCTCGCCTGGGTTCAGGAGCAACTGCTCAGTGACCCGGCCTTGAGCGCCATCAACGCCCATGTGCAGCAAAAGGCCGCTGATCGTCAATACGCCAAGGCCGGCATCTATTGTCACTTGGGAGCGGAGATCGGCCTGGGACACTTCAAGCGCGCCGAGTTGATCGCCGATGCCTTGCAGGAGTATCTGGCCATAGGTGCCCAAGTTCATGCGCTCTACGAAGGCTCGACACCTAACTCACTCGCCCAGACATCATCAGCAAAAGTCACTTGGTATCAAACAGAAGCGGAATGGCTTACTGCGTTGAAGGCCGATGCCAGCCCGCTGATCATACTAGATCTCCACCCGGATTTTATCGCTCTACCTGCCATCAAGCAGGCGCTGCAAAACCTAAGACACAAGGGATGCAAACTTGTCGGCATAGACAAACTGGCGCCGCTGTTACCTGAGTTGGATTGGCTGTTCATTCCCAGCTTCAATACCTCACTGCAACATCCCAAGGTATCTTCCGGCTGGCAAAACTACCTGTTCAGTCCCCTTCCCCAAAGGCCGAAGAAGCCTCAAATTTTGGTATTGACCGGCGGCAGCGATGCCCTGGGGTATGGCCAAGCGTTGCCTGGGTTACTGAGTCAACTGCATACCGATTGGCCGATAGTCTGGATCCAGGGGCCATTGGCACCGAGGCCACTATTGCCCGCCGGGTGTAATATCCAAGTGCTTAAAAATCCGGAAAATCTCAAGCAATGGATTGCCGAATCCGAAGTGGTGCTGAGCTGTTATGGCTTGTCGCTGTTTGAATCCATCTATGCAAGGGCGGCGACTTTGCTGCTGCCGCCAAGGCATCTGTGCGATGACGCCGAGCTGGCACTGTTGGAGAAAACGCAATCTTGCCTTATCAGCGACTCGCTCTCTGATGCCATTCACAAACTGGAACTGTTGCTCAGTGATGCCAAAGTGCGCGAAAATTTGCAAACAGAGGCCGCCAGGGTCTTTGCCAACCATGGCGGCATCAAGCAGTTGATGGCTGAAATCAGTTCGCTGCTAAAATAGCGACAAAGCTAGTGGCAAAAATAGTCGCAAAGAGTAAAGCAAACGGCAGCACGACAGTCTGACAATCTGACAGTCCCAAGCTGACATTTTCGAGTTTACATTCTCGAGCTTAAGACGCCGCCCTGGTATTTAAGCTGGAGGTCAACTCATCAAGCACCTTTTGCTGAGCGGTTTCATCCAGGGTCGGATAAAGAGGCAGAGTCAATATCTCCTGATAAAACTGCTCTGCAGCCGGGAAATCGCCTTCTTTGAAGCCAAGAGAGAGGTAATAGGGTTGTAAGTGCACCGGGAAGTAATGCACGTGCACCTGCACGCCCCGCTCTCGCATGGTATCGAACACCTCCCGGCGCCGCCCGGCCTCCTTGAGGCGTATCATATAAAGATGACGAGCACTCACGCTACCTAGTAAAGGCTCCACACTCACAACCGGCAACTTTGCCAGCGCTTGGCTGTAATAAGTAGCCAGTAGGTTGCGCTTGCAGACAAATTCATCCAAGCGCTGGAGTTGTGAAAGCCCCAGCGCCGCCTGCAGATCTGTCATACGGTAATTGAAGCCTAAGGTATGCTGCTCGTAGTACCAGTCGCCTTCATCGGGGCGCAATAGGGTATTGGGCTCTCGACTGATCCCATGACTGCGAAAAAGCGTCATCTTATCGGCCAATACCTGACTCTTGGTCAGTGCCATTCCGCCTTCGGCGCTGGTAATTATCTTGACCGGATGAAAGCTGAAAACCGTGATGTCCGAAAACTCACAGCTACCAAGCTTCTGCCCCCGATAACTGCCACCGATACCATGGGAGGCATCTTCGATGATCTTGAATCCATACGCTTTACCCAGCTCGGCGATAGCAGCCATATCACAGCTGTGACCACAGAGGTGAACCGGAATAACCACCTTGGGTAGAGCACCTTCTCGTTTAGCCTGCTCCAGCTTGGCCTTTAACGCCTCAGGGCACATGTTCCCGGATTCGGGATTGACATCAACAAAGTCCACTTTCGCGCCGCAGTACAAGGCACAATTGGCAGAAGCCACAAAGGTAATGGGGGATGTCCACACCCTGTCGCCTGGCCCGACATCGAGTGCCAGGCAAGCAATATGTAGAGCCGATGTGGCGCTGTTTACCGCAACGGCGAATTTGCCGCCAGTATAGTCACATATCGCCTGTTCAAACGCCGGCACCTTGGGGCCCTGTGTCAGCCAGTCGGATTGCAAAACTTCAACGACAGCATCAATATCGTCTTGGCTGATATTCTGTTTGCCATATGGGATCATACATCTGCATCCAGCTTGACTATTTCATCCCCGACCAGAAAATGAGGGTTGGTTCCCGAGTTATATTCAAATCCCATTGCTACCGGCTGCCCGGTCTCCCCAAGCGCATTGGTACAAAAGTCGATTTCACGGCCAAAGAACCGGATGCTTGGCGTGATAACAAAGTGATCATCAAACTCCAGGGTATGATGAGAGTCATCTGCAGGACACATGATTTCGTGCATTTTCTCGCCGGGACGGATACCGATAACATCATGCTCCAGGTGCGGAGCATAAGCCTTGGCCAACTCGGTAATACGCACAGAAGGAATTTTGGGCACAAAGATCTCTCCGCCCTGCATCCGCGCAAAGTTCTTCAGCACAAAATCTACCCCTTGCTGCAGGGTGATCCAAAAGCGGGTCATCTCCGGATGGGTTATCGGCAAGGACTCGGCGCCATCGGCAACAAGCTTCTTGAAAAACGGCACCACAGAGCCCCGGGACCCCACCACATTGCCATAACGCACCGCTGCAAAACGTGTTTTGCTGCTGCCGACTATGTTATTGGCAGCAATAAACAGCTTATCGGAGGCCAATTTGGTGGCACCATAGAGGTTGATTGGACTGGCCGCCTTATCGGTCGAGAGCGCGATCACCTTCTTCACTTTATTGCTGATCGCCGCCTTAATTACATTCTCTGCGCCATGGATATTGGTCTTGATACATTCCATCGGATTGTATTCAGCAGCCGGCACCTGTTTCATCGCTGCTGCATGAATCACATAGTCCACATCCTGCATCGCCTGCATCAAACGGTCACTATCGCGCACATCGCCGATAAAGTATCGCATGCAGGGATCATTAAACTGCTGCTGCATCTCGAACTGCTTGAGCTCATCACGGGAAAAGATAATTAAACGCTTGGGTTTGTAGCGAGCCAGCAGAGTTCTGGTGTATTTCTGTCCGAAGGAACCTGTCCCACCAGTAATAAGTATTGTTTGGTTGTTGAACATATATTATCCAGCCCTCTGCTTTTACGCTGACGATAAACCTGAATGGCTTTACGTCATCCTCTTATCCCGGTCAATATACAAAATCTGAGCCAAACCAAGCTATTAACCAACAACTTAAAGTATGCACAGTATAGGTTTCATTGTATAACAAAAACTTAGGAGACAAAGTCAAAAGCCGATTTTCAATACAGAGATCACTTCACCTCTTTGAAAACTGGCACATATCTTGAGATTATGGACTCAAGCACAGTAAAACGTCAGACAATTGGCGTCCAAGCCATCAGGGGCCCAGATGCAAAGCACTCCATCAGCCATGCTCAATACCTTTACCGTTAGCCGTTTCAACGAAACCTACCTGCCTGCGATCAACCGGCAGATGTTTGAACAATTCGACTCGGCAAGCCAATATCGCAATAAATTCGCCAAGCAATTAACGGCTGAAGACACCCTTTACATCTTCACCGGCATGGATTCCGGCTTGTTGGCCAACTATATACTGTCTATGGAGCTTCCAGCCGGAAGCCGCTTTATCTTCGTCGAACTGCCGGAAGTGTTGAGCCTACTCAATATTGACCTTCCAGATTCACTCAAGAGTAAGTTATGGATCACTACAGAAGCCGAATTGCCCGAGATACTCAAACAAGCCGGTAATGATATTTGTATCGCCAAAGGCCAATACCGCCATTACCACTCTATGGCCGCAGCAGCCGAGACGCTTCCCGAGTATATTTTGCTAAAAAGTGCTATTGCACAGGCATTGGATCACGAACGTTTCAATCAAGGTGTCAACTACAACCAGAAAGAGTTTGTACAGCGGCAACTGGAAAATGTCTGCGATAACCACTCTCCGGTAGAAATACTGCGAGGGCATTTTGAAGGGGAAACCGCCATTATAGTCGCGGGCGGCCCTTCAATGGACTTACAGCTCGATTGGCTCAAGGCCAATCAACAGAGAATGACCATATTCGCGGTTTCCCGCATTGCTGCCAAGCTCATCAATCACGGGATAAAACCTGACATAGTAGTGACAGTGGATCCGCAGGCATTCAGCTTTGATGTCAGTAGAGAGATGATGCAATATCCCGAAGATTTTCTCCTGGTTCATTCTTACCACGCCCACCCTTGGATAGTGGGCCAATGGGCCGGGGAAAATCTCTATCTGGGTGACCGCTTCCCCTGGCAAACCCATCACAGCAATATCATCACCAAAGGCCCAACTGTTACCAACAGTTCATTATTGCTGGCAATAGAGATGGGCTTTAGCCAAATACTGTTTACCGGCATGGATCTGTGTTACTCAAGGCATGGCGTTTCCCACGCATCCGGCACCCAGGAAGCGAAATTGGGTCCCAGCCTTGGGCATATGTGTGAATGGGTGGAGACCTACAGCGGCTATCTGGCAGAGACCCCTCTTCAGTTACTCCATGCCAGGCAGGCGATTGAAGATGAAATCGCCGCCCATCCCCAGCATGAATATATAAACCTTTCCGAGGACGCCGCCAGAATAGCGGGCATTGGTTTTTGCTCTCACGAGAACATAAAACTACCACAGCGCAAAAAACCCTTGTCAGAGCGGTTTTCAAGCTCAAACTTGAAACAAGTAAATAAGAAAGCCGATCTGCAACTGTGTTTTCAACAACTCGAACAAGCCAAGCAAAAGTTGACCCGAATTGAAAACCTTACCCATAAGGCATTCAAAGCCTGTCAGGCTGAAATCAATTCAAAAAACCCTTCGAACAAACTGTTAAAACAACTGCAGACCACAGAGGCCAAACTCAACAAAGACTTCAGTGACATGGCTCAACTGATCAAGTTTTATGGTTACCGGGAATTTTCAGCATTTCTAACCGCTCGCAGCAGCGACGAGTGGACTCAAACCCAAATGCAGCAGATGAACCTGGACTACTACCAGGCTTATTGTGTCATTGCCAAGCACTTGGGCGGGCTTGTTGACAGCGCCTTAACCCGGGTGAAATCCCGTCAAGAAGAACTCAGCCCGGATACCAAACTCGAGTCACTGGCCAAGCAGTGGCAGCAGGATAACACCCCAGGCAGAGTGCATATTTGGCGGCAAAACCATCAAATACGGCCTCAGGAACAAACTCTGGCCGATGAACTCGATAAGAACTTCCACGGGATGTTGACTACTGCACGCCAAGTTTATCGCGACGTCTTGGCCGACAGTAATACTCAGGACAGAATATTTGACAAGATAATGCTGTTTAAGAGTCAACGGCATCAACACGGTCTGCAGCAAATGGTGAATAACCTCGAATTCGTACTGCCGGAAAAACCCGAGCTCAAACGCCTCTATTGGCTGGCCAAGGCCAATTTGGAAGTACTTAAACAAGCCCCTGAACAAGCGCTGCATGCACTGCAACAGATAGATCAGCAACAAATAACCGAAACCGAGCTCAGAATGATTTCAGTGCTGGCGCTGCAGCTCAACATGCTGCCTCTGGCCGAAACCACTCTGGCGGAATTAAGCCACTTGAATGACAGTTTTCTGCCGCAATATGCCCACGTTTTACGTCTCAGTGGTAAAGGGCAACAGGCACTGGAAACCTATCTGGATTATCTAGGTAAATATCCGCAGGATCTGCAGGTATGGCTGAAGTTAGCGCAGTTCATGCAGGCAGTGCAGCAGGATGAAGCCGCAGTCACGGCGTTTCATAAAGTACTGGAGCTTGACCCGGATAATCTCAGCGCCAAGCAGGGATTAACTGAACTGCAAAACAGAAACTAAACGCCAAAGGCCGTTTCCTGCGGCCTTTCTTTTCCCCTTTCGCCACCGTTATAATGCCCCGGCAATTAAGCGCAGTTCCGGAGAACAAAACTTGAATCACAGCTATATTCCACTCGATCAGTATCGCCGCAAATGGATCTTCAACCATAAGGATCTGCCGGTCAGCGACCAGGACAAGGCGGCCATATTGCCACTGGATCAGAAGAGTGCCATGGAAGTGTGGAATCGCTGGATAAGCAATAAGAGCAGCTGCGCCGAGGATTTTACCAAGGGCGACTGGGCCAGCCGCAGTTCCACCTGGCATCAAACGGAATACTGGCAAAGCCATTGGGACAGTGAAGACAACAGCCTGCCGGAACCTCTGGCCGAATTTATCGACTGGCCGGCGGATGCCCCTGTATATTTCTGTTATGAAAAGTATCAGGTGATCCAAACATGCTGGGAAGTCTTCGCCCGGAACTGGAAATGCTTTCTATTTTTCGACGATGGTCCCTTACTGATAAGCCCCAAACACAAGCAAGCCGTCTGGTTCAGTCAGGATGGCAACTTCAAAATGGGCCTACGCGGATAGTTTTGACAAGCGTTCAATCAACAATAAAACCCTTGTTAGTTCATTAAGATACAAGCGACCAAGAGAGCAAAATGAAAAAAATAGCCTTAACCGCCCTGCTGTTGGGATTGTCTCTATCCACCACAATCAATGCCCGCGAAATTGCCGGTGAAAATATCCCGGAAACCCTCAGCATTCAGGCAGCAACCCCGCTTAAGCTCAACGGTGCCGGGGTACGCAGCAAGTTCTTTATGGATCTCTACATTGGGGGGCTCTATCTGTCTGCTAAGGCGACTACCACAGCCGAGGTATTGGAGCAGCCACAGGCAGCAGTCAGCTTAAAGATAGTCTCGGGTCTTATCACCGCAGATAAGATGCGCTCGGCGATTACTGAAGGCTTCGATGACGCAACAGGCGGTAAAACTGAGGCCATACAGGCCGATATCGACCGTTTTATGAGCCTGTTTCAGGAAGAGATCAAAGAAGGCGATACCTTTCTCCTGTATACCAGCCAGGAAAGTGGTGTCAGTGCCTATAAGAACGGTGAATTGCAGGACACCATCGCCGGGGAAAACTTTCGCCGCGCGCTGCTGAACATTTGGCTCGGCGATGAACCGGCCCAGAGCAGCCTGAAAAAGGCGATGCTGGCTAACTGAGCCTCTGAATGAATTTCCCGGGCCAATAGCTTAGCGAATGACCCGGTTTAATCGATGAAACTTGCCCGCTCATGCGGGCAAGTCAATCAAAAACTATAGCTGAGATGGATAGCGCCGGCCAGATAGTTATCCAACTCTCGCTTGATCTCCGGCTCGCTCAACTCAAGCTCGGGGTTGATGAAGTAACCCACATAGGCGTTGAGATTGAACCCTTGTCCCAACTGCCAGCCCAAACGGGCGAAGCTGCTGATTTCCGTCAGCTCCAGTGTCTGTTCGTTTTCCCCCACCAAAATCCGCTCAGTCCGATGAGATGACCCCAACCCCAGCTCCATCTCAGGCGAAATCCGATAACTGAACTCTATCCCGGCCGGACCGGTAAAACCTGCCTGAAAGGGGTTGCCCACCCGCCATCTGTCACTGAGTTGCCAATCGATAAGCAAGTAAGGAACTGTTCTTACCTCACTGATATCATTGAGATAAGCAACCCCAAAACCCAACATGTTACCCGAATCAAACCTGTGAACCGCGCCGGCGATGACACCATAGCTTCTGGCATCAGAAGAGGAAACATCATCACTGTAAGCATACTGCAACTGAGGCGCCAGCATCAGACTCCAATGCCGGTTCAGGGTATATCTCAGGCTGACAGAAGCCGAGTAACGCTGGGCCGAGTCAAACTGACTGGCAGCAAAAGCCATATCACTGGCGCCATTGGTTGGCAAAGCAGAGAAATCCCAATCCAGTTTGTCATAGCCAAGGCTGACACCCAGACCCCAACGTTCATCCAGTTGCCAATCTCCGCGCGCGCCCAGAAGATAGCTGCGGCGTCCCAGCTCTCCGCCACCGTCAATATCCGTATCGGCATTTTCAATGGCCGCCAGGCTCAGGGTATAGCGGGAGGTTGGTGCCTCTGCGGCCAATAAGCCAGTGCTGGCACTCATAGCGCCCAATAAGATAAATGCGGCCGTTTTTTTCATTTCATGTCCTTTTGCCGTTCAAAGAAAGCCCAATTATAACAGTACGCTATTCCAACCTATGCGCTTTGAGAAACAATCCCGCCGTTTCAATGCAATAATCCCTGTGTTGCGCCTCGAGTTGCCCTGTATCCAGCCCCAACTCTTTTCTGAGCCGCAGCTCACCAAACAACATTAGGCTCAGCCTCACCGCGGCCTGACGCTTGTTGCCGAAGTGATACCCGCCATGACGCTCAACCTGGGTAAAGAAATCCACCAACAGACCCAACATGTACTCGGGTCCGGCATCGAAATAAAGCTGCGCCGGTTCTGGATGAGTATCCACCTGGGAAACACAGGCGCGATAAACCGTAATGGCATCTTCGCTGACGATCAGCTCACCAAAATACTCAGCAAACACTGCCAGCGCCTGCTCCGGCCGGGCAGCGTCGGCCAACAGCACTTCAGCAATCTGGCGAACCACGCACTTGGATTCAATGGCCGCCACAAACAGCTCATCCTTACAACCAAAATGAGCGTAAACCGTTTGCTTCGACACCCCGGCGGTTTTAGCCACTTCATCCATGCTGGTATTGGGAAACCCTTGAGCGCAGAAGAGCTCGATTGCGGCTTCCAGTATCTGAGCCCTCTTCTGTTCACTACGACTTAATTGCTGAGTATTCATATCGTTATAACTAGTACCTAATTCGGCAACGCCTTGGAATGCATTAGACCACAAAATAGACTAGACAGTCCAGTTCTACCAAACTAGACTAGTAAGTCCATTTTAACCTATCAATAACAATTGTCAGTCAAAGCAGGGAGAGGACGTTGCAACAGACCATCAAGGACGCCGGAAAACCCAAGGTACCCCGGCCTGAAACCAAATACGTCAGCCACAGGAGCCTGGGCAGCGGTGCGCTGGTTGCCACCCTCACTTTGTTATTATCTCTATCCGCCTGCCAACCGCAGCCATCTGAGCACAGTGAAACCAAACCCCCAGTGGTCAACAGTGCCAACCTTGTGTTAAAGCCAGGTTACACCAAGCTGCAGCAATTCAGTGGCAGCGTGCGAGCCGGCAATACCACAGGCATAGGTTTCGAACTCGCAGGCAAGTTGCAAAAACTCCTGGTAGATACAGGTGACAGAGTTAAACCCGGACAATTGTTGGCACAGTTGGATACCAGCTTGCTGGAAGCCGAGCAGACCGAATTACAGGCAGCACTGGATCAGAATCAGGCCGATATCTCGCTGGCCCGGGCAACGTTGAAACGCTCACTGGAGCTCAGTGCCAAACAATATCTTTCCGAGCAGCAACTCGACGAGCTCAAAGGCAAGCTGGCCAGCCTGGAAGCTGGGCACGCCAGGCTGGAAGCCTCACTGAAGGCCAATGAGCTTAAGCGGCAGAAATCGCTTCTCATCGCCCCCTTTGCCGGTGTGATAGCCGCAAGAGAGCATAATCTCGGCGAAGTCATCGCCCTGGGCAGCCCGGTATTTACCCTGGTGCAGAGCGACAATCTGCAGGCACTGATAGGTGTGCCGCTGAATATTGCCGAGCAGTTGCAACCGGGAGCCATTCTCAGTCTCAGAGTTGCCGAACACTACTATCAGGCCCAACTGCAAGGGATCAGCGGCCAAATCAATCCCGTCACCCGCACAGTGCAGCTCAGGTTCAGCATCACCCCCACATCGGAAACGACACCTATCAATGGCGAACTGGCTTATTTGCAATACCGCCGTGAAGTTCCCCGTGAAGGCTACTGGGTTCCGGTATCGGCGCTCACCGACGGTATTCGCGGTCTGTGGAATCTGTACGTGCTCAAGCAAGATGTCGAAGGGTTTAAACTGCAGCGCCGCGATGTGGAAATTCTCTATACCGAAGGCGACAACGCCTTTATTACCGGTGCCATCAGCCCGGGAGAGCAGTTTGTCACCACAGGCCTGCATAAACTGGTTGCCGGGCAAAGAGTCTCACCGGGAGCGGCATTGACCGCAAGAGGTGGGCAATGAACGCTGTTATCAAGGCTTTTGTCGAGAATGGCCGCCTCGCCAGCCTGTTGATAGCCCTGTTGCTGGTTGCCGGGCTCGGCGCCATTTCCAGCCTGCCACGCACAGAAGACCCCCATATCACCAACCGCTTTGCCTCTGTGATCACCAGCTATCCGGGCGCTTCCGCCGAACGGGTCGAGGCACTGGTGACTGAAGTACTGGAAAATGAGCTTAGGCGACTTGAGGAACTCAAGCTTATCCAGTCCACCTCAAGACCCGGGGTCTCGGTGATTCAACTCGAGCTCAAAGATAACGTCATAGAAACCGAGCCGGTCTGGTCGAGAGCCAGAGATCTGCTGGCCGACAGCAGCGGCCGCCTGCCACAGAGTGTCAATCCGCCGGTACTGGACGATCAACTGGGTTACGCCTACACCGCCATCATAGGCCTGGGATGGCACGGCGGCGGAGAAGCGCGCCCCGACATTCTCAGCCGTTACGCCAAAGAGTTGCAAAGCAAACTGCGGCTCTTGAGCGGCACAGACTTTGTCAAACTCTATGGCGCGCCGACGGAGGAAATTCTGGTAACGCTGGATGGAGAGCGTATCAATCGTCTAGGACTGACACCGGGAGCCGTTGCCGGAATTCTCAATCAGGCCGATACCAAGGTGTCGGCCGGTGAAATCAACAACCAGAGCTTCCGGGCGTTGGTGGAAGTTTCCGGTGAACTGGACTCGCTGGAGCGTATCCGCCAGGTGCCGCTGAAGACCGACAGTTTCGGGCAACTGATCCGCCTTGGCGATATCGCCGTTATCAGCCGCCAGCCCAAGGATCCGCCGGATAATCTGGCGCTGCTGGACGGTGAGCCCGGCATCATGGTGGCCGCCCGCATGCTCAACAACACTCGGGTGGATATCTGGAGTGAACAAGTCCGCCAGGTTGCGGCCGAGCTGGAACAAGGCTTCCCTGCCAATATCCGCATGCAATGGCTGTTTGAGCAAGAGGGGTATACCAATGAGCGTCTGCAGGAGTTGCTCGTCAACCTGCTGCAGGGGTTTGTGCTCATTCTCCTGGTGCTACTGGTGACTGTCGGCATGCGCAATGCGCTTATCGTCGCCTTGTCGCTGCCACTGACAGCACTGTTTACCCTGGCCTGCATGAAGTTTACCGGCCTGCCCATTCATCAGATGTCGGTCACCGGCCTGGTAGTGGCACTGGGGATCATGGTGGATAACGCCATTGTGATTGTCGATGCCATTGCCCAGCGTCGCCGCGAAGGCATGAGCAAGCTGCAGGCGGTCAATGCCACCATCAGGCACCTGTGGCTGCCGCTCGCCGGCTCCACCATCACCACCATGCTGGCATTCGCGCCGATAGTGCTGATGCCGGGCGCCGCCGGCGAGTTTGTCGGTGGCATTGCCATTTCGGTGATCTTTGCCCTGCTCGGCTCCTACCTCATCTCCCACACCCTGATAGCCGGTCTCGCCGGACGCTTTAGCCGCGCCAGGGACAACAACCGCTGGTACCACCACGGAGTGAATCTGCCAAGGCTTGCCAGAGCCTATCGCCAGACTCTGCAACTGGCGCTTGATTACCCGAAAACTGCCGCGCTGCTGATTGGTATCTTGCCGCTGACAGGCTTTGTGGCCTCCGGGCAGATGACAGAGCAGTTTTTCCCGCCATCGGACAGAAACATGTTCCAGCTGGAGCTCTACCTCTCGCCCCATGCCAGCCTGGCGAGAACAGAGCAGAGAGTCAAACAACTCGATAGTGAGCTGCGCAGTACTGACGGCATAGAAAGCGTCAATTGGGTCATAGGCGGGAACGTGCCCTCCTTCTACTACAACCTGACTCAAAAGCAGCAAGGCGCCAGCCAATACGCCCAGGCAATGGTAAGAACCCGCGACTTTCGTACCGCCAATCGCTTAATCCCCGAGTTGCAACAGCGGCTGGATAAGGACTATCCGGATGCGCAGATCCTGGTGCGTAAACTGGAGCAGGGCCCTCCCTTCAACGCCCCTGTGGAGTTGAGGCTTTATGGCCCCAACCTCGATAGGTTGGCCGAGCTTGGGGATGAGGTGCGTCGAATGTTGGCCGAGACCCGGGATGTGATCCACACCCGGGCAACCCTGAGCCCGGGGGCGCCCAAGGTGTGGCTGCAGCTCGATGAAGATGCCAGCCTGATGGCCGGCCTGAGTCTGGGAGAAATCGCCTCGCAGATTCAGATGTCCACCACAGGCATCACAGGCGGCAGCCTGCTGGAGCAAACCGAATCGCTGCCGGTGAGAGTCAAGCTGGGTGCCGGTGTCGGCGAGCAGCAATCCAGGCTGTCACAGATAAGTCTGCTGTCGCCCAACGGTGAGTCGATTCCACTTTCGGCCGTGAGTCAAAGCCATGTCAATGCCAGTCGCGGCGCCATTCCTCACTATAATGGCCAGCGGGTCAATATTCTCGAAGCCTATATCGCCTCTGGCGTGCTGCCGCAAAAAGTGCTGGAGCGAGTCAAACCCAAACTGGCCGAGCTTAAACTGCCCGCATCCTACCGAATAGAGATAGGCGGTGAGAGTGCCAAACGTGATGAAGCCGTGGGTAATCTGCTCTCCAATATCGTCTTGGTGATCGCCGCATTGCTGACAGTGCTGGTACTCTCTTTCAACTCCTTCAGGCTGACGGGAATCATTCTGCTCAGCGCCCTGCAATCGGCGGGGCTCGGGCTGCTGGCGGTCTGGGCTCTGGGTTATCCCTTTGGCTTTACCGTGATAATAGGTCTGCTGGGCTTGATGGGCCTGGCTATCAATGCCGCGATAGTGATCCTGGCCGAACTCGAGTCCGAGCCTATGGCACGCGCCGGCGACACCGAAGTCATTCTCGCCGGGGTGATGAGTTGCAGTCGTCATATAGGTTCAACCACCATCACTACAGTAGGTGGCTTTCTGCCACTTATTCTGGGTGGCGGCGGTTTTTGGCCCCCCTTTGCCATAGCCATTGCCGGAGGCACGGCACTGACCACCCTTTTGTCTCTGGTTTGGGTACCTGTGGTCTACTCTCTATGGCTGAAACCTCGGCCCGAATGCTCCCGCGATTTGGCAATGGCGAACCAATATTGATCAAAAAAGGCACACCCTAACGGGTGTGCCTGAAGATCCAACGAGGATCAAGGGAGCGGCGTTAAAACGCCTGACGGAAGCCAGCCCAGTAGGTTCGACCCCGAATATCGTACAGGTTGGAGTTATAGCTGCCGTCGTAGGCCAGCACTGGGTCCTCATCGGTGAGGTTGGTTACCCCCAGCGACAAGCTGTTGTTCCAGGGCAAGGTATAGGTGTAACTGAGGTTGTGATACCAGATACTGTCGAGTTCATAGAGCTTGCCGTCATCAATAGTTTGCCCCGTCGCCGGATCCCAACTGTCATCAAGAACATCCCAGCTGGTTTGACTACCGATAAAATTACTGAAATAGCTGACGGCATGGTCGCCATAGTTCCAGTCCAGCGTCAGATTCAATCTGTCCTCCGGGGTGCCCTCTCGCCCGGCGACATCATCCCCCAGCACCTGTTCTCCGGCGCTGGCATAGGTATAGGTATACTTGAAGTAGTGTGACCAGCCGAGGCCCAACTTCCAGTCACCAAACTCTGTTTCCAAGGTGCCACTGAAGCTGAGATCCAGCCCCTCACGCTCACTGCGGCCGAGATTGAGTTTCTGACTCTGCACATAATCGATACGGCCATTACCCAAACGGGAAATCGCAGTGCCAGGATAGATATCGCTGACATCGGGTCTGGGCTGCCCCTGGGCATCTGCCGCCTGCCAGAGTCTTGCCTGGGTGCGGACGATTTCACTGGCCGACAACTCTTCGATCATATTGGTGATCTCCAACGACCAATAATCTACCGAGACATTGAAATTGTCATTGATATCCCATACCAGCCCCAGATTGTAGGATTCAGACTCTTCGGCTTCGAGTTCCAGATTGCCGCCGGTCAGGGTCGGTGCATTGTCGGTGCGGCTGCAAGAATCGATATCTTCCTGATTATCGTAACAACTCAGGTAGTTGGTAATATCGCCATAGCTTTCGCTGGTGCCCTGATAGAGATCCGACAGAGTCGGCGCTCTGAATCCTGTGCCCCAGGATGCCCTCAACATCAAGGACTCCAGCGGCCGATAACGCAGCGACAACTGGGGGTTGAAGGTACCGCCGAAATCCGAGTAGTCATCGTAGCGCCCGGCCAGATTCAACTCCAGCGAGTCAAACAGTGGCAGCATAAACTCGAAGTAGGTAGCCCAAACTTCACGCTCGCCCTCGCCGCCACTGCCACCGTTGCCGCCGGTTATCATGCCGGCCTCGGCCAAGGCATCCACCTTGGAATCCAGTGATTCTTCACGATAGGAAGCGCCGACATACAAGGCACTGAAGCCACCGGGCAACTCAAACAAATCCATGGAAGCGCCGCCATTGATATCCAGATAGGTGGCCGTCATGCGCTTATCATAGTTGGCGGTAGCGCCACCGGGCATGGGGGAATTCGGGTCTCTGGGATCCCAGCCGACAAAGCTGTTGCTGTTTGTGTCCCAATGACCGATAAGATCTGAGCTGGCGCCCTTGAGTTGATAGCCAGTCCCCCAAGTGAAGTTGCTGTATTTATTATAGTTGAATGCAAGATCCCAACTGATAAAGTCGGCAGTGCCGTTGAGCGCCAGCAGATAGTCAAAGATGTTGTCATGATGCTCGGCGACCCTGTCACCCGCGGTATCGAAGCGAAAGTTCATTCCGGCAGAAGGGTCGGCCATCAGCTCAACCAACTCGAGCCCCTCGGCTGTGGTATAGGCGGGTAAACCGTTGGGAATGCTGATCCAGGCCGGGACCGGCGCCGAAATATCCCGGGTTTCATTGGCTGCCCAATAGGCTCTGGCAGTCAGTTGCAGCGAATCACTCAGCTCATAGGTATAGTGCAACAGCGTATTGTTGCGGCTCTGATCCACTGTAGTGGCTGCGGCCTTGGTATAGTCATAGGCGCACAGGGTATCGCCGGGATAATCGCTGTCGTTCAGCACACCGACAAACTTGTCACCATAAACATCGGCGCAACCTCTGTCACTGTTGGCAAAGGGAGCCGAATAAACCCAGTTTCCTGCCGCCCCTTGGGTCAGCACCCTGCCGGTGGGCGAAATATTGACCCAATCCTGATAGTCGGATGCATCGCCACCCGGTACCACAAAGGGTTGGGTAAACCAGCGCTGCGACTGCATGATGGGTTTCTGCTCATAGTGTTCAAAGGTGAACACCAGGTGGCCCTTATCGGAATTGAGTCCACCGGTGAGCGACAGATTGGAGGAATCACCGCCTTCATTGCTGGGCCTGTCCATACGACCGTCGAGCTGGATACCCTCGAAGTCCTTCTTGAGAATAATATTGACCACACCGGCAATGGCGTCTGTACCGTAAATCGCCGAGGCGCCGTCTGTCAGTATCTCAATTCGCTCGACCGCCGCCATGGGAATAGTATTGATGTTGGCCGCGCCGCCATCCAGCACAGGGGACTTGGCCATACGTTTGCCATCCAGCAGCGTCAACGTATTGAAGGCCGAAGCCCCTTTGAGTTGTACCGTGGCCTGGGAACCCCAACCATTGTTGGAACCACCGCCCCAGGAACCGAAGGCGTTGAGGTTGGAGGAACGCAAGGCATCGCCGACCGTGGCAAACCCGGACTTGGCCAGCTCATCGGCGGTGATAGTGGTGATCGGGGTCGCGCCTTCCATATCGACACGCTTAATCCTCGACCCTGTAACTTCAATCCGTTCCACCTGTTCTGCTGTGCTCTGTTCGGCCCAAGCCGATGCCGAAGCCCCCAACAGGCAGGAAATGGCGATAGCCAATGGCTGCATTCTCATACTCGTTCTCCCTTCCTCTAATATTAATCAATCAGTTAGCTCTATTTATCTTTCTACTCCCTGGCTTGCCCCACTTTTGTTTTAACCCGTAGCGGTAACAAAACCGCAACTTTTATATCACATACTTTATTTTGTATACAATATAAAGAACTAAAAACTTGCCCAAACTGTACTGCTGTAATCAAGCTTCCTCTAAAATAAAGGGGCGAGCCCATAGTTAGATTCAGGTCAAAACTTGTTTAACGTGAATGAGATAAAGTTCAACAAACCGGTCATACAGGAATAACGATAATGAATTACCGCAACTGGCCTATCGCCAAACAGATCGGCACACTGGCTTTTGTGCTGACGATTTTGGTGTTTGGCATCCTGAGTAGCATCTCCTACCTGACAGCCTCATCGACCTTGAAAGAGAAAGCGATAACCGCCATGGAGCAACAGATCCATGGGGTCGATGATCTGCTGGCATTGCAATACGAGAGCCTGTTGTCCCTGGCCCGTCGCAATGCCGATGTATTCAGGGCCATGTATCCAGGCCAATTCCATAAACCGGAAAACAAAACTGTCAGAGTCCTGGGGATAGATACCCCGGCATTGATGCATGAAAAGGAACAGCTCAACTCCTCCCGCAGTAAAGTCGACAGATATGCCAACCTCACAGGCGGGAATGCCACTGTGTTCGTTCGTGACGGCGATGACTTTCTACGTATTGCCACCTCACTGAAAAAGGCCGATGGCAGCCGCGCTCTGGGGACTTATTTGGGAACAAAACACCCGGGCTATCAAAAACTTATTCAGGGCCAGGTCTATGAGGGCTATGCCAAGTTGTTCGGCCGCGACTATATGACGGTTTACCGTCCGGTCAAGGATGTTCAGGGCTCAGTGATAGGTATTCTCTATATAGGCTTCGACATCAGTGACTCTCTGGTGCAGTTGCAGCAGTCGGTCAAACAG
Source organism: Shewanella sp. YQ_9 (assembly GCF_043103185.1). Classification (NCBI taxonomy): domain Bacteria; kingdom Pseudomonadati; phylum Pseudomonadota; class Gammaproteobacteria; order Alteromonadales; family Shewanellaceae; genus Shewanella; species Shewanella sp. YQ_9. The sequence goes on from NZ_JBICJO010000070.1 coordinate 36,848, forward strand.
CTGCGCCTGGAAGAAAGCGGCAACTACCTGCTGCTGCGCCGCGCCGACAAGGTGGTAGTGGCTCATCCCAGCCTGGCTCAGGGACAAACCGTGACAGAGGCAGAGCTCGATGGCTTGCCACTCGATGAGCTGATGAACAGTGAAGGGGTCAAGGGCTATCACAACAGCAAAGGCGTGGAGATGATTGCCTACAGCGCCACCATCCCCGGCTGGAACTGGGAGCTTATCGGTCAGGTCAAAGCCGCCGAGTTGAATGAGGAAAGCCAGACTCTTTTACTGATCAATGCCCTGGTTGCCGTGATTGGTATTCTGGTGATCACCGCCCTGCTCTCTGTCGTGCTGGTACGCACTGTCAGACCACTGCAAACCTTGCAGCGCCACATGGAAAACCTGGGCAAAGGCGACTTCAGCCATGACCTGCCCAAGCTAGACAGCCGCAGCGAAAACGAAGTGGTACGGATAAGCAACAGCGTCACCGAAATGACCCAGGGACTGAAACAGCTGATCCAGGCATTGCAGGGCTCAGTACAAACTCTGGAATACCAGGCCGAACAGGCCCAGGAAGTTGCCCGTCTCAACGGCGATGAAGCCCAGGCGCTAATGGCTCAAACCGATCAGATAGCGACCGCCATTGAGGAGATGTCCACTTCGATACGCGATGTGGCCAACCACGCCGGTGAAAGTGCCAACCAGAGCCAACAGGTAGATGAAGCCTCCCGCGCCGGACACCAGCAACTGACCCAGGTGGTGCAAGGGCTGGAAACCCTCAGCAGACAGTTGAGCGAGAGCCATACCGCCGTCGAAGGGGTGGCCAAAGAGAGTGAAGCCATCAACACCATCACTGAAGTTATCAATGGCATCGCCGAGCAAACCAACCTGCTGGCACTGAACGCAGCCATCGAAGCCGCCCGCGCCGGCGAACAAGGGCGCGGTTTTGCCGTGGTGGCCGATGAAGTGCGCACTCTGGCAAGCCGCACTCAGGCATCGATTTCGGAAATCGGCCAGACCATCACCTCACTGCAGGCCAAGGTCAAGGACACGGCTACACGCATGGATCAGAGTCATCAGTTGGGTAATCGCTCCGCCGAGCAGGGAGAGGAAGCCAACAATCAGTTGACCGCCATTGCCCAGCGAATTGCCGATCTGGCGGTATCTGTCAGCAGTATTGCCAGTGCCACAGAGCAGCAAAGCGCAGTGGCCGATGAAGTCACCCGTAATCTGCACCAGATAACCGATCTGGCCCGCGAAGGCGATATCCGCGCCACAGAAACCGTCAACTCCGCCAGAGAGTTGACCGAGCTGGCCGCCGCCTTGAAGAAACAGATAAGTATATTCAGAGTGTAACAAGTAAAAAGGCGCCCAAGTGGCGCCTTTTCATATCCTGCGGCAACGCTTAACGCTGATCCAATTGCGGTAAAGGCACCGCCTTCATCAGCACTTCGGTGGTAAATTTGTCATTGTTGATCACAGGGTATCTGTCATAGGTCTGGAATATCACTCGCCCCTGATACTGGATCATGGCCACCACACCATAGTTGACATTGGACTCAACGGTTTCCGCCGGCAAAATGAATTTGAACGGCACCGGCGCCCTGGCAATATCAAAGCTCTTTTGCGCCACGATTACCCCTGGGGTATCCAAATCTATGATGGCAATTGTGATACTTGAGCCTTGAGGCAAGGCCACTCTTTCCAGGTAGCCCGCCGCCCCGTTGACGATAACCGGTGCCTTGGGGTCAACCGTAACACAGGCACCGAGAAAGACTATCCCGGCGGCAACGACCAGCCCTTTTACATATTTAATCATCTTTCATTCCCTTATTTGGCAGTCATACGTATCAGGCCTTCCTGAGTGGCCGAAGCCACCAGTTCTCCCTGTTGGTTGAAGAACTGCCCTCTCACATAACCCCGGCCACCACTGGCATTGGGGCTCTCTATGGCATACAGCAACCACTCGCCCATATTGACCGGACGATGGAACCAGAGTGAATGATCTATGGTGGCCATCCGCATCCCTGGGGTCAGAAATGACACCCCATGAGGCTGAGCTGCCGTCACCAAAAAGTTAAAATCCGAAGCGTACGCCAGCAGGTAATCGTGCATTTCATGCTCAGGCGGCAAGGCGCCATTGGCCCGCAACCAAACATGGCGTACAGGTTCAGTCGCCGCAGGTGCCACAGGGTTGAGCGGATTGACCAGACGCATCTCTATGGGGGCATCGGCCATAAACTTCTCCAGCATTTTGGCGGGCACCTTGTCTCTCATGGTCATCGCCAATTCCTGCTGATTGAGTATCCCTTCAGGGCCGGGAACCTCCGGCATTTCTGCCTGGTGGCTGAAACCCTCCTCCGGCTCCTGGAAGGAACAGGTCATGTAGAAAATCGGCCGTCCTTTCTGAATCGCCTTCACCTGACGGGCACTGAAACTGCCGCCATCACGCATGTTTTCGACTTCGTAGACTATCGGCAACTTTTCATCGCCTGCCCGTAAAAAATAGGAATGCAGTGAATGCACCTGGCGCTCTTGCGGCACAGTGCGACGGGCAGCGCTGAGGGCTTGGCCCATGACCTGACCCCCAAACACATGACCAAAACCCAGATCCTGGCTCTGGCCCCGATAAAGTCCAATTTCTATCTGTTCAAGCGCGAGCAGTGACAAGAGATCATCTAAAACCTGGCTCATAAAATTCTGTTAACTGGCTGACATATACCGCAAAGATTAACCCAGAACCGCCCTTCGTGACCAGAAGCCTTTATTCTATCTCTATATCATGCTCGGCAGCGGCCTGCCTGGCCCATTTGACGATTTGTGCCTCTCCGCTGTCGCTGAATCCCAGCGGAGTGGCCACACTCAGCTCCGGCCATGCTCTGGCCAAAAGCTCAGGCGTACAGGCGCCGGCATGAAAATAACCCGGCTCGGTTTCAGCCATTCTCACTCGGCTGATACTGCCGGCCGCCGCCAAAAGATGCTGGCCATTAGGTGCCTGTTCACTGAGCAGAAACAACCCGGCCGCCAAGGGTGCATTCACCCCAAACAGGGGTTGCACCGGCAGTGCCAGATGTTTTTCCGTCATGGGAGTGGTGACCATGGGGCAGAGGCTGTTCACGCGGATATTGTGAATACTGCCTTCACGACTGAGACTATTGGTTAATCCAAGCAAAGCCATCTTGGCACTGGCCCAGGCACTTTCGAACAGATCGCCGAAAACACCGCTGACACCGCCGAGCAGCAGGATCCGGCCATACTCCTGTGCCTTCATTCGCGACCAGAGGCCGTGACAAAGGAAGAAACTGCCATCGAGATCCACCTGCAACTGCCGTCGCCACTGTTTGGGAGTCAACTTTTCAAATGAGCAGGGATGGTGGATCCCGGCGCAGGCCACCAGCAGCTCTATGGTACCAAAGTGGTCGCAGGCTTCATGCAACACCTTGGCGACCCGCTGTTCGTCGGCAACATCACATTGCCAGGCTTTGGCATCCGCCCCCAAAGCAGAAAGCGCATTCAAGGTATCTTTACAGCTGTCGATATCCAGCAGTGCCAGGCTGGCGCCCCTTTGTGCCAATCCTATGGCAAAAGCCCGCCCCAAGCCCGAGGCGGCACCGCTGATAAGGGCTGTCCTGCCCCCAAACCCCATCATATTAACCTCTGCATTAGCATTAAGCCCATGAAATACCGGGTATTCTTTAACAATAAGAACACATAAAACCCAAGGGTAATTTGATTATGGCTGCATTTTTTTAATCCGCACGGGTACAAATGTGCGCTGACTCAAACTCTGTTAAATGCATTTATCCGATTGTGCTAACTTTCAAGTGGAAAATTGGTATCCTTAGCTTGTTTTTCCGTCTTTAACTCTGAAGAAAGGACAAGATGAACCCCTGGATTTTAGCCTCACGGCCGCGCACCTTGCCTGCGGCGATAGGACCCTTGCTGATAGGTAACATACTGGCTCTGCAACTGGAGAGCTTCAGTTGGGCCATTGCAGTGGCGTCCATGGTCTGTGCCCTGTTGCTGCAGATTGCAGTTAATCTGGCCAATGACTATTTTGATTTCAAAAACGGTATAGATACCGAGGAGCGACTGGGGCCGATAAGGGTCACCCAGAGTGGCTTGCTCGATCCGCAGAAAGTACGCAACGCGATGATTTTTTGCCTCTTGCTGGCATTGGTAGTGGGGTCTTTCCTCATTTGGCACGGAGGCTGGCCGATTGCCATCCTGGCGGCGGCTTCCATTATGGGTGCCCTGGGTTACAGCGGCGGCCCATACCCGCTGGCCTCACACGGCCTTGGCGAAGTGGCGGCCTTTATCTTCTTTGGCTTGGTAGCCGTTGTCGGCAGTTACTATCTGCAGGCCGGTGATACCAGCACCGCAGCCTGGATTTTGGGTAGCGCCGTGGGCCTGCTCAATGCCGCCATCTGCCTGGTTAACAACACCCGCGATATCTATACCGACGAGAAAGCCGGCAAGCGCACTTTGGCGGTACGCATAGGTGAGGCCCAGTCCAAGGTGCTGTATCAGGCGTTGGTTTACTTACCCTTCGGCCTGATTATCGCAGGCTTTCTGCTGGGCTTGCTGCCTGGGCTGCCTGTGCTGCTGACGGGCCTCGCGCTGCTGATGGCCCGCAGGCTGTCCAGCGATTTCACGCAAGTATCGGGCGCGGCGCTGAATCCCCTGCTGGGACGCACAGCCAAACTGACCATGATGTTCAGTGCCCTGTTCAGCTTAGGTTTGGTATTTACCATTTAACCCAGGGAAGCAATAACAAAGGCTTCCACTGCCATGCAGTTGGAAGCCTTTTTGTTGTCCGGCGATTATGTTCTGCCCGACCCGGTTTTCCCTCAATCCAGCTTAATCAGCGGCCGCTTGGGGCCACTCCAATCCAGGTGATAACGCTCGTTGGCAGCTTGGTCTATGCGCTCAAAACTATGCGCTCCGAAAAAGTCCCGTTGTCCCTGCAACAGATTGGCCGGCAGCGTCTCACTGCGATAACTGTCGTAGTAAGAAAGCGCCGATGAGATGCAGGGCACAGGCACACCAGCAAGTACCGCCTTGGCAACCGTTTGCCGCCATGCCTGCTGGCGCGCCGAAAGCGTTGAAGCAAAGCCATCGGCCAACAGTAAATTGGCTAATTCCGGCTCGCTGTCGTAGGCTGCGGCTATGGATTGCAGGAATCTGGCGCGAATAATACAGCCGGCGCGCCAAATCCTGGCGATGGCGGCAAAATCCAACTGCCATCCCTGCTCCTGAGCCTGCATCGCCATCAACTGGAACCCCTGGGCATAACAGCTCACCTTGGCGCAATAGAGTGCACTCTCCAGGCCATCAATAAAGCTTTGTTGCTCGTCCGAGGCCGCCGATTGAGTGTCTCGCGCTTCGGGACCGACCAACTTGCTGGCCAAACTCTGGCGCAGAACCTTTTGAGTGCTGATGGCGCGGGCATAAACCGCTTCTGCGATAGTGGGCGCCGGGCAACCTATCTGCAGGCTGCTGACAGCCGTCCACAGGCCAGTGCCCTTCTGCCCCGCCTTATCGAGGATCATCTCAACCAGAGGCTTGCCGCTCAATGGGTCCTGTTGCCGCAAGACCTCGGCGCTGATTTCCATCAGATAACTGGAGAGCACACCTGTATTCCAGCGCTCGAATACCTGGGCAATGGCGTAGGCATCAAGGCCCAGCACTTGGCTTAGCAAATGATAAGCCTCGCAAATCAACTGCATGTCGGCATATTCAATGCCGTTGTGCACCATCTTCACATAGTGACCGCTACCGGCCGGGCCTATGTAAGCCGTGCAGGGCTCCCCTTGGGTAACCGGGTTGCCGGGCTCAAATCGTTCCAGCGGCAATCCGGTGTCACCATCCACCTTGGCAGCTATCGCCCGCCAAATGGGAGCAACCCGCTCCCAGGCCTTGATGTCACCGCTTGGCATCAGCGAGGGCCCGAATCTGGCCCCCACCTCACCGCCGGATACGGCTGAGCTGAAGAAGATAAACTGATCGCGATAGCGCTGCTCCCGCGCTATGGTGTCTGTCCACAGGCTATTGCCCGTGTCTATGACTATATCCTCGCGCTCAATCCCGGCATCGAGCAGGGATTGGCATACGGCGTCAACCGCCGTACCGGCCGGAATGGACAACAGCAGGATGCGCGGTGTTGCTAAATTTGCCATCAAATCAGTAAGATTATTACAGCCAAACAGCAATTGTTCCCTCTCGGTCACTTCCACCTTGGCCTGGTTTTCGGCAGCGGTCACTTTGCGACTGTCCAGATCGAACGCCGCGACCCGATAGCCGTTATCTATGATATTGAGAGCGAGATTCTTGCCCATAACACCCAGGCCTATGACCCCGATGTCAGAAAGATGCTTGTGGGTTTGCATTGTTGTTAATTCCACGGGTAGCAGAGGAGCCGGCCATTTTGTGAGCAAACAGCCGGCCTTGAGTGGATTAATTATACTGATTAACGAAAGTTAATTACCAGTCACCCTTGGCGATAACCTTGTTTGAAAAACACGATTAACAGGCAAACCTCCGGGTTCAGCTGGCCAGTTTCAGCCCCAAGACACCAATAAAAATCAACAGTAAACTGCCGATTTTCATCAGGCTGGCGCTCTCGCCGAACAGCCAGATACCCACCAATGCCGTGCCCATGGCACCTATGCCAACCCAAACACCGTAAGCCGTGCCTATTGGCAATGACTTGGTCGCCAGCCCAAGCAAACCGACACTGATGGCCATGGCGCCCAAGGTCAGCAGACTCGGAGTTAACTTGGTAAAGCCCTGAGTATATTTAAGGCCTATGGCCCAACCGATTTCGAACAAACCTGCGAGGATTAAGAGTATCCAGTTCATGGACTCGTCCCTTTTTAAAAAGGGGTCGTCCCCGGTAATAGATAAGGCGCTTGCAGGGTCGTCCCTGCGGCCTGAATGATAAGGCTACATATGTAGCTTAAGTTGCAAGCCTGAATGTAAAGCTTGGATGCAACTACTTTGAATGTAACTACTTGTTGCCCAGAACGGAGCAGCGGCATCTTAGCAAAGGCCGACTAAAAGGGCAAAGTGTAAGAGGCGCGCCTTTGCAACATGAAAAACAGCTAAAAAAACGCCTGCTGACGGCAGGCGCAAAAGGAGAAAGTCAACCTCAGGCGTGCTCTTTCACCAGAGAATCGGCATAGCCCATGCGGGTCAGTGCGGTGCGTACCAGATCCAGAGTAGCGGGATCCTCTATGGTTGCCGGCGCCTTGAACTTCTGGTTGTCGGCAATTTTACGCATGGTGCCACGCAGTATCTTGCCGGAGCGGGTCTTGGGCAACTTGGGCACGGCGCTCACCAAACGGAATGCCGCCACCGGGCCTATTTCCTGGCGCACCAGAGCCACCAGCTCCTTGTGTAGCTGCTCTTCGCTCAGGGTATTACCCATCTTGAGCACCACCAACCCCAGCGGCACCTGGCCCTTGAGCTTATCTTCCACACCGATAACCGCTGCTTCAGCCACTGCCGGATGCTGACAAAGCACCTCTTCAAAACGTCCGGTCGATAATCTGTGACCGGCCACATTAATGATGTCATCGATGCGACTCATGATGTAAAGATAGCCCTCTTCATCCATATAGCCGGCATCTCCGGTGAGATAATAGCCGGGATACATGGCCAGATAGCTGTCATGGTAGCGCTTATCGTTTTGCCACAGCGTGGTCAGGGTTCCGGGCGGCAGAGGCAATTTGATCACCACATTGCCGGACTGCCCGGGAGCCACCTGCTCACCCATTTCGTCCAATACTTCCACCTGATAACCGGGCACGGCTCTGGCCGGTGACCCGGCTTTGACCTGAATAGGGGCAACCCCCATCAGGTTGGCGGCAATCGCCCATCCTGTTTCGGTTTGCCACCAGTGATCTATTACTGGCTTGGCCAGCTTCTCGGCCGCCCAGTTGAGGGTATCCGGATCACAACGTTCGCCGGCCAGAAACACATTTTTCAGGCAAGAGAGATCGCTTTGAGCTACATAGCTTGCCTCCGGGTCCTCACGTTTGATGGCACGAATCGCAGTCGGTGCGGTGAAGAAACTCTTGACCTTGTACTTGGATATGGTGCGCCAGAAAGTGCCGGGATCCGGGGTGCCCACAGGTTTGCCTTCAAACAGCAAGGTGGTGGCGCCTACCAGCAGCGGTGCGTAGACAATATAGGAGTGACCCACTACCCACCCCACATCCGAGGCTGCCCAGAAGACATCGCCTGCGTCTATGTCGTAAATAGCCTTCATCGACCAGGCCAGAGCCACGGCGTGGCCGCCATTGTCGCGCACCACACCTTTTGGCTGCCCTGTGGTGCCGGAGGTGTAGAGAATGTACAGGGGATGAGTGGCTTCGACCGCCACACAATCGGCCGGGCTCGCCTGACAGATGGCATTCTGCCAGTCATGATCCCGCCCGGGCTGTAACTCGGCCTGATACTGGCTGCGGCCGAGAATAAGGCAATTTTCCACCTTGTGCTCAGACTGTTCCAGCGCCTTGTCCAGTAATGGCTTATAAGGCACAACGCCTGAGGGTTCTATACCGCAGGAGGCAGACAACACCAGTCTGGGTTTGGCATCGTTGATCCGGGTTGCCAACTCATTGGCGGCAAAACCGCCGAATACCACTGAATGTATCGCCCCTATGCGGGCACAGGCCAGCATGGCAAACACGGTTTCCGGCACCATGGGCATATAGATAACGACTCTATCGCCCTTATTGATACCGACAGATTGCATCCAGCCCGCCAGGCGGCTCACCTGCTGCTGCAATTCGTTATAGCTGATGCCGTACTCGGTATCTGTTACCGGGCTGACATATTGAATGGCGGTCTGTTCGCCACGCCCTGCGGCCACATGCCTATCCACCGCGTTATAGCAGGTGTTGAGCATGCCACCACTAAACCAGCGGTAAAATGGCGCCTCACTCTCATCCAGCACCTGCTCCCAGGGCTGTTGCCAATCTATGGCACGGGCACACTCGCCCCAAAACTGTGTCTTGTCCTCGAGTGACGCCTTATACAGGGCTAAACCCGGATCTATCATTATCTGTCCTCCCAAAGGACGCCGTTCTGCGACGGCACTGCGTTCCCTTCCTTCCTGAGACAATTAATAGTCTTTTTTGGCCCTATCCCCAATTAGACGTTAGCCTAAAACCCTGCTCTAACTGCGCCTTTTGGCTTGCGGGCATTTTGCTGTTCATCCGCTCCGGCCTTCAACAACGATTGGAATGCAAACATAGGCATAGCGAAGGGCAGCATGTATCGCTATCTGCTGCTGTGAGATAAATGAACAGCCAACTGAAACGAGTGTTTCAATACGGGCAAAGGCCGATGGCAGCAGGGATTGACACCTCACAGTTCGCAAAATGCCACAACAAACTTTACCTTTACGTAAACTTCATATATCTTGCCAAACAAGTTCCATTTTATGGTGTTATCGATGAGCGCAAACCACAATCCACAAACCACTTACTCCATCAGTGATCTGTCAAAGGAATTTGATATCACCACCCGTAGCATCCGCTTCTATGAAGATCAGGGTCTGCTCAAACCCAGGCGTCGTGGTCAGACCCGTATCTATAGTCTCAAGGACAGAGTCAGACTGAAACTGATCCTGCGCGGCAAGCGTCTGGGCTTTTCCCTGGCGGAAACCCGCCGACTGTTTGAACTCTACGATGCCGACAAGAGCAGCCATGCACAGCTCAATACCATGTTGGCCCTGATCGAAGAGAAAAAAACCTCACTGCAACAGCAGATGGACGATATCAAGGTGGTGTTGATGGAACTCAATTCTGCCGAACTTCAGTGCCGTCAGGCGCTGGATGACATGGAGCAGGAAAGAGCCTGAGCCATTGACCAAACACCATAATAATAAAATAAAAATATTAACTTACAGGACATCAAGCCAATGAACTCTCTCTACTCAAGCCTCAACTTTGGACTCGGTGAAGAAATCGATATGCTGCGGGATGCAGTCAACGGTTTCGCCGCCAATGAAATCGCCCCCATTGCCGCCAAGGTGGATCAGGACAACGCCTTCCCCAACGAGCTTTGGCCTCAGTTCGGCGACATGGGGCTGCTTGGGATAACAGTCCCCGAAGAGTTCGGCGGTGCCAACATGGGTTATCTGGCGCACGTCGTCGCCATGGAAGAGATCTCCCGCGCTTCGGCGTCCATAGGTTTGTCCTACGGCGCCCACTCCAACCTGTGCGTCAACCAGATCAACCGCAACGGCAATCAGGCCCAGAAGGAAAAATACCTGCCCAAACTGGTCAGCGGCGAGCATATAGGCGCACTAGCGATGAGTGAACCCAACGCAGGTTCGGACGTGGTTTCCATGAAGCTGCATGCCCGCAAGGAAGGCGACCGTTACATTCTCAACGGCAATAAAATGTGGATCACCAATGGCCCGGATGCCCACACCTATGTGATTTACGCCAAAACCGACTTGGACAAGGGCCCGCACGGGATTACCGCCTTTATCGTCGAGCGCGGCTTCAAAGGCTTCTCCCAGGCGCAGAAGCTCGACAAGCTGGGAATGCGCGGCTCCAACACCTGTGAACTGGTATTCGAAGACTGCGAAGTCCCGGAAGAAAATATTCTCGGCGGCCTCAACCAGGGTGTAAAGGTACTGATGAGCGGCCTCGATTACGAGCGGGTGGTGCTCAGCGGCGGCCCTCTTGGGATAATGACCGCCTGCATGGACATAGTGATGCCCTATATGCACGAGCGGGTGCAGTTCGGCAAATCCATCGGCGAATTCCAACTGGTGCAGGGCAAACTGGCCGACATGTACACAGGCATGAATGCCGCCAAGTCCTATATCTATAACGTCGCCAAGTCCTGCGATCGCGGCGAAACCACACGTAAAGATGCCGCCGGTGCCATTCTCTACAGCGCCGAGCTCGCCACCAAAATGGCACTGGACGCCATTCAGTTGCTGGGCGGCAACGGCTATATCAACGAATACGCTACAGGTCGCCTGCTGCGCGATGCCAAGCTCTATGAAATCGGCGCCGGTACTTCGGAAATCCGCCGCATGCTCATCGGCCGCGAGCTGTTCAACGAAACCAAGTAATGGCGAATGCCGGGGCCGTTCAAGCAAGCGGCCCTTCACGCTCCCCCATTCAGTCGAAAAGGATGACAAGCCGTGCCTCAAATCAGCAGTAGAATCAACGCCCGCAGCGATGAATTCAGGGAAAAACAAGCCGCCATGTCCCACCTGGTGGCCGATGTCCAACAAAAGCTCAACAAGATAGTCGAAGGCGGTGGCCCTGTGGCCATGGAGCGCCATCTGTCTCGCGGTAAACTGGCGCCGCGCACCCGGGTAGAGAAACTTCTGGATCCCGGCTCGCCATTTCTGGAACTGAGCCAGTTCGCTGCCTTCGAAGTCTATGACGAAGAAGTGCCCGCCGCCGGCATCATAGCCGGGATCGGCCGGGTCAGCGGAGTCGAGTGCATGATTATCGCCAACGACGCCACGGTCAAAGGCGGCACTTACTACCCGCTGACGGTGAAAAAACACCTGCGGGCTCAGGAGATAGCCGAGCGCTGTCACCTACCCTGCATCTATCTGGTGGACTCGGGCGGTGCCAACCTGCCGCGCCAGGATGAAGTGTTCCCGGACAGGGATCACTTCGGCCGTATTTTCTTCAATCAGGCCCGCATGTCCTCCAAAGGGATCCCGCAAATCGCCGTGGTCATGGGCCTGTGTACCGCAGGTGGCGCCTATGTGCCGGCGATGGCGGATGAATCGATTATTGTCCGTGAACAGGGCACCATCTTTTTGGCCGGCCCGCCGCTGGTGAAAGCCGCCACAGGTGAAGAGGTCAGTGCCGAAGAGCTCGGCGGCGCCGAGGTACACACCAAGATAAGCGGTGTGGCCGATCATCTGGCTCAAAACGACGACCACGCGCTGGAGTTGGCCCGCAATGCCGTCTCCCGCCTCAATCACCAAAAACAGATTGCCCAGACTCTGAGCCAGGTAAAGCCACCCAAGTACGATATTCATGAGCTCTACGGCATAGTCGGCACCGACTTGAAAAAGCCCTTCGATGTCAAAGAAGTGATTGCCCGCATCGTCGATGACTCAGACTTCGACGAGTTCAAGGCCGGTTACGGTGCCACTCTGGTGTGCGGTTTTGCCCGTATTCATGGCTACCCGGTAGGCATAGTGGCCAACAACGGCATTCTGTTTTCCGAGTCGGCACAAAAAGGCGCTCACTTCATCGAGCTTTGCTGCCAGCGCAAGATCCCGCTGCTGTTTTTGCAAAACATCACCGGCTTTATGGTCGGCAAGAAATATGAGCATGAAGGCATAGCCAAACACGGTGCCAAGATGGTGACTGCAGTATCCTGCGCCACTGTGCCCAAGTTTACCGTGATCATCGGCGGCTCCTACGGCGCCGGTAACTACGGTATGTGCGGTCGCGCCTTTGAACCCACCATGATGTGGATGTGGCCCAACGCCCGCATCTCAGTCATGGGGGGCGAACAGGCCGCCGGAGTGCTGGCCACAGTGCGTAAAGACGGCCTGGCCCGCAAGGGGCAGACCATGAGCGCCGAGGAAGAAGCCGCCTTCAAGGCTCCGGTGATAGCCCAGTACGATAAAGAGGGTCACCCCTACCATGCCAGCGCCCGTTTGTGGGACGACGGCATTATCGACCCGGCCCAGACCCGGGATGTAGTCGGCCTGGCATTGTCGGCGGCGCTGAATGCGCCCATAGAGGACACACGTTTCGGCGTGTTCCGCATGTAATGGAGGCCGGTATGGATTATCAATATCTGACCTTAACCACCGACTCCCGCGGCGTTTCATCCCTGGTGATGAATCGCCCTCAGCTGGCCAACGCCTTCGATGAAGTGATGATTGCCGAGCTCATTCATGCGCTGGAGTCCCTGGCCCGGGATCCCGCCTGCCGGGTGCTGCTGCTGAAAGCCAACGGCAAACATTTCAGCGCCGGTGCCGACCTGAACTGGATGCGCAAACAAGCGGCGATGGACTTTGACGACAACCTCAAAGACGCCGCCGAGTTGGCCCGGTTGATGGCCACTCTGGATCAATTCCCCAAGCCGTCGTTGGCACTGGTACAGGGTGCGGCCTTTGGCGGGGCGCTTGGGCTGGTGTGTTGCTGCGATATCGCCATAGCGACGCCCAAGGCCAGCTTTTGCCTGTCCGAGGTGAAGCTTGGCCTGATCCCGGCGGTCATCAGCCCCTATGTGCGCCGCGCCATGGGTGAGCGTCAGGCGAGACGCTATATGTTGACCGCAGAGCGTTTTGATGCCGAAGCCGCCAAGACTTTGCAACTGGTGCATCAGGTAGCAGACGATCTCGAGGCCGCCGCCGCGCCCCTTATCGAGTCGCTGCTGGGCAACAGTCCGCAGGCGCTCAACTGGTGCAAACAGCTGATAAGCGATATCCGCCACGGACTGATAGATGAACAGACGCTGGCGCTCACCGGCGAGGCCATCGCCCGGATCCGGGTGTCTGCTGAAGGCCAGGAAGGACTGAACGCCTTTTTCGAAAAACGCCCGCCGAACTGGCAAGGTTCAAGTAACAACCCGGCCAACAACTCCAGTTGCCATCCAGGCAATAGCTCAAACCCGCCAGAGCGCCGTGACTAAGGAAGGATGTAAGATGTTCAACAAGATTCTGATTGCCAACCGCGGCGAAATTGCCTGTCGCATCATACGTACCGCCAGGTCATTGGGTGTGCGCACTGTCGCACTGTTCTCGGATGCCGATCGCCATGCCGCCCATGTGGCCATGGCCGATGAAGCCTTTTATCTGGGGGGCTCGGCGCCAGCCGACTCCTACCTCAGGGGCGATGCCATCATCGATATCGCCAAGGCCTGTGGCGCCGAGGCGATCCACCCGGGTTATGGCTTTCTGTCGGAAAACGCCGGTTTTGCCGCAGCCTGTGAACAGGCCAATATCGCCTTTATCGGTCCCAAGGCCGATTCCATAGAAGCCATGGGCAGCAAGAGCGCCGCCAAACTCATCATGGGCCGCGCCGGAGTGCCGCTGGTGCCCGGCTATCACGGTGATGACCAGAGCGATGAAGTGTTGCTCAGTGAAGCCGAAAAAATCGGTTTCCCGCTGCTGATCAAGGCCGCCTTCGGTGGCGGCGGCAAGGGAATGCGGATTGTCCGCAGCCTCACGGAAGTCAAGTCGGCCATCGACTCTGCCCGCCGTGAAGCCGCCTCCAGTTTTGGCAATGACAAGCTGTTGATGGAGCGTTACCTGGAGCAGCCGCGCCATGTGGAAGTGCAGGTATTTGCCGACACCCAGGGCAATGCCATTTATCTGTCAGACAGGGACTGCTCGATTCAGCGCCGCCACCAGAAAGTGGTGGAAGAAGCGCCGGCCCCCGGCCTCAGCGACGCCCTGCGCCGCCGCATGGGTGAAGCCGCCGTAGCCGCCGCCCGCGCCATCGACTATGTGGGTGCTGGCACGGTCGAGTTTTTGCTGGACACCCATGCCACAGAGGAAGACGGCAGCTTCTTCTTTATGGAGATGAATACCCGTTTGCAGGTAGAGCATCCTGTTACCGAGCTGGTAACCGAGACAGATCTGGTGCACTGGCAGTTGCTGGTCGCCGCCGGAGAGCCTCTACCCCTGACTCAGGAGCAAGTTGCCATTAATGGCCATGCCTTTGAAGTGCGAATTTATGCCGAAGATCCGGATAACGACTTCCTGCCCGCCAGCGGCAAGCTCAACTTCCTGCGCGAGCCCAAGCCATCGCGCCATGTGCGTATCGACTCGGGTGTCCGTGAAGGCGATGAAATCTCCAACTTCTACGATCCCATGATAGCCAAGCTGATTGTCTGGGATGAGTCACGCCCAAGAGCGCTGCAGCGCCTGCAAAGGGCTCTGGATGACTTCCAGCTCACCGGCCTGAAACACAATATCGGTTTCCTGGGTAAAATCGCCGCTCACCCGGCCTTTGCCGGCGCCGACTTCAGCACAGATTTTATTGAGCGCTATCAAGCACAGCTGCTGCCTCAAGCGAAAGACAGCGCCCTGCCCTTACCGCTGCTGGCCAAAGCCGCACTGTATGAAATGCTGTGGCGCAAACGCGACTCCCAAGCCAAACAGGCAAACAGTCAGGACCCTTCCTCGCCCTGGGGCAGCGCCAGTGGCTTTAGACTCAACAGCGCCAAGCGCCACGATATCGCCCTGATGGACGATGAACACCATATTCATCACCTGCAGTTGACTGAGCTGGCCAAGGCCGATAGCTGGCAACTGACACTGGATGGCCAAACCCTGGTTATCGAAGGCGAGCTGAGCACAGATGAGGCCGGTGGTGACACGCTTCGCTGTGTGGTCGATGGGCATATCAGCAGCCAGCGAATCAGCCGCCAGGGCATGGACTTTACCCTGCTTAGCCGCTCCGGCGAGCTTAGCGCCTGTCATTTCCGCGCCATTCAGAATGAGCTGGAAGAGGAGCAGGCCAACCACGCCGATCTGCTCAAGGCGCCGATGAACGGCACCATAGTCACCCATCTGGTGGCTGTGGGCGACAGCGTTAAGGCCGGCCAAGGGCTGATGGTGATGGAAGCGATGAAGATGGAATACACCATAGCCGCGCCTTTCGATGGCACTGTGAGTAAGTTTTTCTTCCAGCCCGGCGAACTAGTCAGCGATGGCGCCCAGTTGCTGGAGCTCAGCGAACAACTCAAGGAGGCTTAAAAATGCTGCCTCCCAAGGTAAGCCTGTTTGAAGTGGGCCCAAGAGACGGCCTGCAAAATGAAACCTCGGTCAGCACTCAGGCCAAGATAGCCCTGATTGAAGCCCTGGCCGATGCCGGGGTGAAACGCATCGAAGCCGCCAGCTTTGTGTCGCCCAAGTGGGTACCGCAAATGGCAGACTCGGGCGAGGTGCTACGCAGCATTTCACGCCGCGCCGGCGTCTGCTACAGCGCCCTGACTCCCAATCTCAAGGGCCTGGAGTTGGCGCTGGATGCCGGCGCCGATGAAGTGGCGGTATTTGCCGCCGCCTCCGAAGGCTTCAGCCAGAAGAACATCAACTGCTCCATCGAAGAGTCCATCGCCCGCTTCGAGCCCCTGCTGAGCCGGGCCAAGGAGCAAGGCATTCGGGTTCGTGGCTATGTTTCCTGCGTACTGGGTTGCCCCTATGATGGTGAAATCGCCCCGGCAGAAGTGGCTCGGGTCGCCGACATTCTGCATCAATTGGGCTGCTATGAAATATCCCTCGGCGACACCATAGGCGTAGGTACACCGCTCAAGGCCCGCAAAATGGTGGAAACCGTGGCCGAGCGCGTACCGGTAGAGCGCTTGGCGCTACACTTCCATGATACCTACGGTCAGGCGCTGGCCAACATTCTCGCCTGCCTGGAAACCGGCGTCAGTGTAATAGATACCTCGGTCGCCGGACTCGGTGGCTGCCCCTATGCCAAAGGCGCATCCGGTAATCTGGCCAGTGAAGATCTTGTCTACATGCTGCATGGTATGGGTATAGACACAGGCATAGATCTCAACAAACTGGCCCAGGCCGGACGGCAGATAAGCCAGCAGCTTGGCCGGCAAACCAGTTCAAAAGTGGCCAGAGCCCTGGGAGCTTAAGGCTTCCAGGCGGAACAACAGATAAGCAGTATAACGACAGATAATAAACAGCAAGGACATCACTATGGCAGGACTCAATAAAGTCGTCGGCAGCTACGACGAAGCGCTCGCAGGTCTCACCAATGATATGACAGTCATGGTGGGCGGCTTCGGCCTTTGCGGCATTCCCGAAGGTCTTATCAATCAAATGGTCAAGCTGGGCGTCAGCGGCCTGACCGCCATCTCCAACAACGCCGGGGTGGACGACTTCGGGCTGGGGCTGCTGCTGCAACATAAGCAGATAAGCACAATGATCGCCTCCTATGTGGGTGAAAACGCCACCTTTGAGCGGCAGATGCTCAGTGGCGAACTCAATGTGATCCTTACCCCGCAAGGCACTCTGGCGGAGAAGATCCGCGCCGGCGGCGCCGGGATCCCCGCCTTCTTTACCGCCACCGGCTACGGCACCCCTGTGGCCGAAGGCAAAGAAACCCGCGAAATCAATGGCCGCCACTATGTGCTGGAAGAGGCACTGACCGCCGACTTCGCGCTGATCCGCGCCTGGAAGGCCGATACCATGGGTAACCTGGTATTTCGCAAGACAGCCGCCAACTTCAACCCCATGATGGCCACCGCCGGCAAGATAACAGTGGTGGAAGTGGAAGAGATAGTCGAGCCGGGTGAGCTGGACCCGGATCATATCCACACCCCGGGAATCTATGTGGATCGCGTCATCAAGGGTGTGTTCGAGAAGCGTATCGAACAGCGCACAGTCAAACAGGCATAAGGGCAGGAGAGCAAAATGGCACTTTCAAGAGAACAACTGGCCCAACGCGTCGCCAAGGAACTCAAAGACGGTTACTACGTCAACCTGGGGATAGGTATCCCCACTCTGGTGGCCAACTATATCCCCGAGGGCATGCAGGTGATGCTGCAATCGGAAAACGGCCTCTTGGGGATGGGTGAATTCCCCACCGAAGACACTATAGATCCGGATCTGATCAACGCCGGCAAGCAAACCGTTACCGCCGTCAAGGGCGCGTCTTTCTTCTCCAGCGCCGAGAGCTTCGCCATGATCCGTGGCGGGCATGTGGATCTCACGGTACTGGGCGCGTTCGAGGTGGATGTCGAAGGCTCTATCGCCTCATGGATGATCCCCGGCAAGCTGGTTAAAGGCATGGGCGGCGCCATGGACTTGGTGGCCGGTGCCGACAATATCATAGTCACCATGATGCACGCCGACAAACACGGCAACTCCAAACTGCTGAGTAAATGCGAATTGCCGCTCACGGGTTATGGCTGCATCAAGCGGGTACTGACAGACCTGGCCTTTATCGAAATCAAGGACGGCGCCTTCCACCTGCTGGAGCGGGCGCCAGGTGTGAGTGTCGAGGAGATAGTTGCCAAAACCGCCGGCAAGCTTATCGTCCCGGAACATGTGCCAGAGATGGCACTGTAAATCAGACCCTTTGCCCCCGCAGAGATGTGATATCCCAAACACCCGCCGTTGCGGGTGTTTTTGTATTCAGTCAACAGGGACAATTCCCCCACCAACACTTGCAGGGCTTACGGCGGTGGATTTTCTCATTACCTGCCGCAAATTTTCGCACTGGCACATCTGTGACGCGGCGCGAGTTGCATAGCTAGTTGCATAGCTAGTTGCGTAGCTAGTTGCGTAGCTAGAGCAAGGTGCTTTCGAGCACGAACCAAGGAGGGTGAGCTGGCTCATTATCCCTCGAGGCTATGTCTCGGCCATACACTTCCCTGAGTATGAGCCAGTTCGGCGTCCATGCCTCTCGTTCGTAGCCAACGCAATGCGTTACTAACCATGCTCCGGAAGGTCAAAGTTCACCTGCGCTTAGAAAATAAATGCACTACCTAAGGAAGGTGCGAACAAGTCCCATGTGTGCTCTGCGTCGACTTACAGGCCTGTATGCAAGGCGTGGTTCGCAGCAAATGGCCCTAGTCCTTTGCAAGAAGCACAACACAGCAGGCTGGCCTGTAAGCCATGTCCCCGAACAAAGTGTTTACCAATTTCCCGGTCTATACACTCTTGTATCCCCTCTTGTATACACAGTGGCTATCCATTAACCTGAAACGGCATTGGCAATGGATGGCTTGACGCGAATCTGACGCCAGTCAAGAGCGGCTAACGCTTTTATACTTTAGAGCTTGGATGCTACGACTAAGGCTCGATTCTCTGCCTGTTACATCAGGCAGCTGCATGCGACAGGGAAAGTCGGGCTCTCTCCCCTCTTAGTGAAACCCCAAAATACTGCCCAGCCGATGTTGCAAAGCCCCTTAGTCCGATGCAGCTCGTATCCAACACGGATATAGGGTAAAAAAAACAATCATAATTTGGAGACTCAATTTGGCCACCAAAGTACTGCTTCTTCTTGCCTGCCTAGCGGCATCGAGTATTGCCCAAGTTCATGCAACCGCCACAGAAGCTGCCGCTTTAGGCACAGAGAGTACAAAGAGTGCACTGCAACAACTCAGTGCCAAGAGTAAGCTGCAAACCCAGGTGATGGTGCTTGGCAGCCTGCACCTGAGCAATATCAAACAGCAATTGGACAGCTGCTCTCTATCCTCGATCCTTGAGCCACTCTCCCGTTACCAGCCTACGGCCATAGCTGTAGAGTCACTGCGGCCACAGGATATCGCCACCATGATCAACGGCTCAGGCGAGTATCAGACTGTATTGGATCATTTTGTGGGACAAAGATTTCTGGCGTTGGCGATAAAGGAGCAGCAGGAATTGCGGCTCTCGGCGCAAAAGGCGCTTGAGAGTCTGGAGCCCTTATTGGACGAGACCAGCCTTGAACCTGTGCAGCGAGCAAGGCTCATCAAGTTGGCCGTTGCCGCCTATCACAAAGAGATAGCCCTGCTGCACTGGCATTATTTGGACAAAACCGCGGCGAGCCCAACGATTTCCACCGAGTTGCGGCACTATCTGGAGCAACTCGCCGCGAGCAATAACGAGAAAAACACCCTTGGCAATAACCTGGCCATGGCATTGAAGCTCAAGCGCATTTATCCGATAGATGATCATCTGGATAAAGATCTCTACCGCCCCATCGAAGCGCGGCTGCTTGAGTCTTACAATCAGTCGCCTCATGCCGCCGCTCTGGCCAAAAGCGACTATATCAACAAGCCACAAAGGCTAAAGACAGAGGCGCTTGAGACAGGCAACTGGTTGCCGCTCTTTTTCTGGCTAAACAGCCAGGAGTACCAGAGGGCCGTCATTGACCAGGAGTGGAGCCTGTTTATCGATAAAGATTTAACCCAGGATGCGGCGCTCTCCCGGGTTGCCCTTTGGGAGATACGCAATCTCAACATGAGCTCGCACATCATGCGCGTGGTGGCAGCTAACCCTGGAGGCCGGGTGCTGGTGATAGTCGGTGCCAGTCACAAGGTGTTTCTGGAGCAGTATTTGGCCAATATGTTGGGGGTTAAACTAATCCAACCGCAGCAGTATTTTGCCGCCCCAAAGAGATCAAAGGGGCAATCACCACAGCACTTGTTCTCATATAAAGAGCAAAGATAGAGAGCATGAACTGTCCATAACACACGGTCAATAAAGCATCGCCCATGAAACATAGCTCACGAAATAGAAACAGCGGCAAAGGGTCATCAACTGCGCACAGCAAGACCCACTCCGGTTGGCTTGTTGGCCTGCTCATGGGGCAACTGGCCGCTCTGGTGTTTGCCGTGCCGACCGCGGCGCTGCTTTGGTTGGCAACCAATAAACATCTGGCCCTGTGGAGCAACGGCCAAGCCTTTATCGGCAGCCAGGGTTGGTGGCTGACACTGGCAGTATTTGCCCTAACTGCGCTGTTACTGCCGCGACTCTTCCCGAGTCTGCTGGGGAAAGTCTGGCAGTTATTGATTTGGTTTTAGTTGTAAACAAGGAACCCCATGAAACAATTGCAAAGTGTAGCCTGGCTATATGAAAAAGACGGTAAAGTCTTGTGTGTCAAATCCAAGGGCAAAGATAAGTACTTTATTCCCGGCGGCAAACCTGAACCGGGTGAAACCCTTGAACAAGCCCTGACTCGGGAGTTGAAGGAAGAGCTCAGCATAGATCTGCAGCAAGACACCATTTGCCACAGGTTCAGCATTACGGATAAGGCCTTCGGCTTCGAGAACACTGAGCTGACCATGCATTGTTTCAGCTCGGGCTTTAGTGGCGACATCATTACCGCCGCCGAGATAGAAAGCCTGGACTGGATAGACATGGTGGGTATCATCAAGTGTGCACCGGCGGCGCAGCAGGCGATTGCAAGACTGCTTGGCGACCATTGAATCGACGTTCGCTGGAGCAGCTTTGTCCATCTTGGTCTATCCTGCTGCCAGATAACACAGAGTCAGGCTCGCACTCGCAAGCGAGCCAGGGAGAACACAAATGGACAAAAAATTGCAGCAAACCGACGGTAGTGTTTCTATCGACCACAAGATTGCCGCCCTGGGCGGCTGGCGCGCCGAGATGCTTGGCCATATCCGCGAACTTATCAAGGCAGCTATTCCCGAGGTAGTTGAAGAGTGCAAATGGGTAAAGCCAACGAACCCGTCCGGCGTACCTGTATGGTCAAGCCAAGGCATACTCTGTACCGGCGAGTCATACAAAGCCAAATTGAAACTGACATTTGCCAATGGCGCTTCGCTGCCGGATCCCCACAAGCTGTTTAATGCAGGTCTTGAGGGCAAACAGCGTAGAGCCATAGATATTACCGAGGGCCAATCCTTGGATGAAACGGCTTTCAAGGCACTGATAAGCGCCGCTGCCGACTTCAACCACAACAAGGCCCTGAAACAATCAAAGCGGTAAGTGGGCTGCTAGAGCGGCAGCAAAGATGCACCAAGCTATAGCTATAGATATACAAATCTAAGGAAGGTCAATGAATAACCCGTTTATTCGCCGTTTGGCACTATTGTTTTTCCCCTTGTTTTCCCTTTACCTGGCGCCTGCGGCATTTGCCGAAGTAGATGAGCTTTTTATGCAGTATCTGCAGGGCCATTATCAGCTGGTTGGCAAAGCCATTGACTCAGATGCCAGCTACACGGGCAAGATGAGCATTTATGAGCAGGACGGCGAACTTAAGGTGCGCCGGGAGATAGAAGGCTTAAGCATTCAAGGAACAGCAGCCATAGAGCCGGTGCTGAACGGCGATGCCAAGGTGCTTAGGATCCGTTTTCAGCAACAAGAGCGGGATATTGAAGCCAGCTGCCTGTGGCGCGGCGATCTGGATAACTATGCCCGCATCAGCTGCTACCTGTATCATCCGGGGGAAGACACAGAAAACCCAGGTTTGGAGGCGTTGTTTCACTTGAGATAATTGCCAGGATTAACAACCCGGCTTGCCATTACGCGTTCAACACCTTTAACTCTCTTTAGCAATCAAACAGGGAAGTCACTATGAATCGGAAACTCATCACCTTAATCAGCAGCGCCTTCATGCTGGTTATCGGCACTACGGCGCAGGCCTGCACCCGCGCCGTCTATCACGGCGAAGAGCAGTTGGTGATCACCGCCCGCTCCATGGACTGGCGCGACGAAATCCCGGCGAGCCTCTGGCTGTTTCCCCGCGGCATGCAGCGCCATGGGGCAGTCGGCGACAACTCAGTCACCTGGACTTCACGCTACGGCAGCCTGGTCACCAGCGCCTTTGATATCTCCAGCACCGACGGCATGAACGAGAAGGGCCTGGTGGCCAATCTGTTATGGCTGGCAGAGTCGAGTTATCCCGAGTACCAGGGTAAACGAAAAGGCTTGTCGGTCGCTGCCTGGGTGCAATATGTGCTGGATAACTTTGCCACTGTCGCCGAAGCCGTCGATGCACTGAGAGCCGAGCCTTTTGTAGTGGTTTCCGCCAATATTCCCGGTACCCAACGTTTTGCCACCCTGCATCTGTCGATTTCCGATGCCGCCGGTGACAGTGCCATATTCGAGTACATAGACGGCAAGCTGGTGATCCATCACGACCAAAAGTACCGGGTCATGACCAACTCCCCCATCTTCGAGCAGCAACTGGCACTGAACCAGTATTGGCAACAGATTGGCGGCTTTACCATGTTGCCGGGAACCAACCGCGCCGCCGACCGGTTTGTCAGGGCCTCTTTCTATATGGATGCCATTCCCAAGACAGCCAATACCCGGGTGGCGGTTGCCGGCGCCTTCAGCGTCATTCGTAACGCCTCTGTGCCTTTCGGTATAGCTTCCGAGACTGAACCGAATATCTCTTCGACCCGTTGGCGCTCGGTCTCGGATCATAAAAATCGGGTGTATTACTTTGAAACCGCCTTAACCCCCAACACCTTCTGGGTCGATATGAAGGGCATCGACTTCAATAAACAGCAAGATGTGAAAAAGCTGACCATCAACAACAACAGCATTTACTCAGGTAACGCGCTGTCGGACTTTGTCACGGCCAAGCCCTTTACGTTCGCCGGGCTTTAATCTTTAAGGCAGGGAGCCAAGGCTCCCTGTCTATCTTTTTGACCTCACTGCCGAGCCTGCGTTCGCGCAAACCGTATCAAGGACTCAAAGCTGTTCAGCCCGGCTTAAGGCTGATGGCGGATACTGTGAACTCTGAGAATCTTTGCAGGAGTCCTGTGAATGAAGCTAGCCAACACCTTAGGCAAGTATTTCCCTAACCCCAAAACCGCTCTCTGGATGTTTTCGGCCCTGGCCCTTGGCACACTCTCCGGCTGCGGCTGGTTTGCCGCAGATGAAAAGGCGCAACTGGAGCAGCAGTGGCTCGCCAAAGATCAAGAGTTGCAACAAGCCATTGAGCAGATCCGCTCTCAAGGTCTGGAGGCCATCAATCGCAGCGCCGAGGTCAGCTCGGTAACCGCCTGCGTCGCTGAAAAGCTCAGCCGCGATCCGCTTGGTGAGCTGATCCAGGTCGATGGCGTATTGGCCGAGCCCGCCAGGGTCAGCGAGCTGCTCGGCCAAATTCAGCAATTACTTGAGCAGGGCTTTAGTTTTGAAAATGCAGCCGCACTGCTGAATAAGGGAGCGGATCTCGCCGCCTATGTCAGCACACTTATCGAATCCCAGGGAATAGACAAGGCTTTGGCAGATGTCGAACAGCTACTGAAAAACGGCACTGATATCAAGGATCAGCAGCTCGGTGGCCACTTGCAAACCCTGCTGAACCAATGCCGTCAATCCCCTCCTAAAGGAAATGGATAGCGGCCGAACGTCATTCCTGCAAAAGACGGTGGCTGCAAACAACTTGCCGCCGCTCTCCCCTTGCCCGCCAAGGACTTGACCACTGGCGCCACAGACTCACCAGATAAAAGAAAAATCCCAGTTATTCAATTAGCCATTCAAACCAAAAGCCAGTTTTTATTGCCACCAACACAACAAAAACCAGACAGTTGCGCCATAGCTTTAAATCTTGGCTGTGATAGAGTCTCTTTGAACAAGGATCCGAGTCTGAATGTAATGGAGGCCATATGAGCACAGCAGTTCCACGTACCGTCACATCTCCCAAAAAGTTCATTATTGGCAAAGGGTTATTGTCGCAAATGCACGAATATGTGCATGACTTCGGCGACAATGCTTTTATTATTGCCGATGAGTTTATTCTCGGCAGGCTTGAGGATGAAGCCCTGACGGGTCTTGAGCAAAATGGCATCAGCAACCAACTGGAAAAATTCAACTACGAGTGCAGTGAAGCCGAGATCCAGCGGCTTGCCGCCCTGGCTGAGCAGGCTCATGCCAACGTAATAGTGGGTGTCGGCGGCGGTAAGACCCTGGATGCCGCCAAGGCCGTTGCCTTTCACCTTAAGCACCCCGTCGTTCTCTACCCCACCATAGCGTCAACCGATGCTCCCTGTACGGCTCTGTCAGTGATTTATACCGAAGCGGGTGAGTTTGAACGCTATCTATTCCTGCCACAGAATCCGGATGCCGTGATTGCCGACACCAGCATCATCGCCGCCGCACCGGCGCGTTTCTTTGCCGCGGGTATAGGTGATGCCCTGGCCACCTACTTTGAAGCCAGGGCCTGTTATCAGGCCGATGGCGTTAACCTGGTGTTGAAAAAGCCCTCGCGTACCGGCCTTGGACTGGCGCAGCTGTGCTATCAACTGCTGAGTGAAAACGTTGCCGCCGCCATGGATGCGGTAAACAACAAGATAGTCACCCCGGCGCTGGAGCAAACCATAGAGGCAACCATCTATTTAAGCGGTGTCGGCGCCGAAGCCGGTGGCCTGGCGGCAGCGCATGCGGTCAACAATGGTATGTCGGCGGTTGCCGAGCTGCATGGCGCCCAACATGGCGAGAAGGTGGTCTTTGGCCTCTTGACCCAACTGGTGCTGGAAAACGCTCCACAGAGTGAAATAGACAATGTTGTCCGCATCATTAAAACCGCTGGATTGCCGCTGACTCTGGCAGATATGGGGCTGAAGCACTTTTGCGAAGAAGAGTGGCGCAAGGTCGCCGAAATCGCCTGCGCCGAAGGCGATACCATGGGCAATATGCCGATGGCTATCAGCGTCGATGATGTCTATCAGGCGATGATAGCTGCCAACGCCATGGCCGAGCGCTATCGCCGCCAGGACTGACAACAGCCAGAGCTGCAAACCCTCCGCGAGTTGGTTTGCAGCCTTCTTTAAATAACAGCAAGGCCCAAGGTTACATTTTTGTTAGTCAAAGATGTTTTTAAGTTTTTTAAAAACAAAGACCTAACAAAAAAGGATTAAAAATCACCGGCCGGCAGAACCCCGGGGATTTGCGTGACACTCATCACACAACTATCGCCATTTAAGGAGTAGAAAGGTTTGAGCTTTATTTCCAGCCACTCGCCTCTGAGGGCCGGAATCCACGATAAATCCAAACATTTTCACCCGATGCCAGGAGTTGGCATCAATACCCTATTACTTGCAACGCTGGGAGGAACACATGGCATATGCAACGATCAATCCCTTCACAGGAGAGCTCATCAAAGAATTCCCCAACGCCACTGACGCCCAAGTCACCGAGGCGATTGAATCGGCCCACCAGGCCTTCTTGAGCTGGCGCAATACGCCCTTTGCCACCAAGGCTGAAATACTCAATCGGGCTGCAGCCCTACTCAGAGACAGCAAGCGCCGCTATGCAGAGCTGCTGACTCTGGAGATGGGTAAAGTCATTGGAGAGGCGGAGGCCGAAGTAGAATTGTCGGCACAAATCCTCGAATACTATGCAGAGCATGCCGAGAGACTGCTGGCACCGCAGAAACTGCCGGTGGCCGATCCCGCCGAAGGGGAAGCCCTTTTAGTCAATGAACCTCTGGGGGTATTGTTGGCCATTGAGCCATGGAACTTCCCCTACTACCAGATTGCCAGGATCCTGGCACCACAGCTTTCAGCCGGTAATACCCTGCTGCTGAAACACGCCTCCAATGTGCCTCAGTGCGCCGCCGCCTTTGAGAGCCTGATGCGTGATGCCGGGCTGCCGCAGGGCGCCTTCCAAAACCTGTATGCCACCCGGGATCAAATCGAACAGATCATTAACTCACCCAAGGTGCATGGCGTGGCCCTGACCGGCTCTGAAGGTGCCGGCGCCGTTATCGCATCCCAGGCCGGCAAGGCGCTGAAAAAATCCACCCTGGAGCTGGGCGGCTCTGATGCCTTTATCGTGCTGGAAGATGCCGAGCTCGAGAAAACCATAGATTGGGCGGTGTTCGGCCGTCACTGGAATGCGGGTCAGGTTTGTGTTTCATCCAAGCGAATGATCCTGGTGGAAGCCATCTATGACAAGTTTATGGAAGGCTATACCCAAGGTGTGGCCAAGCTTAAAGCCGGCGACCCCATGGATCCTAATACTACCCTGGCCCCACTGTCATCCCAGGGCGCTGCAGATGAAGTGAAGCAGAAAATTCGTGAAGCGGTTGAGCATGGTGCCACGGCTACCGAAGTCGGCCCCAAAGTGCCGGAGCAAGGCGCCTTTGTGCAGCCGACCATACTCACCAATGTCACCCCGGACAACCCGGCTTACTACTGGGAGTTCTTTGGCCCTGTCTCCATGATCCTCAAGGCCAAAGATGAACAGGAAGCGATTGCCATTGCCAACGACTCTCCCTTCGGCCTCGGTGGTTCGGTATTCACCGCCGACAAACAACGCGGTCTGGCGGTAGCCAAACAAGTCTCTACCGGGATGATGTTTGTCAACCACCCCACCATGGTCAAGGCCGATCTTCCCTTTGGCGGTATCCGCCGCTCCGGCTATGGCCGCGAATTGATCGACTTAGGACTGAAAGAGTTCGTCAACCTCAAGCTGATCAATGTGGTGGATATCGACGCCCCCTTCTGATCTCACTTGAATCACGCAGCTATCAATGACAGACCCGGCCATTTGGCCGGGTCTTTTTGTGTAAGTCCATGAACTGACACAGATACTGACAAGCAAGGCTTACAGGCTGGACCAGATTGCTTAAATGGACAGCATCGACTATAGATTTGTGACCCGGCATATTCCCGGCAACCGGCAGTAACACAAAGACAAGGAAGCCCAAGGTTATCGCCACTTCAGCCATGTCATGGAGGACAGTCTATGAACTCACAAATAAGCCAAGGTTTTGAAATCGCTACCTGGTACGATACCTGGAATCCTGTTGGCCTGAATAATCTGGTCAACAACCTGGTCCCGTTGCACCTTGCCAGTCGCTACAGCCTGGCATTCGGCCAGTTGTCGGCTATTCACTCTGGTGGTTACTGTATTGAAATGAGTGGCAAATATGCCGATGCCATCAAAGATCAGCTGCTCTCTCAAGCGCCGGGTATCGAGCTTTATGCCGGAATTGGCAGTGAAGGCATACAGGCAAGCGTTGCCAGTAACAAGAGTGACAACAATCTCTCTACCCGCAATATTGTCTCCTGGCTCAAGGACAATCACTACACAGGGATAAACATAGACGCCGAAGAAAGAGAGGCGATGAAGCAAGTGGCCGAATTCGTCACTCAGTTGGGGCCTGAATTTCGTGCTGCCGGTCTCGGAATTGCCGTTTCAGTCCCCTGGCCCGGGGAAGGGCCGAGTTACCTCTACGGAGAGGGAGCTATCCAGGCCTTTAACGATAATGTCGATGCGGTGGAAATGCAGGACTACTCCTCCATCAATACCGCCCGCGATGCTGCGGTTTGGCTTGATGCCGGTTTAAAAGCCGAGATATTGATGGGCGGAGTCTGCAGTGAAAACTCCCGGGTACAAACCCCGCTCGAACAAGTTGAGCAGTGGACTGAGTTCGCCATTCACAATGGCTTGCGGGGCATGTTCAGTTGGCGTTTGGATAACGATCACGGCTCAGACGGCACCCGGGAAGACGTAGGCCCCAACTTTGCCTGCGCCAAGCACCTCTACGATACCCTGATGAAAAACAGATAGGCAGCACCTATCCCGGCTGGCTCACCAAGCCAATGCTTGCCAGCATTGTTGCCTGAACGGTTTCAGAGCCGCTGCCGGGAAATCTATGTCACGCGACCCGGCCGCTGCTGGCACTCTGGCATGTAAATTTAGGCAAATCCCTTATCCTTGAGAGCTCCCTGACAGTTAAAGTGTTTATTCGCTGCGCTTTTGCAATGCTGTCCCGGTTCATATCCACGCCACTGCCGCGCGGCGGCCTCTAGTCAATGGAGTCCTCAATGAAACAACACAAATACAGTATCAGTGTCGAGCATCTCGAAGATCAAAACGGTATGCCATCAAACTATCAAAAGGCACTCAAATTCGAAGTCGGCAATCACGACGATATCTTTGCCATAGTGGACAAAATCAAACAGCGACAGGACTTTGATGAAGATCAGGCTGCCGCCTTTGCCGTTGGCCTTAAACTCTTCAGTGAAGTGATGCTGGAGCAACGTAAAAATCCACTCTTCGATGAGTTTCGGCCTCACTTTATGCAGTTTATGAAACAGCTCAAGCAAGGAAACCGCAGCGCCTAAATAGCTTCATGGCAAGGAATCACCCTGGCAAGAGCCCCAGGCGTTAACAACTTGTATTTAGTGCTTGTATTCACAGCTTGGGCCGTGTCATCTTAAGCGGCATCTAATACTCACAGCTGCATCATTCATGTCTGGACTGGAAAAGAAACTGCCGCCCCTGGCTCTCTTGTTGCTGTTTGCTCTTTTGCTGCAACTGACGTCCTATTGGCTGCCCTCTTCCGGCCTGCCTTCCAGCCTCAGCCTGAGCCTTGCTTTTTCTCTGTTGGCGGCCGGGCTGATTATCCCATTGGCGGGAGTGCTCAGCTTCAAACGCCATGGGACGACACCGGATCCCAGGGTGCCGGAGCAAAGTTCAGCGCTGGTAACCTCGGGGATTTATCGCTGCTCACGCAATCCCATGTATCTGGGATTTGTGTTCTTGCTGCTGGCGCAGACATTTTTCCTCAACTCACTCTGGCTGCTGCTCTTGGTCGCCCTGTTTATTGCCTATTTACAGCGCTTTCAGATCCTTCCCGAAGAGCGGGCGATGCAGCAACTCTTTGGTGATCCCTACCGCGCCTATTGTCAGAGAGTCAGACGCTGGATCTAACCCGGGCCTCCTCTTGTAAACCTGCCCCAGGCAAAAAACCACATTCGAATGATGCCACAAGGGGACAAGCTGTGATCCAGCGCATAAAGGCTTTGCCGTCAGGCAATTGTGGCTCCCAGTTTGCACCTTTCGCGGCCACCGTCGCCTCCATCGCGATTCATCTCTGTCATAATTGCCCTTGACGGTCAACCCATACGCTTTTTGAGACACTGCCATGCCCCTGTTTGCCAGAGCCTCCGCCTTCGCCGATTTTATCTATCGCCATTCCCGCGCCGTACACACGGTAAAACTGGCCTTGGCGCTGTTTATTGCCGCCGCCATCAACGCCATCTGGTCTTTGCCTCACTTTGTCTGGAGCATGGTCACCATAGTGATCATCATGATGGGCCTGCCACAAGTGGGCGGCGCTATCGAAAAATCGCTGCAGCGGGCCATAGGCACCTGCTTGGGCTCGGCTTATGGGGTCTTGTTGGTGATCACCATGGGCGGCTATTGGGACTTGATGGGCTTACTGATCCTCGGGGTCAGCATAGTCTGCTATATCAATGCCGGCCGCTACAGCTATGCCTACCTGGTGGCTGGGTTCACCATGATCATAGTGATAGGTGACGCCAACCACGACACCTCGGAAGCCTTATGGCGCACCGCCAATATTCTCATCGGCTGCGTGATTGCCGTGCTGGTATCCCTGTTTGTGCTGCCAATCAAGGCCAAACAGGACTGGCGGGCCCAACTGGCAAGCTCACTGAAAATCATGACCCAAGTGCTGGAGCAACATCTCAATGCCGGCCAGGAAGAGCCGGAAAATGCCCGTAAGTCGCTGGAAACGGCAATGAAGGCGGTGCTGGCGCAGAAAAAACTGCTGTTTTCGCTGGAGTGGGAAAGCCAAACCTTGAAGAAAGAGGCCGCTACTCTGACCGAGCTGGCCAACAAACAGATAAGGGTGATCACGCTTTTGGAGCTACTGCTGCTCACCCGCTGGAAGGCCGAAGAGGATGAGGCCTATGCCAGAGTCAAACAGGTAGCCAGCGGGCTACAGCGAGAGTTTGCCTATCTGGCGGACTATGTGGCCGGCAACACACCCGACTGCCCCAAACTCCCCCTGGGACTCGGCTATCAATTGCAGCAACAGCTGCTTAAACAACTGCCATCTGAGCCGAGCGATGACTCGCCGGAAGCGGCCCATCAAGGTTTCGCACTCAGTGGTTACAGCTGGCTTATCTATCAACTGGCCCAGGCGCTGTTGGCCATTCATGGCGAGCTGGCCAGCCTGGATCTGGCTTATAAGCGCAAAGCATCTTCCCAGCGCCAGTTGGATATTCCCGAGTAACTGGCCACCGGGCGTTACAGCCGCAACAGGTCCTGCTGATGAAAGTGGATCACCACTTCAGGGTCAAGCTCGAGTGCCAGATCCAGTATATGGCTGATGCTGATGGGCGCCTCGCCAATCTGGCTTAAGCTGTTGTAATAGCCCAGTAAGGGTAAGGCCCAGTCGCGACGCCTTTCAATCAGCTGCTGGTACAACAGGGCGGCCTCTTGGTATTGTTTCTGCTCATAGATCAGCATGGCTTTGAGATAGACAAGCTGAAAATACGCACGGCCCTGACGCTTTAATCCCTTATCGAGCTGCGCCATAGCCTCATCGGATCGCCCCAACGCCCGCAAGCTGACGGCCTGATAAAACTGCAGCTTATCCAGATAGTCATACTGTCTCGCGGCTCGTTGATAACTCTTGAGCGCCGCCTCATGCTGGCCCATTTGTGCCAGGATATTGCCTTTGAGCATCTGGCCATCGGCCCAAAGCTGAGGCTTGTTATTGAGATAGCGGTTTATCTGCTCCAGCGCTGCCGGATAGTCCCGGGTTTCATAGAGTGTCCTGGCAATATCCAACCTGAGATCACGCTCCGATCCCAAAGCCTCGGCTTTGCGGTAATCGGCCAGAGCGCCGGCATAGTCCGGACGCAGACGCTGGGAATAAGCGGACAGCACCTGAGCCTTGGCTGCGGCGCGGAAAAAATACAGTTCAGAGTCCTTGGACAGCATGGGCTCGGCCTTGTCATAGGCCGCCACCGCCTTGGGATAATTGGGGATATTGCTGAAGTAATAAAGCTGCCCAAGCAAAAATGCCAACCGCCCGGAGTCCGGATAGTTTTCTATGGCCGCATCCAGTCTGGGCGCCGCCTCTGCCATCTTCCTTTCATAAATAAGCTTTTGAATCACTTTAATTTCTGAGGCGGGAACGGCTTTATCTGCGACGGCCTGCAATGGCAAAACTGAGCCCAGCAATAACAGCAACAAACCCGGTAACCGCTTTCTGGATATACGGCTTCCAGCAGGGGAAATTGACGACATAAGCTTCCTTTCTTTATCTCTTTATCTCTTTATCTCTTTATTTATATCTTTGGCTGTTCGCCTGGGCTTTTACTATTGAACTTGTCGCTTCGGGCTTGCAAACGCAACGCCTCGCATCAGTCCCAAATCAATTCGCGGTAGTGCTTACGACAGACAGACTCATAACTCTCATTGCCGCCTATCGCCACCTGCTCACCCTCACGCACCGGGTTACCCGCCCCATCACGACGGATCACCATATTGGCCTTGCGACCACAGTGACAGATGGTTTTCAGTTCTACCAACTTGTCGGCCCAGGCCAACAGGTACTGACTGCCAACAAACAGCTCGCCCTGGAAGTCGGTACGCAAACCGTAACAAAGTACAGGAATATCCAGGATGTCGACCACATAGGCCAGCTGTTTGACCTGCTCTTTACTGAGAAACTGGGATTCATCAAACAGCACACAATTCAGGTGCTGACGCTCATGTTCGGCGCGGATCATCTCGAGCAGATTGTCATCATGGGCAAAAATACGTGCATCACATTCAATACCGATCCTGGAAGCGACCTTTCCCACTCCAAAACGGTCATCTATGGCGGGTGTCATCACCAGGGTATGCATGCCGCGCTCGCGATAGTTATAGGATGACTGCAGTAAAGAGGTGGATTTCCCGGCATTCATCGCCGAATAGTAGAAATAAAGTTGCGCCAAAACGGCTCTCCCCTGAGAAAAATTCCGGCCGCAATTTTACACTTTTTACCACATAAATACAGGATGCATGCCCCATGCAGCCAAACTTGAGCATTGATTCAGCATTCGCTGAATCTGCCCATTAAAATCAATTTGTTACACTTCTTTATCAATAAGCTGCTGGCCTGCAAACATCGCGATTATGTAGGCTATAAACATTAAATTCAGCCACTTTTAAGCAACAAGTGCTAAGTTGCGCTAAAAAACTCATAACTAAAGATGGAAGTCATAACAATGCGAAAATCTCTTCTGGCGCTGGCCGTTGGCGCCACACTGGCTATTTCTGGCTGCAGTACTCACACGCCTCAGGACAAAAATCTGGCAAGTGCTGAAGCCACTCAAAGCAATCCACTTTTTGCCAAGAGTACCTTGCAATATCAGGCCCCGGATTTTCGCCTGATCAAAGATGAACACTTCAAGCCTGCACTCGAAGCCGGTATTGCCGAGCATTACCAGGAAGTGTTGGCCATTGCCAACAACCCAGAGAAACCCACTTTTGCCAACACCATAGTCGCCCTGGAAAAATCCGGTGAACTGCTAAGCCGCGCCTCAAGCGTTTTCTATAATCTGACCGGCTCCAACTCCAACCCTGAACTGCGTAGAATTCAGGGTGAAATGGCGCCCAAGATGGCGGCCCACTCAGACAACGTCAATCTCAACCCGGAGCTGTTTGCCCGCATCGACAGCCTCTACTCTCAGCGCCACCAACTGGGCCTGAGCAGCGAAGAAGTGCGCCTTATTGAGGTGTATCACCAGCGCTTTGTGCTCGCCGGCGCCAAGCTGACCGAGAACGAGAAAGCCCAGATCCGCGCCTTGAACGAAGAGCAGTCCAAGCTGGTGAACGAATTCCAGCAACGACTGATGCGGATGAACAAAGAGATTGCCGTAACTGTGGCTGACGTTGCTCAATTGGACGGTCTGTCCGACTCAGCCATTCGCAATGCCGCGGCCGATGCCAAGGCAGCCGGTCTCGATGGCCAATACCTCATCAGTATCACCAACACCACTCGCCAGCCGGTGCTGGCTCAGCTGAAAAACCGAGAGCTGAGAAAACAGATTTGGGAAGCCTCTGCCTATCGCGGCCTTGAAGGTGAAAACGAAACTGCCTCTCTGGTAGCCCGCCTGGCGCAGCTGCGCGCCGAACGCGCCGCCCTGCTGGGATTTGATAACTGGGCCAGTTACCGCCTGAGCCCACAGATGGCCAAGACACCCGAGGCCGTCTATGAGATGTTCGGCTCCATGGTGCCGGCCGTTGTCGCCAACACCCAGAAAGAAGCCGCCGATATCCAGGCGATGATCGACAAGACTGGTGGCAAGTTCCAGCTCAAGCCTTGGGACTGGGCCTTCTATGCCGAACTGGTGCGCCAGGAGAAATATGATCTGGATGAAGCCAGCCTCAAGCCTTACTTCGAATTCAATCGAGTGTTGGAAGACGGCGTCTTCTTTACCCTCAACCAACTCTATGGGGTAACCTTCAAGCCACGGCCGGATCTGCCGGTTTATCACCCTGATGTCAAAGCCTGGGAAATGTTCGATGCCGATGGCAGCAGCATGGCCATCTTCTACGGCGACTATTTCGCCCGTGAAGGCAAGCGCGGCGGTGCCTGGATGAGCTCTTTCGTCAACCAGAACCTGCTCAAGGGCGACAAGCCCGTGGTGGTCAATGTGATGAACATCAAGAAGGCACCGGAAGGCGAAGCCACCTTCGTCAGCTATGACGAAGTAACCACCATGTTCCACGAGTTGGGTCACGGCACGCATGGCATGTTCTCCAAAGTAACCTACCCCAGCCTGTCCGGTACTGCGGTATCCCGTGACTTTGTCGAGTTCCCATCCACCTTCGAAGAAGACTGGGCCGGTCATCCACAAGTGTTGGCCAACTATGCCAAGCACTACCAAACCGGCGAGCCTTTACCCAAGGCGATGCTGGACAAGTTGCTGAAGTCCCGCAGCTTCAACCAAGGCTTCGACACCCTGGAGTATATGGCAGCCGCTCTGGTAGACATGGAGTGGCACTCGCTGGACAAGGACGCACCGCTGCAGAATGTCGCCGAGTTTGAAGCCAAGGCGCTTGAAAAGCACGGCCTGAACATTGAAGCCGTGCCACCACGTTACAAGTCGACCTACTTTGCCCATGCCTTCCCGGGTGGCTACAGTGCCAGCTACTACGCCTATATGTGGAGCGAAATCCTCGCGGCCGATGCCTTTGCCTATGTACAGACCCAAGGCGGCCTGAAGCGGGATATCGGCATGAAGTATCGCAAGACTATCCGCGAAGTGGGTAACAGCGTGCCACCTATGGAAGCTTACAAAAACTTCCGTGGTCAGGAGCCGACAACCGATGCCCTGCTCAAGCGTCGTGGTCTGCTCTGATAAGTGAGCGCTGAAAACCGTTTAAGTCCGAGGGGCGAGATTACACCTCGGACTTAAGCATAAAAAACACCTGAGTCTTCCGGCTCAGGTGTTTTTTATGACAAGCTATTCGACTTCCAGCACCGGCAATCATTCTCCCCGTAATCGGGGCCGGGTCTATTTTGCAAACCATTGAAAATGGACATGTGATACCTAAGGAAGGTACGAATAAGTCCTCGTGACGTTCTCTTTTGTAGAGAGTGGCTTGCACAGCAACTTGCCGTTCAAGACATCTGACTGAAGGCATGCCGGGGCCTGTCGAAGTCGGATTGAATCGTTAATGTTTCTTTAAAGAATTTTTAGTGGCTTATTCCTGTGAGTGGAGAAAATGTTGAAATACACACTATCCACTATTTAAGGCTTGCCAGGTTCCAAGAGATAGGTTTATAAGGTATCCACGCAGGGAGGAGCCTCCTCCCGTATTTTCTGTCAGCCTGGATTTTGTATGTCATTGGTCACTTCCACAAGTTGTTTGCAGCCTAGTCGCCAACAAGTGACCGTCGCCAATCTCCTCCTGCTCTCTCTGGAACTCAACCGGGGCTGACAGGCTATTATCTTTTATTTTCTGTCAGTGAGAGTCGCTGGCAGAGTCATCAAAACGCTCACTTGCTGGTTACTTCAAAGCTGACATATTTGAGGAAGACTATGTTAAGTGCACGCAATATCGCCGCTTTGGGGTTTATGACCTTTGCCATGTATTTAGGCGCCGGCAACCTTATTTTCCCATCATTTTTGGGTTATCAGGCAGGCGACAACCTGTTTCAGGGCATGGCAGGCTTTCTACTGGCCGGTGTGGGCTTACCCGCCTTTGCTTTGGTCATTGTGGCTCTGGTGGGGGGCTCCGATAACCTGACTTCAGTACTTCCCCGCCCTCTGGCTACCACGTTCTGGATTATGGTATTTATCGTGATTGGCCCGGCATTTGTCATTCCTCGCGCCATCACAGTCGCTTACCAATTCGGTTTTAGCCCGTTTTTCGGGGACAACGCTCTGGGTCCTTTTTCAATTATCTTCTGCATTATCGCTGTGCTGTTTTCCCTGTATCCGGGCAAACTGGTCGACAACCTGGGGAAGTGGTTGACACCGGCGCTAATGGCTATCCTACTGGCAATGGCTATCGCCGCGCTGTTGTTTCCGAGTCAAGGAATTTCCCAGGCGACCGGCGCCTATGTAAGCAGCGCATTTGCCGAAGGTGTGACTCAAGGATATATGACCATGGACGCCTTGGGTTCTATCGGTTTTGGATGGGTTATCTTCCGCGCGATTAAAAGTATGGGTGTCACTCAGCCAAAGGCGATTACCAGGTACACCCTGATTGCCGCCTTGATGTACGCTGTGGCTATGGCACTGGTATACATCTCCCTGGCTTATATCGGCGCCAGCAGCGTCGGTGAATACAGTAACGGCGGGGATATTCTGACCACCTTTACCACAACACATTTTGGTATTTTAGGTACCTTGCTGTTGGGAGCTGTGATGATATTGGCTTGCCTGACGACGATAATCGGCGTGACGACTGCCGGCAGTGAGTTTTATAGCCGCACATTCAGTAACGTGTCTTACCGTAACAGTGTGCTGGTCACCATGATAATTGGAGCATTGGTTGCCAATATTGGTCTGGAGCAACTTTTACAGATCACCCAACCCGTCGTGGTAGCCCTGCATCCGATTGCGATTGCCTTGTTGTTGATTGCCCCGCTACGGCGCCTTGTCTCCATGTCTGGCGTACTTGCAACCTTAGCGGCTGCGTTGATCTTTGGCGCTCTGGACGCCTTGCATATTCTCGGCAGTATGCCTGCCAGCCTGGATGCAATTTTGAACCAATATCTACCCTTATACGCTTGCTATGCAGCTTGGATTGTCCCGACGATTATTGTTCTGGCCATAGCGACGAGTTTGACTCTGTTTGCCCGCTCGGCATCGGTTCGCATCATCACGGAAAACTCAATAGAGCTGCCACAAAAATAATTGGCGAGGCCGGTTTGAATCAATAGGTATTTAGCCTGAATATCCAAGACGAGAGTATGCCTCCAACTCCAATGGCCCTGAAATATAGGTAACAAAAAACGCTGCCAAAGCAGCGTTTTTTAATTGGCCGGTTAGGCAGCACTGTTTTTGGGCTGCTGCCACTTGAGCCACACCAGCCCCAGCATGAACAGCACACAACTGCTGGCAAGCCCAAGCCCTACCGACTCGGTAAAGCCGAGTACTATATAGCCGCCGAGGGAAATAACTGCTACCAAGACCGCATAGGGCAACTGAGTCAGCACATGGTCGATATGATGGCAGCTGGCACCTGTGGATGACAGAATCGTGGTGTCCGATATCGGCGAGCAGTGATCGCCAAACACAGCCCCGGAAAGCACGGCGGCCAGCATAGGCAACATCATGCCACTGTGGCTGCCCATGGCCATATCGGCGGCAATCGGCAACATGATACCAAAGGTGCCCCAGCTGGTGCCGGTAGAAAAGGCGGTAAGCCCTGCCAAAATAAATAGCACGGCCGGCAGCAAGGCAAAGGGAATATTGCCACTGGCGAGACTGGCCATAAACTTGCCGGTTTCCAGTGAGCCTATGATCCCGGCTATGGTCCAGGCAAACATCAGAATATAGATGGCCGGCAACATGGAACGGGCACCCGAGGTGAGTGCCTTGAGGATCATCTTGGCTTCAATCTTCTGGATAAAGGCCAGCAGCAGCGTCACCATCAGACCGATGGAAGCGCCGAAAAACAGTGACGAGCCCACATCGGTTTTCTCGAAGGCACCTATGATACTAAAAGGCAGGCTTTCTGCCGCCAGGGCATCGGCACCACTGGAAACCATAAAATAGAAGGTCGCCACCACCAAGACACCTATGGGCAGGAACAGGCCGTGCACCTGGCCGGTTTCCGCCTCGGGCAGATCGGCATTGGCACCGGGGGGCAACCCCTTGGACTCATCATAGAGATTGCCCTTGCGGGCGTTGAGCTCGTGTTTGCGCATGGCGCCAATATCCAGCTCCATAAAGGTGACGCACAGCAAGAGTGCCAGGGCAAACAGGGCATAGAAGTTCATCGGGATCATCTGCACGAAAGCGCTCAGATGTCCGGTCTCGGTAAACCCGTGGGCGGTGAGAATGCCGCCGATAAGGGCGATAATATAGGCGCCCCAACTGGACACCGGCGAGATAACGCACACGGGCGCCGCGGTAGAATCCAAAAGATACGCCAGTTTGGAGCGGGAGATATAGTATCTGTCGGTCAGAGGCCTAGCGATACTGCCCACCACCAGGCTGTTGAAGTAGTCATCGATAAACACCGCACAGCCGAGAAACATGGTCAGCAGCTTGGCATCACGGCGATTACGGATATGCTGTCTGGCCCAGTTGGCAAAGGCTCTGGCCGAGCCACTGACGGTGATCAGCGCAGTGATCATCCCCAGCAGCACCAGGAACCCCAGAATATACAGGTTCCAGGCATTGAAAGCGCCATCGTCCCATACCAGGGAAAGCACCCTTTGCCCCAGATAAACCCCGGTGTCCAATACCGACCATTGATTGAGCAACAAGGCTCCAATCAATATCCCCAGCCCCAGCGATAACAACACCCGACGGGTGAGGATCGCCAATAAAATTGCCACAACCGGCGGCAACAAAGAGAGTGCCGAGTCGGCATAACTTGTTAGTGTCATTGAGTCTTGTTCTTCGTTAAATACGAATGGAGGGCAACTGAACTGGTGGGAAAAGGCAATGGCATACCGAGTAGCACCTGTCCTTTCAGTAGCGCTCCATAGTAACGTCAATCTGTCATCCCGACAGAATATACTATGGCAGTGCTGCCCCTATTTGGTAACAGCCCCAGCGGTGGACCTTGATAAGTCGCAACCACTTCGGCACCAAATCCTTTCGCGATACATAAACGGAATCACCCTGCTTACCGCTACTGATATTTAGTGCGCCTCTACTTCTCAGGACGCCTGATGTCAGGCGTGAGGCACATAAAAACATAGACGGCTTTGAGGATGCTACCCCAAAGCCGTCTATCGTGACCTAGATCACAGATTAAATCAACTCGTTCAATTTAGGCACAACATCAAACAGGTCAGCTTCCAAGCCATAATCGGCAACCTGGAAGATAGGCGCTTCAGGATCTTTGTTGATGGCCACAATGACTTTTGAGTCCTTCATACCGGCCAGATGCTGAATCGCCCCGGAGATACCCACAGCGATATAAAGCTCTGGCGCCACGATTTTACCCGTCTGGCCAACCTGCAGGTCGTTGGGAACAAACCCGGCATCCACTGCTGCCCGCGATGCACCTACGGCGGCGCCAAGCTTATCGGCCAATGCTTCCAGCATGGCAAAGTTTTCGCCACTACCCATACCGCGACCACCGGAAACAATGACTCTGGCGCTGCCAAGCTCCGGACGAGCCGACTCGGTCAGGCTCTGGGATACAAAGCTGCTCTTGGCGTCAAAGACACTATCGAGCTGATTGATTTCAGCTGAACCTGTCTCGGCAACGGCGTCGAAGGCGCTGGCGCGCACAGTGGCCACTTTCTTATCGTCCAGGCTCTTAACGGTCGCCATGGCGTTACCGGCATAAACGGGACGGACAAAAGTATCGGCATCAATCACCTTGGTGATCTCAGAAAGCTGAGCCACATCCAGCAAAGCCGCCACTCTTGGCAGTATGTCCTTACCCTGGCTTGAAGCTGCAGCCAGAATGTGGCTGTAGTCGCCACTCAGAGACAAGATGAGTTCACCAATATTGTCGGCAAGATGAGCACCATAGGCAGGGTTATCGGCCAGCAGTACTTTACTGACGCCTTCAAGCTTGGCGGCAGCATCGGCGGCGGCCTTACAATCCTGACCGGCAACCAAGAGGTGAATATCTCCCCCTATGGCTTTGGCTGCGGCGACAACTTTGGCTGTGTCCTGTTTCAGGCTAGTATTATCGTGTTCTGCTATTACTAATACGGCCATTTAGATCACCTTCGCTTCGTTTTTCAACTTGTCCACCAGCTCCTCAACGGAAGCCACCATCACACCCGCCTGACGGCTGGCCGGCGTTGCTACGTCCAACACCTGTACGTGCTGCTTGAGCGCCACTCCCAGGTCATCAATGCTCATGGTCTCCAGCGGCTTGCGCTTGGCTTTCATGATATTGGGCAAAGAAGCATAGCGGGGCTCATTCAGACGCAGATCTGCGGTGACCACGGCAGGCAGAGGCATGGACAGAGTCTGTAAGCCGCCATCCACTTCCCGGGTGACCAGCAGAGTTTCGCCTTCCAGCTTCACTTCAGATGCAAAGGTTGCCTGAGGCATACCGGCGAGCGCCGCCAGCATCTGTCCTGTCTGATTGTTATCGCCGTCGATGGACTGCTTACCGAGCAGAATAAGTTGCGCCTGTTCCTTGTCCTGCACCGCCTTGAGCAGTTTGGCAATAGAAAGGGGCACCAGCTCTTCATCGGTTTCGATGTGAATGGCACGGTCGGCACCCAGAGCAAGTGCGGTACGCAGCTGCTCCTGTGCCGCCTTGGGACCTATGCTGACAACGACAACTTCAGAAGCACTGCCGGCTTCTTTCAGACGCACGGCTTCTTCTACCGCAATCTCACAAAATGGATTCAACGCCATTTTCAGGTTGGCTGTTTCAACGCCTGTGTTGTCGGCCTTGACCCTGACCTTCACATTGGCATCGACCACACGTTTTACTGGCACCAATACTTTCATAGGGTTTCCTTCCTACACCTTGTATCTAATGTGGGTTGCGTACCGATGATACCAGGGCCATCAGTACAGGATGGCTCAACTTTACGTGCTGTTGACGTTAACGTCAACAGCAACTTAAACGCTCGTTTGTCACTTCTGTCACACTTTAAGGCCAGTTTTTTGAACACTTGGCAACTTTCATGGTCATAGAATTGAGTTAAATAAAGAAATTAATGTCAATTGGCGTAAAAATATTTGATCCAGACTCTTATAGTTTCTATTATTTATAGCGATGTTCACCATAACCCAATTTATAAATTAGCGTGGGACCAAAATACTTATGAGCGATTTTCTTGATATATTGACTCACGGTCGTCGTTTTAAGGCCGCAGTAAAAGAGTTGAGCGTTGCAGATCTGCGCGATCTGGCTGCCAAATTGGATAAGATCATTATTGATCGTGAAGAGGAAGCCAAGGAAGAAGAAAAGGCACAAGCTGAACGTCTTTCTAAAATAGAAGATATCCGTAAGCAGATGGAAGCCGTTGGCCTGTCTGTTGAAGATCTGGGTAATGTTGCTGCCGCCAAGGCTGCTCCCAAGAAGCGTGCTCCTCGCCCACCAAAATACAAAATCGTTGTAGATGGTGAAACTATTACTTGGACCGGCCAAGGCCGTATGCCAACTGTATTCAAGAACGAAGTAGACAAAGGTCGTTCAATGGATGACTTCCTGATCTAATCAGGCATCTATTTACTTAAGCCTCGACAGTGTCGGGGCTTTTTTATGTCTGATAGACGTCTGGCATCTGTTAAAAAGCCTTACAATTACGCCTTGGCATTTACATTTTGACTGGGTTAACTTTTATGGGCATCAGCACACAGCCATGTATCCCGTCGGCCTCAGATACCTTTTTGTATTATGGATATCTGTAACTCTTTGGTAAAAAAGTAGTGAATATATACTGATATTCATATCTTTTTACTGATAGCTGTGACTTTTCCCCAAAAGAATAATGACAAGGTAGCCACAACAGATGAAACCCTCTTTCCCCGCCGCAAAACTGCTGTTTATCAGCCTTGTGACCTGCAGCGCCTACGCCGATGAAACGCAACTGACAGACAATACTCCGAGATTGACCGCCTTAACCCACGCCAAACTCATGCTCTCCCCGGGTAAGCAATTGGATAACGCTACCCTGCTTATTGAAAATAACCGGATAAAGCAAGTTATTTCCAATAATGAAATTCCACAAAATGCTTATAAGATAGATCTCAATGGTTACACCATCTATCCGGGGTTTATCGATCCCTTTGCCGAATATGGCTTTGAGTATTCAGAATCGCCGGCAACTATTGAAGGCCCTGTCTATCGGATAAACCCCAAAGGGGCTGTGGCTGCAAATGGGGCTATTCACGCAGAGAAAGAATGGTTTTCCTATGTATTGGCAGATAAAGAAGCCGCGTCAAATTGGATAAGCAATGGCTTTACCAGCGTTCAGAGTGCTCATCTTAACGGAATATTCAGGGGAATTGGTGTTTCACTGTCTTTGGCGGACAAGAATAGCAATCAACTGATATATAATCCCCAAAGTCGACATTTTATGGCTTTTGATAAAGGCAATTCACCACAGGACTACCCCAACTCCCTGATGGGAAGCATAGCGTTAATAAGACAGACTCTCAGTGATGCCAACTGGTATAACCAGAATAAAATGAAAGCAGCCGGTCGCGAGGATTTATTGTCACCGGAATTTAATATCGCCTTTGAGCGCTTGCACGATATAAAAACTCGTGGTGCGATATTTGACACCCGAAACCTCAATAACCAGTTGCGTGCAGCCAAACTCTTGAGCCAAGAAGATATCCAGCCAATCTTACTGGGAAATGGCCAGGAATATGCAAGAGTGAGAGAACTGCAAGAATATCGACCCGTGTTGATATTGCCGTTGAACTTCCCCGCTGCCCCTCAGGTCAGTGATGAAGACAATGCCAGGGAAGTACCACTCAGAACCTTGAGACACTGGGAGCGGGCACCGAGCAATCCTGCTGTGATGGCCGCCAACAATATCCCCTTCTCCTTCACCCAATACGGCATGGACGGTAAAGCCTTTTGGCCCAGGTTGAGAATGGCGCTGCAAGCCGGTCTCGACGAAGAAACCGCATTGGCAGCGCTGACCACAGAAGCCGCTGCGGCCGCCGGCATAGATAATTTGGTCGGTAA
Source organism: Shewanella sp. YQ_9 (assembly GCF_043103185.1). Classification (NCBI taxonomy): domain Bacteria; kingdom Pseudomonadati; phylum Pseudomonadota; class Gammaproteobacteria; order Alteromonadales; family Shewanellaceae; genus Shewanella; species Shewanella sp. YQ_9. The sequence goes on from NZ_JBICJO010000070.1 coordinate 79,353, forward strand.
ACTGGCGCCCGGCTATATGGCCGATCTGGTGATAGCCAAAGGCAATCTGTTTCAGGACGGCGAAATAGTCAGCGTATGGTTGCAGGGCGAAGAGCAAAAACAGCTGGCTCCGGAATTCCAGTGGCAAGGCAGTTATCGCCTGCATTTGGCTGAACTGGAATTGGATCTTGAGCTGCAACTGACCCAGCAAACGCCCCGAAAACTCAGGGGCAACCTCAGCAGTGGCGATCAACAGATAGCGCTTGCTCACCTGAAAGCCGACAGCAAACGCCTGAGTTTCAGCGTCAATTTGCAGGGTGCCGGCATAAATGGCATCAGTAGATTGACTCTATGGCAAGATGATGAAGGGTTGAGAGGAAGACTCTTGAGTGCCGATGGCGCCGTGACTCAACTGGCCGGCTCAAGATTGCCGCACGCGCCTTTAATGCCAGAGACAGAAGAGGATACACGGACAAATACTCAGGCAACAAGCCCCAAAACTGTGTCAAAGACCGGGCCAAAGACTGAACCCGAGTATCTCAGTCGTTTGACGAGTCCACTGCAAGCCTATGGCCGCAGTGAGCTGCCAGGTACGGAAAAACTGCATATCCGCAATGTCACCCTCTGGACTTCAAGCGAGGCCGGCATTATTGGCAACAGCGACCTGCTTATGGCCGATGGCAAGATTGAAAAGATTGGCACAGATCTCAGCACTCCGGCAGGTTATCAGGTCATAGAGGGAGCAGACATGCACCTGACCGCCGGGATCATAGATGAGCATTCCCACATTGCCGTCAACGGCGGCCTCAATGAGATGTCCGATGCCATCACCTCAGAAGTGCGAATAGCCGATGTGCTTAACCCGGATGATATTGCCATCTATCGCTCCTTGGCCGGTGGCGTCACTACCGCCAATCTGCTGCATGGCAGTGCCAACCCTATAGGTGGCCAGTCGCAGGTCATTCAACTGCGCTGGGGGGAGTCGGCCGAGGGACTCAAGTTCGCCCAGGCCCATCAGGGGATTAAGTTTGCTTTGGGGGAAAACGTCAAACAGAGCAATTGGGGCGAGCGTTATACCCGTAGATTCCCGCAAAGCCGCATGGGGGTGAAGGCCCTGATGAGCGATGCTTTCAATGCCGCCAGAGACTATAAAGACGCCCAAGCCCAATATGCCGAGCTACGCTCACGGGAGAAACGTAAGCAGCTCTCCCCTCGCCCCGATTATCGTTTACAGGCGATTGCCCAAGTGCTGAATGGCGAGCGCGATGTGCATATTCACTCTTATGTCCAGTCTGAAATCCTGATGTTCTTGCGCCTCGCCGAGGCTTACGATTTCAAGGTCACCGCCTTTACCCATGTACTGGAAGGCTACAAGCTGGCCCCCGAGTTGGCGGCTCATGGTGCCGGTGCTTCCACCTTTGCCGACTGGTGGGCCTATAAATTTGAGGTCTATGATGCCATTCCGCAAAACGCCTGTTTGATGATGAATACCGGCGTGCTCACCTCGATTAACTCAGATGACTTTGAGATGCAGCGGCGCCTGAATCAGGAAGCCGCCAAGTCGGTGAAATACTGCGACATGTCCCAGGAAAATGCCTGGAAGATGGTAACCATCAACCCCGCCAAACAGCTCGGAATAGACGCCATAACAGGTTCGGTTGAAGAGGGGAAACAGGCAGATTTGGTGCTCTGGGATGCCAACCCCCTATCGGTTTATGCCAAGAGCCAGGCAGTGTGGATTGGCGGCAAACGCTACTTCGACCGCGCTGAGGATAAGCAAATGACCCAGGCTATTGCCGGCGAGCGCCAGGCGCTGATCCAGAAAATTCTTGGCAGTGACCCGGCGCGGCTTCAAGGCGAAACAACGTCTGAAATCATAGAGCCCTTGTGGCAATGCGATACCCAATTCAACGCCTGGGGCCAGAATAAGGAGAGCCGCCTGTGACCAAGTTTCCTCTATTGCCACACATGGCATCTATGCTGGTATATCTGCTGCTGGGTGGTTCGCTATTGATGTTCGCACCGGCAAAGGCCCATAACCTGATCCCGGCCGAGCGCCAGCAGCAAGCCATATTATTGAAAAACGCCACGGTTCACACCGTCAGCCAAGGCACACTCGAAAATACCGATGTGCTGCTCGAGCAAGGCGTTATCAGCGCCGTAGGCCCAGGATTAACGGCTGAAAATGCCCGGGAATTTGATCTCAGTGGCAAACACCTTTATCCCGGCCTCATCGCACTGGATACCACCCTGGGTTTGGTAGAGATAGCCATGGCCAGGCCAACAGTCGACAGCCGCGATGTGGGCAGTGCCAATCCGCAGCTTGAAGCCGCCAGCGCCTTCAACCCGGATTCGGAATTGTTGCCCAGTGTGCGGGCCAACGGAATCACCCATGCCCAGATAGTGCCGAGAGGCTCGGGCATTGCCGGGCAATCGGTACTGGTCTCACTGGATGCCTGGACCATAGAAGATGCCCAGGTCCCATCCAAACCACAGTTCCACCTCTATTGGCCAACTGCGCCGCAAAAACAAGGTACCAGCGAGGCAGATAAGCAGGCGCAAATGGCCTATCACGGCGCTCTGTCACAGATACACAAACACTTTGAAGCGGGTAAACGCTACGCCTTGAGTCAGCAAGGCAGTGAAGGCGCACTTGAAGACAGCCGCTGGCAAGCGCTCTTGCCTCTGTATCGCCAGGAGGCGCGGCTATTTGTTCATGCCGACAGGCAGCAGCAGATAGAGGCTGCCATTGCCCTGGCCCGTCAGTATGGATTCAAGTTAACCCTGGTCGGTGGCTATGATGCCTGGCGCCTGGGCGCAGCGCTCAATGAAATAGAGGCAAATGTCATCTATACCCATACGCTTGACTTGCCGCTACGAGAAGATGAGCCCATAGGTCAGGCATTTAGAGTACCGGCATTGCTCAAGCGCGCCGGTATTCCCTTCGCCCTCGGCTTCAGCTCCGATTGGGACAGCCGTAACCTGCCGCTGGCCGCGGGCCAAACCGTGGCTTGGGGGCTCAGTAAAGAGCAGGCGCTCAAGGCCATTACACAAGATGCCGCCAAGATACTGGGGGTAGACAACCTGGGGGCGGTAGCGCCCGGGTTTCAGGCCAATATTGTGGTCAGCAGCGGCGATATTCTCGATCCCATGAGCAGCCGGATAGAGCTGATGTTTATCGACGGCAGGCAGGTGGATCTCAACAATCGTCATCGGCAGCTTTATCAAAAGTATTTGAAGCGATAGAATTTCCCATACAGCTCCCGGGATGGCCGGGAGCATGGACGAATAACTATAAGGCCGGGCCATGAAACCGATTTTTCTCTCCACTCTGGTACTGCTGCTTGGCGGCTGCGCCGGGGAATACAGCTTCAATTCCAACCTGGACAGCCAGGCTATCCAGGAGTATTTCAAACCCTCGGAAGTACAGCTGTTCGATGGCAGTCGGCCAACAGGCCAATATGAAGTGCTGGGATTGGTTGAAGGCAATGCCTGTCAGTCTGAGCTCGATGGTGTACCGGCCACTATGGCCGATGCCCGCACTGAGGCGCGCCGGGCGGCGGCCGATATGAAGGCCAATGGTCTTATCATTAAAAACTGTGTCGAAACCCAGGAAGCCGCAGCCGGTTGCTACACCAGCGCCATGTGTGTCGGCCAGGCTATTCGCCTGGCAACCCCGAAGGAGTAAACCTGACGTTATGGGGTTTTCGACTCAGATAGAAGCGGTTGCCTATTGCCGGACACCATATAAACAGAAGTTTGGTATTCCTCGTCAGCCGGGCTTGGTGGATTTTGTTCGCGGTTTTGTAGAACTGACAGCGCCCTACAATCATATTGATGCGGTGCGTGGGCTGGAGCAGTATTCCCACCTCTGGTTACTGTTCTGCTTTCATGAAAATCTGGCCCAGGGCTGGAAAACCACGGTGCGCCCTCCCCGGCTCGGCGGCAATGAAAAGCTTGGGGTGTTTGCCACCCGCTCCACCTTCAGGCCCAATGGCATTGGCCAATCTGTGGTGAAGCTGCATCAGATCCACCAAGGCAAAGGCAAGGTGGTCCTGGAGATCTCCGGCATGGACCTGCTCGATGGCACTCCGATAATCGACATCAAGCCCTACATCCCCTTCTCGGATGCGATACCCGAGGCGATAGGCGGCATAGCGCAGCAGGCTCCCGAGCAGGTTGAGGTCAGCTTCAGCAATCTCGCAGTAGAACAACTGATCCGACTCGAGAAACGCTATCCCGGGCTGGATAAGCTCATTCAGGCGGTGCTGGCCCAGGATCCGAGACCCGCCTACAAGAAAGGCAAGCCGGATCCCAAACGCTATCAAGTAGCTCTGTATGATCTGGATATCTTCTGGCATGCCCAAGAGCAAGGCATTGAGGTCGAAACCATACAGCCCTTTTGTGCCAAAGCGTCCGGCGCCGCCGGTGCATGAGTGATTTTACCCCCTCAGCTGATGACTATCAGGCGCAACACAAGAGGCGCCTCTCCTGGATGCCCTGGCTCTGGTATCGCCTCAAACCCAAACATCTCGAGTGGGCCCTTCCCTGGCAACAGGCGATTCAGGCCAGGCTCCAAGCCCTTGAAACCATCAGCATAGGGCAAAACTGCTTTATCGCCCCCGAGGCAGAGCTGTTTGCCGAACCCGGCAGGCCGATAACCCTGGGCGATGAGTCCATGATAGCCGCCAACTGCTTTCTGCATGGGCCGATACAGATAGGCCGGGAGGTCAGTATCAACCACGGCTGCTCGCTGGATGGCGGCAGTCGTGGCATAGTGATAGGTGACAAGACCCGTATTGCCAACAATGTCACCATCTACGCCTTCAATCATGGTATGGCGCCGGATATGCCCATCTATCGTCAGAGCAGCCAATCCAAGGGGATTGTGATTGGCGAGGATGTCTGGATTGGCGCCCAGGCCGGTATCGTCGATGGTGTTACCATAGGCGACTGCGCCGTCATTGCCATGGGCGCCATTGTCACAAAGTCGGTACCCGCGTTTGCCATAATGGCGGGAAATCCTGCTAGAGTAGTGGGAGATAGACGCGATAAGCCACTGACGGGTAGTGAAAAAAATCAATAAGAGGAAGTTGAGCGCCATGGATTGCCAAACCCGCCCAAACACACAAACACCAAGAAGCACGTCACTTGGCTTGCCGGGGATCCGCAGCCGGTTACTACTGAGTTTTTTTCTGCTTGCCGGGCTGATAGTGTTTTTTGGCGGAGCCAGCCTCTGGGTGATGGAGCGTACAGGCAAGGCCCATATCGCCGAGCTCCAGGATCAGAAACTGCTGCTGCAAACCATCAAAGCCAACCAGATGCAGCATCTGGCACTGCTGAAACTCAAAAACAACTGGCCTACCTATCCCTCCAACGAGCGGGAGGCGATCCTCGACGAAACCAGGCAGAGACAACAACAGATTATAACCACCCTGAGTCAGTTTACCCTGGCGGCCAAAGAATATGACGAGGCCCTGGCTCTTGGACAACAGCTGTCAGTGATGAGTGGTCAGCCTTTGAGAGCACCACATATGACCGGCATGATAAGTGCCATAGATAATCTTTCTCTGCGCCTATCCGGCATAGGGCTGACCCACCTGGATGCCCAGGCACAAAAGAACAGCAAGTCGCTGATGCAAACCTTGCTATGGCTGGTGCTCGGGTCACTGGCGCTGATAGTTCTGAGTCAAACTGTGGCCTGGGCTGTACTTGGCCGCCACCTGCTCAAACCCTTGTTGCAGACCAGCCACAAGCTCAGCGAATTGGCGGAACAAAACTTCGGTGGCAACTCCCCAAATGCCGTGAATCGGGAAACACTCAAGATAAACCATGCGCTGTTGTCTCTTGAGGCCCAAATGAGTGCCTTGACCAGCGAGCAACAACAGGACGAACTCACAGGGCTCTATAACCGCCGCAGCTTCAACCAACTGTTGAAGCAGGCCTGGCACAAAGCGGTAGTGAAACAGCACAGGATAGGCCTGTTGCTCATTCAGAGCGATCAGGCCATTGCCAGCGAAACCCTGTTGCATTTGGCCCAAAGGCTGCTGGACTTTGACGTTAGCGGTGAACATTTTCTGGCGCGATTGCAACAATCTCAGTTGGCACTGTTACTGCCAGACCGGGATCCGGAAGCCTGTATCCGCATTGCCCAGAGCCTCAATCAATTTGTGCTGGCGGCCAATCTGAGAGCCAAGGCCCAAAGCCCAAGACTGACAGTCTCTATCGGTGTGGCCAACATCCAACCGGCCAGGCAACTCGGTTGGGACACCCTGGTATTTCAGGCTGAAGAAGCCCTGCTCAGCGCCCAAAACCGCGGCGGCAACTGCAGCGCCGGCGCCAATCAGTAGCCGACGGGCTAAATTCGAGCAAGGAAAGGGGAATTTATCCGCCCTGGCCGCGTGACATCATCAAAGCAAGTGATAAAATGGCGGCCATTCAATTCATTTCGGACCCAAGGTAATGCGAGTCAGTCAATACCTGTTATCAACACAGAAAGAAAACCCTGCCAATGCAGAGATAGTCAGTCATCAGCTTATGCTGCGCGCCGGTATGATACGTCGCAACGCCTCAGGCCTCTATAGCTGGCTGCCGTCCGGCCTGCGCGTACTGCGCAAGGTCGAAGCCATTGTGCGTGAAGAGATGAACAAGGCCGGTGCCATCGAAATTCTGATGCCCATGGTACAGCCGGGGGATCTCTGGGTGGAAACAGGTCGCTGGGACAAGTTTGGCCCGGAACTGCTGCGCTTTGTAGACCGTCACAATCGTGACTTCGTTCTGGGCCCGACCCATGAAGAAGTGATTACCGATCTGGTACGCAAAGAAGTCAGCTCCTACAAGCAACTGCCGCTGACCCTGTATCAAATCCAGACCAAATTCCGTGATGAAGTCCGCCCACGCTTCGGTGTCATGCGCTCACGTGAGTTCCTGATGAAAGATGCCTACTCTTTCCATCTGGATCAGCAAACCATGGATGATACCTATCAGGCCATGTACACGGCTTACAGCAACATCTTGTCGCGCATGGGCCTGGCCTTCCGCCCTGTACTGGCAGATACCGGCTCTATCGGTGGCAGCATGTCACACGAGTTCCATGTACTGGCCAACAGCGGTGAAGATCTGATTGCCTACTCCAATGGCAGCGACTATGCCGCCAATATTGAGAAAGCCGAAGCGCCGCTGCCAACCACAGAGCGTGCCGCGCCCACTCAGGAAATGACCTTGGTAGACACACCCAATGCCAAGACCATAGACGAACTGGTTGAGCAGTTTGGCCTGGATATCACCAAGACGGTTAAGACCCTGATAGTCAAAGGCGCCACCGAAGAGGCCCCGCTGGTAGCCCTGATTGTCCGTGGCGACCATGAGCTGAACGAAGTCAAAGCCGACAAACTGGAACTGGTTGCCGCGCCGCTGGAATTTGCCTCTGAAGCGGAAATTCGTGACGCGCTGGGAGCCGGCCCAGGTTCTCTCGGTCCAGTCGGTCTGACTATTCCTGTGGTCATAGATCACAGTGTTGCCGTGATGAGCGACTTTGCCGCCGGTGCCAACCTAGACGACAAACATTATTTTGGTATCAACTGGGAGCGGGATCTGCCGCTGGCCAGCGCCGCCGATATCCGTAACGTAGTGGAAGGCGAAACCACCCCTGACGGCAAAGGCTCTTACGCGTTCGCCCGCGGTATTGAAGTTGGCCATATCTTCCAGCTGGGCACCAACTACTCTGCCGCCATGAACGCCACTGTGCTGGACGAGAATGGCAAGTCTCAGACCCTGCTGATGGGCTGTTATGGTGTCGGCGTCAGCCGCATCGTTGCCGCCGCTATCGAGCAGAATCACGATGACCGCGGTATCATCTGGCCGGAAGCGATTGCCCCATTCACAGTGGGTATTCTGCCGATGAACATGCACAAGTCACACAGAGTAACTGATACTGCCGAGCAGCTTTACAAAGAGCTGACCGATGCAGGTATCGAAGTGCTGTTTGACGACCGTAAAGAGCGCCCTGGCGTGATGTTTGCCGATATGGAGCTCCTGGGTCTGCCTCACACCATAGTGATTGGCGATCGCAATCTGGATGCCGGTGTTTATGAATATAAGAACCGCCGCACCGGAGAAAAGCAGGAAGTGCCTATGGCGGAGATAGTGGACTTTATCAAAAAGGCCGCTGGCCAGAAGTAAGCTCCTGAATTCAAGAGCCCCCAGGCTCCAGAAAACCCAGGAACAAGAAAGCCGAGCTTAGCTCGGCTTTTTCATGGCTGGAAACCTGCTTGCAAATAAAAAACCGCAGATAAGTCTGCGGTTTTTTAGTCTCGCCGCTATGGGCGTTTTAGTGCGCTATCAGGCTTGGGTATCGACACCTTCACCACCCTTGGACACCATTACCATGGCAGGACGCAGCAGACGCTCATTGAGCTGATAGCCCTTTTGCATAACCAGCATCACAGTATTGGCCGGGAACTCGGCGCTTGGCTGCATGCCAATGGCTTGATGCTGCTCAGGGTTAAAGGCTTCACCCATAGGATCTATCTGCTTGACCCCGAACTTCTCCACCGCGGACAGGAAGCTTTTCAGTGTCAGCTCAACCCCTTCAAACAAAGGCTTGGTGGCTTCATCGGCCTTATCGGCACCCACCAGAGCACGCTCCATGTTATCGATCACAGGCAGCAGCTCATTGCTGAACTTTTCCAGGGCAAACTTATGCGCCTTCTCCACATCCTGCGCCGCCCGGCGACGGATGTTGTCAACTTCAGCTGCGGCACGGATGACAGAATCTTTCTGCTCCTCAACTGTCGCCTGTGCGTCAGATAAAGCCTGCTCCAGCTCCTCAATACGGAAGTTCGCCTGAGTCAGCTCGTCGATAATGCCGCCTTCCTCAGCTATGCCCTCGGTGGTTTCAACCTGGTCAACCACTTCTTCGACCTGTTCCTGCTCTGCTTTAAATGACTCTTTGTTCATTTCTACTCCAGCTAAAAATGCTTTGTTTCTGCATACTCTGGGCATATTATGGGGATCAAATTGACCGTTTCAACCCCCAGAGTTCCCAAAATCTATGTCCACTGAGTTTCATACTATAGGCCTGATAGGAAAACCCCACCATCAGGGGACCAACCTGACCCTCAAGCGCCTGCATCATTGGCTGAAAATGCAAGGCTATGATGTGCTGGTGGAAGAGAGAGTCGCGGCCGAACTCGGGAAAGATGTGCGCGCGGTAGACCTACTGGATATCGGCGAACACTGTGATCTGGCGATAGTCGTCGGGGGGGATGGCAATATGCTGGGCGCGGCCCGGGTTCTGGCACGCTTCGATCTCGGCGTTATCGGTGTCAACCGCGGCAATCTGGGGTTTTTAACCGATCTGCCGCCGGATGCCTTTGAAGAATCTCTGGCCAAGGTGCTGGATGGTGAATATGCCACAGAACACAGGTTCCTGCTGGAAGCCGAGGTTTATCGCCACGGCGAAGTCAAAGCCAGCAATACCGCCGTCAATGAGGCCGTACTGCATCCGGGCAAGATAGCCCATATGATCGAGTTTGAGGTCTATATCGACAACCAGTTCATGTACAGCCAACGGGCCGATGGCATGATAGTGTCTACACCGACCGGCTCAACCGCCTATTCGCTGTCGGCCGGCGGCGCAATATTGACCCCCAATCTCGAGGCGCTGATCCTGGTGCCCATGTTTCCCCATACCCTCTCCTGCCGCCCTATAGTGGTCGACGCTTCCAGCACCATCAAACTGGTGGTGTCACCGGAAAACGGCGAAAACCTGGAAGTGAGCTGTGACGGCCATGTCACCTTATCTGTAATGCCGGGCGATGAAATTATCCTGAAGCGCAGCAAGGAGCGGCTCAAACTCATCCACCCAAAGGGGCACAACTACTTTCACGTCTTGCGCAACAAGTTGGGCTGGGGCAGTAAACTCTTTTGAAGCCGGCGCTTGGGCGATGTCAGCTTGCCACTCAATCCAACTTAGTTAAAGCACCTGAGAATAAAGGTGCTTTTTTGTTATTTATTTTCAAAAAATGTAAAACATCATTCACGTGACCAAGATCACAATTTACTGCGCTCGATAAAACAGTGATCTGCATCACTCATAAACAAAAGTCAGAACAATCACAACCTGTTGATTATTAACAATATAAGCAATATCACATAAAATCCAACTTCACCAAACACTCAATTAGTGTGACATGAATCACATTCAAGTTTTACGATATAAGCCTGCGTTTCCATCATAAATGAAATAACAGGATCACTTTATTACCGTTTTGAGCAAAACAAAGCCATAATTCCAAGGGTTTTGGGTCATTTCCAAGATTTCTATTCCCCAAAGTTATATAAGAGCCCCACCAAAAGTGATCTTGATCACATTTAGCTATTTTGTGGCGGAGATACTGCTCCCATAACCAAAAACTTAAGCCACATACGAAAGGCAAGATGATCCAGATCATTTTGGTTCCGGGTAAATTAACCATGATAAGCACGCACAACAACAAAAGGGAAAGGCGATAGCACTTTCTCAACACCACAATAAGCACAAGCAACATATGAAATGATGAGGCAACCATGACATTTCTACAGTTACTCGCAAGCCTGACACCCGTGATCAGCGTCATGCTGTTCCTGGTGTTGCTCCGGATGCCCGCATCCAGAGCTATGCCAATCTCCATGGTGATCACCGCCCTGGCCGCCGTTTTTATCTGGCAGATGGACACTACCCTGCTGGCCGCCTCCGTGGTTGAAGGCCTGCTGTCGGCGATTACTCCTTTGACCATCATCTTCGGTGCGGTCTTCCTGCTCAACACCCTGAAATATTCAGGCGCCATGGATACCATTCGTGCCGGTTTTACCAATATCAGCGCAGATGCCAGGGTCCAGGTGATCATCATCTGTTGGCTGTTCGGCTCCTTTATTGAAGGCTCAGCCGGTTTTGGTACCCCTGCCGCTATCGGCGCACCTCTGTTGGTACTCTTGGGTATCCCACCGGTTGCGGCCGCCGTGGTTGCCCTGATTGCCGACTCAACTTCAGTGTCTTTCGGCGCAATTGGTCTGCCGGTACTCTTTGGTATGGAGCAGGGTCTGCTCGAAGGCGGTACCAGCATGGCTGCGGCACAAATTGCCGAACATGGCGGCCACTTCAGCGATTATGCCCAGTTCATTGCCATGCATATGATCACCATAGATCTGATAACAGGTACGCTGATCCCCTTGGTAATGGTGTCTGTGCTGACTGGCTTCTTTGGTCGCAATAAGTCCTTCAAGGAAGGCTTTGCCATCTGGAAATTTGCCCTGTTCGCCGGTTTGGCCTTTACTATTCCTGCCTGGTTGATCAACTTCTTCGCCGGCCCAGAGTTCCCTTCCGTGATTGGTGCCCTGGTCGGTATGGCACTGGTTATCCCGGTTGCCCGCAAAGGCTGGTTACTGCCGAAAACCCCTTGGAATGACTTTGCCGAAAACGACAAGGAAGCAGAAACAGCCAAAGTGGAAACCAAGGCACGCTTCTCTCAGTTGGCCGCCTGGACTCCGTACCTGATCATGGCCGCTCTCTTGGTGCTTTCACGTGTGGTACAGCCACTGAAAGCCTGGCTGAACGGTTTCAACATCAGTTGGACCGGCCTGTTGGGCACTGAGCTCAAGGCCAGCTTCGCCACCTTCTTTGCACCGGGCGCCTTCTTTGTTGCCGTGTGTATTCTGGGCTTCTTCCTGTTCAGAATGAACTCCAAGGCCATTAAAGAATCGGTCACGGTTTCCTGCAAGTCCATGGTGCCAACCATTATCTCTCTGGGTGCCTCTGTGCCCATGGTGAAAATCTTCCTTAACTCAGGCACTAACAGTGCCGGTCTGCAGTCAATGCCGGTAGCACTGGCGGATATGCTGGCCGGAAGCCTCGGCAGTGTCTGGGCCTGGATTTCACCTATAGTCGGTATTTTCGGTGCCTTCCTGTCGGGTTCGGCTACCTTCTCCAACATGATGTTCTCCGGCTTGCAATACAGTGTGGCCGATAATATAGGAGCCAACCACGCGCTGATCCTGGCACTGCAAGGTATTGGCGCCAACGCCGGTAACATGATGTGCGTGATGAACGTAGTCGCGGCGGCAACTGTGGTCGGTATGGCCGGTCGCGAATCTGAAATCATCCGCAAGACTATGCCCGTGGCGCTTGGCTATGCTTTACTGGCCGGTACCCTGGCGGTGATCTGGGGCGGATTCTAAAAACGATAATAATCCTTCGATAAGGCAGCCGCCTTTAGCGCTGCCTTTATTATCAAATTCAATGTGTAGAGAAATGTCTTATGTCTATCAACTATGAAGCCGTGATCCGCGACCTGCGTAAACAGTTGGGAGAAGCCGCCGTCAGTGATGATCCTGTGCGCCGCTTTGCCTGGTCAACCGATGCCAGCTATTTCCGAATCGTGCCCGAGGTGGTGGTACATGCCGAAGAGCTGGAGCAGGTAAAACGTACTCTGGCGGTGGCCAGAAGCTACGGCGCTCCGGTAACTTTCCGCGCCGCTGGTACCAGTCTGTCGGGTCAGGCCATAGGTGAAGGCATCTTGCTTATCCTGGGGTTCGACGGTTTCCGCACTCTGGATATCAGTGAAGACAGCAACAAGGTCACCCTGGGTGCTGCTGTTATTGGCGCCGACGCCAACGCCGCCCTCAAACCTTTGAATAAGAAAATAGGCCCGGATCCGGCAACTCTGGCTTCGGCCATGGTGGGCGGTATCGTCTCCAACAACGCTTCCGGTATGTGCTGCGGCACGGCTCAAAATAGCTACCAAACCATCTCCTCAGTAAAACTGCTGCTGGCCGATGGCACAGAGCTGGATACCGGCAGCGAAGAATCCAAAGAAGCCTTCCGTCAGTCACACCCCGAACTGCTCAAGGCACTGGCAGATTTGGGTGCCATGGCTCGCGGTAATGAGACCCTGGCAGCGCGAATTCGTAAAAAGTTCGCCATTAAAAACACTACAGGTTACAGCCTCAACGCCCTGGTGGATTTTGAAGACCCCTTCGATATCATCAACCACATCATAGTCGGCGCCGAAGGCACCCTGGCGTTTGTTAACGAAGTCACCTATCACACAGTGGACGAAGCTAAATTCAAGGCCTCGGCCATGGCGGTATTCTTCAATATGGAAGATGCAGCCCGGGCAATCCCCCCTATTCAGGGCGAAAGCGTGGCTGCGGCCGAGCTGCTGGACTGGGCCTCCATCAAGGCGGTAACAGGCAAAAAGGGCATGCCGGATTGGCTGGCCGAACTGCCGGAAGGCGCTGCGATTTTGCTGATAGAATCCCGTGCCAATGATGATGAAACTTTGGAACGCTATACCCAGGACGTTATCGCCAAGCTGGCGCATATTGAGACCGAGCGCCCCATCAGCTTCAGCCGTGACCCGGCCGTTTACGGTAAATATTGGGCCATGCGCTCCGGCCTATTCCCCATTATCGGTGGTGAGCGTCCCAAGGGCACTTCGGTAATCATCGAAGACGTGGCCTTCCGGGTTGAAAACCTGGCCAGTGCCGCTCACGATCTGACCGAGCTGTTCCATAAGCACGGCTATCCTGAAGGGGTGATCTACGGCCACGCGCTGGCCGGTAACTTCCACTTTATCATTACCCCTAAATTCGGCTCCCAGGCCGATATCGAACAGTTCCATCAATTTATGGAAGCGGTCGCCGATATGGTGATCAACAAGTACGACGGTTCTATGAAGGCCGAGCACGGCACGGGCCGCGCCGTGGCACCTTTTGTGGAAATGGAATGGGGCAGTGACGCCTACACCCTGATGAAAAACATCAAGCAGATCTTCGATCCCGAAGGACTGCTGAACCCTGGGGTGATCCTCAACGACGACAAGCAGGTACACATCAAGAATATCAAGCCCTGTCCCGAAGTGGACGACCTGGTAGATAAGTGTATCGAGTGCGGTTTCTGTGAAAAGACCTGCCCCACCTCGGCGCTGAACCTGTCACCCAGACAGCGGATAGCCACCTTGCGTGAAATCGAGCGTCTGGAACAGAGCGGCGACAAGGAAGCGGCCGAGAAGATGCGTGCCGCCGCCAAGTATGATGTGGTGGATACCTGCGCCGCCTGTCAGCTGTGTACCATTGCCTGCCCGGTAGACAACAGCATGGGCCAACTGGTCCGCAAGCTGCGTACTCCCTACATCACCACCACAGAGCAGAAGGTTCTGGACTTCCAGGCCAAGCACTGGGGCGCCGTCAACCAGGTGCTGAGCACAGGCTTTGATGCCCTGGGCACAATACACAAACTCACGGGCACGGGTATCACCTCTGGGCTGATGAACATGGGCCGGGCGATTTCCAAAGAAGTGCCTTACTGGAACCCTGACTTCCCCAAAGGCGGTAAGCTGCCCAAGCCTTCGGCGCCCAAAGCCAACCAGGAAACCGTGGTCTACTTCGCCGCTTGCGGCGGCCGCACCTTCGGCCCAACGCCACTGGATCCCGATGACCGCACCCTACCTGAAGTGGTAGTGACCTTGCTGGAGCGTGCCGGCTATAACGTGATTACGCCGGCCAAGACCCGCAATCTGTGCTGCGGCCAGATGTGGGAATCCAAAGGGGATTTCAAAAATGCCGACATGAAGCGTGATGAGCTTATCGATACACTTAGTGCCATGACAGAAGGCGGCAAGCTGCCCGTGGTTGTCGATGCCCTCTCCTGTACCTACCGTGCCCTTTCCGGTAATCCCAAGGTTGAACTACTGGATCTGGTCGAATTCCTGCACGACAAGGTATTGCCGAAACTCACCCTCACCAAGAAGGTCAATGTGGCACTGCACCTGGGGTGCTCGGCGCGCAAAATGAAGCTGGAACCCAAGATGCAAGCCATTGCCGATGCCTGCTCCGACAAGGTACTGCGTCCTGCCGGCGTCGATTGTTGTGGTTATGCCGGTGAGAAAGGTCTCTACAAACCTGAGATCAACGCCTCGGCACTGCGGAACATCAAGAAACTCATCCCCACTGACTTCAAGGAAGGCTACTATGCCAACCGTATGTGTGAGGTGGGCCTGAGCCACCACAGTGGCATCTCATACCGCCACCTGGCCTATCTGCTGGAGGAATGCAGCCGCTGATAACCGAGAGAGGGAGCACTAAGCTCCCTCTTTTTTCATCTGTGTCAAATAATGGATTTCCGTTCGGATTACGAAACAAAAACCAAGATATTTAATCAATAAAAATCAGCTAGTTACAATATTCTCATTTTTGCAAAAAAGATTTTACTCATTTACTGAATTAGCACTATTTATTGTGTGGTTATAGGCTTATATTCAAGCATATTTACCCTATGTCAGGTGATGTTCAAATACAGAGTCAGAAAGCATCTGGCCACACCGGACATAGATGATGTCGGTTAACGCAAGCAACATCCAATTAGGAAACACCAAATGAAGATAGCCTTGTTTATTCCCTGTCTGGTCAACCAGATGCTGCCGGATGTGGCCATCGCCACCTTGGAACTGCTGGAGAAACTGGGGCACCAGGTGATCCTGCCTGAAGGCCAAACCTGTTGTGGTCAGCCCATGACCAACTCGGGTTGTTTTAACGAAGCCCGCAACACTACTATGAAGCTGCTCAACGCCTTCAAGGGAGTCGAATGCGACGCTATCGTCTGTCCTGCCGCCTCTTGCCTGGTGGCAGCCAAGGAAAACTTCCATGAGTTTGACGACAGCCCGGAAGCCGCAGCCGTTATCGCCAAGCTGTACGAACTGACCGAGTTCCTGCACGATGTCGCCCCGGTAGAGAGCTTCCCCAAGGCCTTCCCCCACAAAGTGAGCCTGCAGTTGAGCTGTCACGGTATCCGTATGCTGGATCTCGCCAGCCCCAGCGAATATATGGGCCCACGTTACAACAAGATGGAAGCCCTGCTGGAACGCATTCCCGGCATAGAGATCACCTATCCGGATCGCCGCGACGAATGCTGTGGCTTCGGCGGTACCTTTGCGGTGGATGAAGGTGCAGTGTCGGCCAAGATGGGTAAAGACAAGGCTCAGGCCCATGCGGCTACGGGAGCAGACTTTGCCGTCGGTTTCGACCCATCCTGTCTGATGCATCTGGATGGCATGATCCGCCGCCAGAAGCTGCCGATTGAAACCCGCCATCTGGCGCAGATCCTCAACGCTGCCATTTAGGGAGATAGCCATGTCACAGACACAAGGGGCCAACGCCCACGCCAGCCAGGCAGAGATCTTCTGCCGTGATGAGTCCAGAGTCGATTGGCATTCCAAAGCCCTGTGGGTGCTGCGGGAAAAACGCGACCGCGCCGCCGGCAGCCTGCCCGAGTGGGAACAGCTGAGGGATCTGGGTTCGGCTATCAAGTTGCATACCCTGACCAATCTGGCCAAGTATCTGGAAGAGTTCGAAGCCAACTGTATCCAGAACGGCATTCAAGTGCATTGGGCCAAAGACGGCGCCGAGCATAACCGTATAGTGCATGAGATTCTGGCCAACCATCAGGTGAAGAAACTGGTGAAGTCCAAGTCCATGCTCACCGAAGAGTGCCACCTAAACCCCTTCCTCGAGAGCAAGGGCATAGAGGTTATAGACACTGACTTGGGTGAACGTATTATTCAGCTGAAAAAGCAGCCACCTTCACATATTGTGGTTCCCGCCATTCACCTCAAGAAAGAGGAAGTGGGCGAGTTGTTCCATGAAAAACTGGGCACAGAAGCCGGCGCCAGCGACCCAACTTACCTGACCCGCGCCGCCCGAGCCCATCTGCGTGAGCAATTCCTCAGTGCAGATGCCGCCATGACAGGGGTGAACATGGCTATCGCCGACAAAGGTGCGGTAGTGGTCTGCACCAACGAAGGCAACGCAGATATGGGCTGTAACCTGCCCAAGCTGCAACTGCACTCCATGGGGATAGACAAGCTGGTACCTTCAGTGGAAAGTGCCTCGGTTTATCTGCGCACCCTGGCCCGTAACGCCACGGGGCAACCGGTAACCACCTACTCCAGCTTCTACCGCGGCCCACAGGCCGGTGGCGAGATGCATGTCATCATAGTGGACAACGGCCGCACCGAGATGCTCAAGGACAAGATCCTTGCCGAATCTCTCAAATGTATTCGCTGCGGTGGTTGTCTGAACACCTGCCCTGTATATCGTCGCAGTGGTGGCTACAGCTACAACTACACCATCCCGGGCCCGATTGGCATCGCCGTAGGCGCCCAGCACGATGACACCAACTCCATCGCCTGGGCTTGTACCCTGTGCGGCTCTTGCTCCTATGTGTGCCCTACCAAGGTGCCATTGGACAAGATCATCTTCCGTCAGCGTCGCCTCAAGGCCGAGTCGGGTCAACTGCCATATGGCAAAGGCAGTTATATGCCTTTGGTCGGTAAGTTTATGGCCAGCACCACTATGCTGAACTGCTCCATGAGTATGGCAAGACTGGGCTTGAGAATACTGCCCGGCAGCCTGCTCAAGCCGTTCTCCGGCGCCTGGGGTAAATATCGTGAACTGCCCAAGGCACCCGCCTCCAGTTTCGAGGCCTGGTTCAAGAAAAACAGGAGCTAACCAGATGTCCAGCAAATCTCTTATTTTGGATGCCCTCAAGTCCTGTGCACTTGAAGGACACAATATGCCGACCATAGATGTGGCCCCCCGACTGGATGACCTGATTGGTCAGTTTGAAACCAATCTGGGAACCGTTGCCGGCAAGCTGCATAAGCGTGGTGGTTTTACCGAGCTGCAGCAGCAGGTCGATGCCTTGATTGCCGAAGGCAAGCAAGTGATTTCTCAGGTGGAAGGGGTAACAGGTAACCGTGAAGTGCCCGCTGACAGCCATGATCTGCGTGATATCGATTATGCCGTGATCAAGGGTCAAGTGGGTGTTGCCGAAAATGGTGCCATCTGGGTCAGTCAGAAATCTCTGTCCCACAGGATCACGCCCTTTATCTGTGAGAACCTGTTCCTGGTACTGGAAGCCGATGCCATTGTCGCCAACATGCATGAAGCGGCCGACAAGATAATCTTGGACTCGGGTGAGTTTGGGGTGTTTATCGCCGGCCCATCCAAGACGGCTGACATTGAGCAGGCCCTGGTGGTTGGTGCCCACGGCGCCTGTAGCCTGAATGTCTTCCTTATCTAACTCAGGATGAGGATGACAAAAACGCCGGCAACCGCCGGCGTTTTTATTACCATCAAGACAGAGTTAATTGAACGACATCCGAAATTCAAGCTTTGATCTTGTAGTGGCTATGACCGGCTTACCATCAACAAACTTGGGTGCATAGCGCCACTTTGACAAAGCTTTGACTGTTTCTGTTTCAAACTGCTTGCCCCCCTTGGAATCCAGCACTTCCACATGGCTAACGGAGCCTTGCTCATTCACGGTCACTTCCACATCGACCCAACCTTCACGCTTCAACTTAGCGTACTGGGTTGGATAGCTAGGAGCAATACGGAACAATGGCTTTTGTTCCAAATTTTGCTGCCAAGGACGCATATTGCCTATCGCCTGACAATGCTGAGTCGCTTTGTCTTCTTCTCCATTGCGGGAATAGAGTTCAACCAGGTAGGCATGAGCCGTCAGTGATAAGGGAGTATCAAAGGGTAATACCTCGAGCTGCTCTATCACTTCCATCAACAGAGGTTTGGCCTTGGCGTACTTTTGCTCCGCCAGATAGATGGCGGCCACAGCTGTATCGGCATTGACCCTCTGCAATGAATCCTTTGGTGCAAGTTCGTGGTAAATCTTCTGGGCATCAAGGGCATAGGCCCGAACCTTACGGTCATAGGCTTCGGTACTATTAAGATCGTGAAATGCTTCCAGCCGCACTGCAGCAGACAGTAGCCGGTCATTTTTGCCATCGGCCAAGGCTATGGCCTGTTGGTAAAGCTTAGCCGCCTCTTTGGGATTGCTGCTGTGCGCAAGTCCCATCATAGGGTCGAGCACTTCCAAGGCCTGTTCGCCATACAGCGCTTGATAGCTTTGCAGCGCTTGCAGGTATAAGGCTTCGCTCCTCTGTTGATTGGCAATTCCCTGCTCATCCAACATCTGATTACGCGGCTGTTGCAGCGCCTTGGCCAGATTCATCGACAACGCCAAAGTCGTCCTATCGGTTGCACCCAATTTGGCTTTACCGTCGGCATAGGCCTGCTCGGCAGCACTAATTATCTGAGCCTTGTCACCCTTTTCCAACGCTTGTTGATAGGCCTGATAACTTTCATCCAACCCGGCTTGGGCAGTACCGAATATAAGGGGCAGCAGTAACAGCGACAGTTTGGATACTGAAACAGGGATAGATTTAGTAGATTGCGAGAAGTTGAACATGGCGCGTCTTCCTTAACACTGAATACTTTTTGTTATGTAGGTAATCGGCGCCTGATGACTTGCATTCGGCAACTGACTCGGCGGGCCTACTACCGAGCAAATCACAAACGCCAATAACTGCTCAAAGTAACAATATATAAACCTATTGTAAATAGCTGGTATTTTAAACAGCTCTCGGGCTAGTTTTTTGATTTTTCGGTTAAATCTTTAAATGCACCATTTAATTTACTCAGTAACTCAAGCGGCAGCGGAAATAGGATAGTCGAATTGTTTTCTGCCACAACTTCCGTCAGGGTATGCAGATAGCGCAGCATGATGGCATTGGGTTCTTTCCCCAGCGTCTGCGCCGCTTCCACCAGTTTTTCCGAGGCTTCCATCTCCCCCAGAGCATGGATCACCTTGGCCCGCCGCTCCCGCTCGGCCTCGGCCTGACGGGCAATAGCGCGGATCATACTTTCATTGAGATCCACGTGCTTGATTTCCACATTGGCCACCTTGATGCCCCAGGCATCTGTGTGGGAGTCGAGGATCCTTTGAATGTCGGCATTGAGCATCTCTCTGTTGGCCAACATCTCGTCCAGCTCATGCTGACCGAGCACGGATCTCAGGGTGGTCTGTGCCAGTTGACTGGTGGCAGCGAGGAAGTTCTCCACATTGATAATCGCCTTTTGCGGGTCGACTACCCGAAAATAGAGCACTGCATTGACCCGCACCGAGACATTATCACGGCTGATCACATCCTGAGAGGGCACATCCATCACTATGGTTCGAAGATCCACCCGCACCATCTGCTGCACCACAGGGATCAGTATGATAAGCCCAGGCCCCTTGACCCGGTAAAAACGCCCGAGAAAGAAAATCACCCCACGTTCATACTCCCTGAGGATGCGGAACATGCTGATAAGCAAGGCCGCAAACAGCACCAATAACACCCCAAAGGAAATATTCAAACTACCGCTGATAGCTTCGCCCATGTCAGTCTCCTCTGCGTTGATTTTCAGTCGGCTCGATATCACCACTTTTCACCTCGGCCAGCTTGAGTACCAGCCCCTTAAGGCCCAAAACCCGCACCCGTTGCCCGGGGTTCAAGGCCTGTTCGCTGTCACCTTGCCAATCTTCTCCCATAAAATGCACCCGGCCGCGCCCGGGAAAACCCTCTATCACCCTGGCATATTCCCCTACCATCCCCTCGGCGCCGGCCACTCCGGACAATTTGCGAGTTTTGAACACAAAGCTGATCAGTAGCAGGAAAAACAGCAGGCTCACGACGCTGACCAGGGCTATCACAGGCCAGGCGATACGAAAGGCTTCAACTTCACTGTCCACCAAAAATACCGACCCCAGCACAAAGGCGGCCAGGCCGCCGAAGCCTAAAATCCCAAAGCTCGGCAGCATGGCCTCGGCGAGCAGAAGAATAATTCCCAAGAGCAATAAACCACCACCGGCATAGCTGATGGGGAGCAGTTGGAAGGCATACAAGGCCAACAGCAGACAGATCCCCCCTATTACGCCGGGCAACATGGCGCCAGGACTGTAAAACTCCAGCAGCAAACCGTAGATCCCCAATAACATCAGTATGTAAGCGATATTGGGGTTGGTGAGCAGATTGATGAAACGGGCACGCCAATCCGGGCTGCGATCCAGCACTATGGCGTTTTCGGTTTTGAGTATCCTAATGCCGCCTTGCATGGCTACCGACTTGCCATCAAGTATGGCCAGGAGTTGCTGCGGCGTATCGGCGATATAGTCGATAACATTGGCCTCCAGCGCTTCCGAGGCCGTCAGGGTCGCCGCATCACGTACCGCCTTCTCGGCCCACTCGACATTACGCTGACGCAGCTCCGCCAGTGCCCGAATATAAGCAATGGCATCATTGAGCTGCTTGCGCTCAAGTTTTTGACTGTTGCTGTCGCCCACTGGTTTTTTGGCTTCATTCTCTGACGGCTTGGGCTCCGGTGGCTCATTTCCCATGGGACCAAGTTGCACAGGGGTTGCCGCCCCAAGACTGGTGGCACTCGCCATGGCGGTGATATGACAGGCATATAAGATGTAAGTCCCGGCGCTGGCTGCGCGGGCACCGGATGGATAGACCAGGCAGGCAACCGGCACCCTGGAGCCGAGAATCGCTTGATTGATATCCCGCAGGCTGGATACCAGGCCTCCGGGGGTATCCAGAGTGATCAACACCAACTGACTGCCTGGGGTTGCAGCTGCACTCTCTATCCCCCGGATCAGATAGTCGCTGACACCGGGCCCTATGGCTCCTTTGACACTGAGCAGGGTAATGGTCGGCGCTGCGGCCGGGGAGTAAGGCTTTGGCCGGACGTGGTCTGCACCTAAGCCAGGCAAGATCCACAACAGAGCCAAGAGTCCTACACAGCCGCAGCGCCGGAACAAAGTATTGGCCGGCCAGCCTTTCATAACGCCCCCGGGTGGGTTTCCCCATACCTTAAGGATAGTCGGCTTTGGGGATTAGGCATAAAGCACTCATGTGACGGCCTTAAACCGAGCCGGTAAAAATGAGCAGAAGGAGAGACCAATGAAAAAGGCGCCGAATCAACGGCGCCTGGTATTCAATGAGGGTTAGCGGACTATGCTGAGTCAACGGCAGGAATCAAGAGATTGAAACCTGCCACAAGGCTTATATATTTCAGCTCAAGGCTTATATATTTCAGCTCAAGGCTGTTTCAGCCTACCGCCCAAACAATCGCCTGCAGTGACAACATTGAGAAGATGCCGGCCAGAATATCATCGGCCATGATGCCAAGGCCGCCATGCACCTTGGCATCCAGCACCCGAATGGGCCAGGGCTTGAAGATATCGAAAATGCGGAACAACACAAAGCCCTGCAGCAACCAGAGTACACCGGCGGGCGCTGCAATCATGGTGATCAGTAACCCTGCTACTTCATCCCAAACTATGGCGCCGTGATCGTGCACCCCCATATCTTTGGAAGTCTTGCCGCACAGATAGATGCCACCGATACAGGCCAGCAGCGTCACGGCAATATACACCCCCAAACTGAACTGGGACAGCAACAGATATACAGGCACGGCTGCCAAGGTTCCAAAGGTCCCCGGCGCCTTGGCCGCGAGGCCGGAGCCAAAACCGAGTGCCAGAAAATGCACCGGGTTCTTGAGGCTGACCCTTGCGAGCGCCTCGTCATGAGCAAACCACTTCATCTAAAAATGCTCAAATCCTGTCTGTTGCGGCTCGAATACCTCGCCATGATATTGCAGCCTGAGTTGATTACCGGCAAGTATCTGGCCGACTTGATAGAACTTGACTCCGGCATGGCCCAAGGCGGTTTCCAGCGCGCCGCGCTGCGCCTCCGGCACAGTGAACAGCAGCTCATAGTCTTCGCCGCCACAGAGGGCATAGTCGAGTGCCGCATCCGCTGTGACAGTATCTTTCATCGCCTGGGACAGCGGCAGCTTATCCACTTCAATAACCGCACCGACGGCCGATGCCTTGAGGATATGCTTGATATCCGACAGCAAGCCATCTGAGAGATCTATGGCGCTCGATGCCAAGCCCCTCAGGGATTGACCAGCCAGGACTCTGGGGGAGGGATGATAATGGCGGTTAACCAGATATTCCTTGTGCTCTGCCCTCGCCTTCAATTCACCGCGGATAATATCCAGCCCCAGGGCAGAATCACCCAGGGAACCTGTGACATAAATCCAATCACCGGCGCGGGCACCGCTACGGGTGAGCGCCTTGCCCTCCGGCACTTGGCCATGAACCGTGATATTGATGGCTCTCGGGCCGCGGGTGGTATCGCCTCCGACCAGAGAAATACCATAGTAATCAGCCGCTTCAAATAAACCGGTACTGAATTGCTCCAGCCAGGTTTCATCGACACTGGGCATGGTCAGTGCCAGGGTCATCCATGCGGGCTCGGCCCCCATGGCAGCAAGATCGGATAGGTTGACCGCCAACGCCTTGTAGCCCAATGCCTGGGCCGGCATGTCCGGCAAGAAATGGACATTTTCCACCAAGGTATCGCAGGAGATGGCAATGGATTTGTGTTCGGCGGGGTGCACCAGGGCACAATCGTCACCTATGCCGAGGCGGACATCTTTGCGCGCTTGGCCACGACCATGGAAATAGCGCTCGATAAGTTGAAATTCTTTCACTGTTGACTTGGCCACTGGTTCGCAGCCTCCCGGTTTTCCAATGAAAAAACGGTATCTTACGATACCGTTTGTCTAATTTCTTTCTGGTTCAGCGACGAGCTACCAGCTTGTCCAATATGCCATTGACAAACTTGTGGCTGTCCTCGGCGCCGAACGCCTTGGCCAACTCGATAGCCTCGTTGATTACCACTTTGTAAGGCGTATCCTTGCGGAAAGTCAGCTCGTAAGCCGCCAAACGCAAAATGGCCTTCTCCACAGGATCGACCTCCTCCATGGGACGCTGATCCAGATGGGGGGCAATTAACTCGTCCAGTTGAGCCTTTTTGGTTGCCGCTCCGGTGAACAGTTCACGGAAGTAGGCGACATCCACGCCGTCTATGTTTTGCTCGGTCAGAAACTCGTGCTCCACATCGGCAATATTGTTCCCGCTCAGTTGCCATGAATAGATGGCTTGAACCGCTAAACGGCGGGCTCTGCGGCGCTCTGAAGGCTTCATGCTTTTTCCTGTATTACAGCTGTTGCTCAAGTTGTTGCAGCACGTTCACCATTTCCAGCAGACCCAGGGCAGCTTCGCCGCCTTTGTTGCCAGCCTTGGTGCCGGAACGCTCAATGGCCTGTTCGATAGTGTCTGTGGTCAGTACCCCGAAAGAGACCGGGATATCGAATTCCAGACCCACTTGAGCCAGACCCTTGTTGCATTCACCTGCAACGAAATCAAAGTGTGGTGTACCACCACGGATCACTGCCCCCAGGGCGATGATACCGTCGAACTTGCCACTGGCGGCAACACGACGGGCGGCCAAAGGCAGCTCGAAAGCACCAGGTACGCGTACCACAGTGATGTTGTCTTCACTTATCTGACCGAAACGCTTAAGAGTGTCTACGGCACCCTCCAGCAGACTTTCAACCACAAAGCTGTTGAAACGGGATACAACGATCGCGACTTTGGCGTTTTTTGCTTCGATATTACCTTGAACTATGTTCATTATCTTACCTAACTTAGCTAAAGCACCCGGCCGGGGGCAAAAAGTGGCGCTATGATAGCACGCAATTTACCCCTTCGCCCTATGCAATTATTCGGAAATGGTTAATTAATTTGGTCGGCTCATTCGCCGGGAATATACTCAGTGACTTCCAGACCAAAGCCCCCCAAAGAGTGATAACGCTTGGGCGAGCTGAGCAGGCGCATTTTGTTGACACCAAGCGTCGCCAGAATCTGTGAGCCTACGCCAACCCTTTGGGAGGTTCCCTGCCATTTGGCGGTCACCGGCACTTCACCCTTGTCTTCGGCTTCGAAAGCCTTGACCTTGGCGATAATGCTCTCGTTAGGCTCCTGGTTACCCAGCAGCAACAGCACGCCACCATCGGCGGCAATCCGCGCCATGGCTTGCTCAAGCGGCCAGCTGCGCACTTCATCGCGCTCAGAGAACAGCAGGTCATTAATGGTGTTTTGCAGGTGTACCCGCACCAGAATATTGTCAACAATCTCGCCCTTGACCATGGCAAAGTGCAGTTGATTATCTATGGTGTCGCGAAAGGTGTGTAGCTCAAACTCACCGAAACGGGTAGGCAGCTTGCACCTGGCCTCACGCACCACTGTGGTTTCTGTGTTATTGCGGTAATTGATCAGATCGGCAATGGTGCCCATCTTAACGCCGTGCTCCTTGGCGAACACTTCCAGATCCGGACGGCGCGCCATGGTGCCATCCTCGTTAAGGATCTCCACGATCACAGCCGAAGGTTCCAAACCGGCCAAACGCGCCAGATCGCAACCGGCTTCGGTATGACCGGCGCGCACCAGCACTCCGCCATCCTGCGCCATCAAAGGGAAGATATGCCCGGGCTGAACTATGTCGGACGGCGTGGCATTTTTAGCCACAGCCGCCTGTACTGTCACGGCGCGGTCATGGGCGCTAATACCTGTGGTCACCCCTTCAGCGGCCTCGATGGAGACGGTGAAGTTGGTCGAAAACTGGGCGTTGTTATTGCTGACCATCAGCGGCAGATTCAGCTGCTGGCAGCGAGCCTTGGTCATGGTTTGGCAGATAAGACCACGGCCGAAGCGAGCCATGAAGTTGATCGCTTCCGGGGTAACTTTCTCCGCCGCCATGATGAGGTCGCCCTCATTTTCTCTGTCCTCATCGTCCATCAGGATAACCATTTTGCCCTGACGAATATCCTCGATGATCTCTTCGATACTGTGTAGCGCCATTGTAAGACCTTTATCTCTTGTTCTGTGTAATCAATGAATTCTAACCTGTTAGCGCGCGATAACCAGTGGGCTGGCGCACATCTAGCGCATGAAGCCGGCCTTGGCGAGCATAGCCAGGGTGACACCTTCGCTCGGCTGCGCTTCCTCTTTGTGCTGCATCAGACGCTCAAGATAGCGGGCTATCTGATCCACCTCCAGATTGACCTTATCGCCGGGGCGCAGCTCAAGCAGAGTGGTTTCACTGGCGGTATGCGGCACTATGGTGAGACGGAAATTGCGGCCATCGACCTCGTTAACCGTGAGGCTGACGCCATCGACGGTAATGGAGCCTTTATGGGCAATGTAACGGGCCAGCTCAGCGGGTGCCTCGAGCCAAAACTCCAGCGCCTTGCCCCTTGGAGTCACACTGATGACCCGCGCCATACCATCCACATGGCCACTGACCAAGTGCCCACCCAAGCGGGTGTTTGGCGTGACCGCCTTTTCCAGGTTGACTTTGGTGCCGACGCTGTAGCGGTCAAAGCCGGTGAGACTGACAGTTTCGGCCGAAACATCGGCCACATAACCCTCCGCCAGGCGTTCAACCACGGTCAGACACACGCCGTTGGTGGCAATGCTATCGCCCAGACGCACATCACTGAGATCCAACTTGCCGCTGGCCACAGTCAGACGAATATCATCACCACGGCGCTCCAGTGCCCGTATTGTACCGACAGCTTCAATTATTCCGGTAAACATTCAATCACCTATCTTGAGAGTAAGCCGGGTATCATTGCCAAGCTTACGTTGATCTGTTACCCGTATCGCCGGGGTATCGGCTATCTGCTGATAGTTTGGCAAGGCCAGCAGGTTTCGGCCAGCGGCGCCAAGCAGTTTCGGGGCTTGATAAAGCAGCAGTTCATCGGCCAACCCGGCACTAATAAAGGCGCCGCAAAGCGTTGCCCCGGCCTCGACCAACACCGCATTACAGCTCTGGCTCAGGTGTTGCAGCAACGCCGCGATATCGACTCTGTTGTCTTCACCGGCCAGCACCAAAGTGGTGACATAAGGCGGCAAAGCGGCTAGGAATTCATCCTCATAGGGACGGCAGCTGACCAAGAGCACCGGGCTGGCAATTTGCAACAGCCTGGCATCGAGCGGCATACGGCAGTTGCTGTCGAGTATCACTCGCAGCGGTTGAATAAGCTGTTGCTCGCTGAGGGTTTCACCCAGGCTGCCAAGCTCAGCGTGCCGGACATTCAGGGAAGGGTCATCGGCCAATACGGTTTCAATGCCGGTGAGCAGAGCGCAACTGCGGGCTCTGAGCCTTTGCACGTCGCGGCGCGCCTCGGGGCCGGTTATCCATTTGGACTCACCGTTGGCCAGTGCCGTCTTGCCATCGAGACTCGCCGCCAGTTTGAGGGTGACCCAAGGGCGATTTCGCTCCATTCGCGATAAAAAGCCCGGATTCAACTCTCTGGCCTGCTCGGCCAAGAGACCGCTCTGCACCTGGATCCCAGCTTCCTGCAGCATGCCGATACCTTGGCCGGCCACCTGAGGGTTGGGATCTGTCATTGCCACCACCACCCGCTTGAGGCCATGTTTAATTAAGGCTTCGGCACAGGGCGGCGTGCGACCATAGTGACTGCAAGGTTCGAGGGTGACATAGGCAGTAGCACCGCGGGCCTTGTCAGCGGCCATTTTCAGGGCATGTACTTCGGCATGGGGCTCACCGGCACGCTGGTGCCAGCCTTCGCCGACAATCTTGCCACCGGCATCTATGATGACGCAGCCGACATTGGGGTTGGGGCGGGTTGTATAACGGCCACGGCGAGCCAGCATTATGGCGCGGCTCATCATGGCGATATCAGTATTGGACCACATGGGGGTTTCCGTTACTTAACAGTTGGCTGTGACTGACAGCCTATTTTTTCTCCAGCTTGGCAATCGCTTCACCAAACTCTGACACATCTTCAAAGGCACGATACACAGAGGCAAAGCGAATATAGGCCACCTTATCCAGCTCAATAAGATGATCCATCATCAGATTGCCGATCATTTCCGAGGTCACTTCCCGCTCGCCTGTGGCTCTGAGGGTGGACTTGATCTTGCTGATCGCCTCTTCAATCTTATCCATGGAAACCGGACGTTTCTCGGCGGCGCGCAGCATACCGCCGCGCAGCTTGTCCTCATCGAACGGTTGCCTGCTGCCATCGCGCTTGATCACTCTGGGCATGACAAGCTCGGCACCTTCAAAGGTGGTAAAGCGTTCATGACACAGAGTACATTCCCGGCGACGGCGCACCTGATGACCGTCTGCCACCAGCCTGGAATCTATCACCTTGGTATCCGTCGCACTGCAAAATGGACAATGCATTATGCCTCCTGGTGCTCAGTTGCCGGCAGCGGCTGCTGCTAAATGGCAGAAACAAAAATGGCCGCTGAATTCAGCGGCCATCGAAGTTTATCCTATTCCCTTGAAAAGGTTAACCGTAAACAGGGAAGCGAGCGCACAGTTCCAGCACCTGGCCCTTCACTCGCTCGATAACGGCGTCATCGTGAGCATTGTCGAGCACATCACAGATCCAGCCGGTCAGTTCACGGGCTTCGGCTTCCTTGAAACCGCGGCGAGTGATGGCCGGAGTACCGATACGCACCCCGGAGGTCACAAAGGGTGAGCGGGGATCATTAGGCACTGAGTTCTTGTTGACTGTGATATTGGCACGGCCCAGAGCGGCGTCGGCTTCTTTACCGGTCAGCTCACGGCCAATCAGGTCCACCAGCATCAGATGGTTGCTGGTACCGCCGGAAACTATCTTGTAACCGCGTTCGAGGAACACCTCAACCATGGCCTTGGCGTTATTAACCACCTGCTGCTGATAGGTTTTGAATTCCGGCTCCAGTGCTTCTTTGAAGGCCACGGCTTTACCGGCGATAACGTGCATCAGAGGACCACCCTGACCGCCCGGGAATACCGCGGAATTCAGCTTCTTGTACAGATCTTCATCGTCGGCAGCCGACAGAATCACACCACCGCGGGGACCGGCCAGTGTCTTGTGAGTGGTCGAAGTCACCACGTGGGCGTGCGGCACAGGGTTAGGATAAACACCGGCAGCGATAAGACCGGCCACGTGGGCCATATCGACAAACAGGTAAGCGCCAATTTTGTCGGCGATTTCGCGCAGCTTGGCCCAGTCAACTATGCCTGAGTAGGCCGAGAAGCCGCCGATGATCATCTTGGGCTTGTGTTCCAGCGCCAGCGTTTCGAGTTCGCTGTAGTCAATCTTGCCGGACTCGTCGATACCGTAAGGAATGATGTTATACAGCTTGCCGGAAAAGTTAACCGGAGAGCCGTGGGTCAAGTGACCACCGTGAGCCAGGTTCATCCCCAGTACGGTATCGCCGGGTTGCAGCAACGCCATATAAACCGCGCTGTTGGCCTGTGAACCTGAGTGTGGCTGAACGTTGGCGTAAGTAGCGCCAAACAGCTGCTTGGCACGCTCAATTGCCAGAGTCTCCACCACATCGACATACTCACAACCACCGTAGTAACGCTTGCCTGGATAACCTTCGGCATACTTGTTGGTCAGTTGTGAGCCCTGGGCTTCCATGACTCTGGGGCTGGTGTAGTTTTCGGAGGCGATCAGCTCAATGTGCTCTTCCTGACGACGGGTTTCATCCTCAATCGCCTTGAACAGCTCAGGATCATAGTCGGCAATGTTCATACTTTTCTTCAGCATCTGTCACTCCAGCTGGCAAATCTTATTGGTAGGGTTGCGCGGTATTCTACTCTGAGTGTGACAAATATCCCAGTCGCAGGATGATGAAAATCCTTGTGTCAGCAGATGACTATGTTTCATTTGCTGAACAATGGTGCCGCTATCTGGCCGCATCTGGCAGGAGCCCTGTCAAATTGGTAAACTGCCGCCAGTTTAGGAAAACTCAGTTCAGGACAACAGAGAAACAATATGGCTCAGTTTGTATACAGCATGCTGAGGGTCGGTAAAATAGTGCCGCCCAAAAAGCAGATCCTCAAAGATATTTCATTGAGTTTCTTCCCCGGCGCCAAAATTGGTGTCCTGGGTCTCAACGGCTCGGGTAAATCCACCCTGTTGAAAATCATGGCAGGTCTGGACACAGAAATTGAAGGTGAAGCCCGTCCCATGCCGGGACTCAAGATAGGTTACCTACCCCAGGAGCCCCAGCTTGATCCCAACAAGACAGTACGGGAAACCATAGAAGAAGCCGTCAGCGAAGCCAAAAACGCCCTCAAGCGTCTGGATGAAGTCTATGCGGCCTATGCTGAGCCGGATGCCGACTTCGACGCCCTGGCCAAGGAGCAAGGCGAGCTGGAAGCCATCATTCAGGCCCAGGATGCCCACAATCTGGACAACATTCTCGAGCGCGCCGCCAACGCCCTGCGTCTGCCGGAATGGGACGCCAAGGTGGAGGTGCTCTCCGGGGGTGAACGTCGCCGGGTGGCCATCTGTCGTCTGCTGCTGGAAAAGCCGGAGATGCTGCTGCTGGACGAACCGACCAACCACCTGGATGCCGAATCCGTTGCTTGGCTGGAGCACTTCCTGCAGGAATACTCAGGCACTGTGGTCGCCATTACCCACGACCGTTACTTCCTCGACAATGCCGCCGGCTGGATCCTGGAACTGGACCGGGGTGAAGGTATCCCATGGCAGGGCAACTACTCCTCCTGGCTGGAGCAGAAAGATGCCCGTCTGAAGCAGGAAGCCGCCAGCGAAAGCGCCCGCCAGAAGACGATTGCCAAGGAATTGGAGTGGGTGCGTCAGGGTGCCAAGGGACGTCAGTCCAAGGGCAAAGCCCGTATGGCCCGCTTCGAAGAGCTGAACAGCTCAGATTATCAGCGCCGCAACGAGACCAATGAGCTGTTTATTCCGCCCGGTCCTCGCCTGGGTGACAAGGTGATTGAGGTGCGCAATCTCACCAAGAGCTATGGTGACCGCATTCTGATAGACAACTTAAGCTTCAGCGTTCCCAAGGGCGCCATAGTCGGTATTATCGGTGCCAACGGTGCCGGTAAGTCGACCCTGTTCAGAATGCTCAGCGGCGCCGAGCAGCCGGACAGCGGTGAAATCGAGATAGGTGATACAGTCCAAATCGCCTCTGTGGAACAGTTCCGTGACTCGATGAACGACAAGAACACGGTTTGGGAAGAGATTTCCGGCGGTCAGGACATAATGCGGATCAACAATCTGGAGATCCCGAGCCGCGCCTATGTCGGTCGCTTCAACTTCCGTGGTGGCGATCAGCAGAAGATCATCGGCTCACTTTCCGGCGGTGAACGTAACCGGGTGCATCTGGCCAAGCTGCTGCAAGCCGGCGGCAACGTGTTGCTGCTCGACGAACCGACCAACGATCTGGACGTGGAAACTCTGCGGGCACTGGAAGAAGCGCTGTTGGAATTCCCCGGCTGCGCCATGGTGATCTCGCACGACCGTTGGTTCCTCGACCGTATCTGTACTCACATCCTCGACTACCGTGACGAGGGGCAGGTTAACTTCTACGAAGGTAACTACACAGAATACTCGGCCTGGCTGAAAAACCAATTCGGTGCCGATGTGATTGAGCCACACAGACTCAAGTACAAGCGGATGACCAAGTAATAGAAAAACCGTACAAAAAACGGAGGCAAACGCCTCCGTTTTTTATTTCCTTTAACCCAGGCCCGCTTCAGAATCGTCCAACTGCCTGCCACTGTCCGAGCGAAACGCCTGCTCTCTGGGCACACACTCAAACACTTCACGCACATAATGGCGTTTGCCGCGGTTACCTATCCGCTCCAGCTTCATTCCCGGCATCTGCCGCTGGTAGAGCTCGGCCTTGGCCGGATCCCAGGAGACCCGAATAATCTCCTGCGCCGCTCTTGTTGTTTCCACCAGGCACTTATAGTCCTGACGTTGCCCCTTGGGCTGTGCGGCAGCCAGGGGCAGACTCAAGAGTATGGCCAAAGACAACATCAGCTTGTTCATCATCCGCTCCTCAGTTGGCCTGATAGTAATAAATCTTGTTGGTAGACGGGCCGCCGCCGACACACTTGTGATCGCCAGCTGGGCAGCCTGGATCCGGCTTCACCTTCTCCATATCTTCGCCGGCATTGCCAATGCCTATCAAATACATATAGCTATCGGCCACAGTGCCATCACTCCTGATATTGGGCGGCACAACCAACTGCGGTGTATCCGGGACACTCTCTCCCATCTCCAGATAGGTTTTTGTGTAACTGCGGGTGCCCTTGTGCAGATCAAAGCCATAGAGGTAGCCCTGCCCGGCAACCAAACACTGGTTGGTGGAGGTCTGCGAGCCGGGCACATAGGAGGTAAAGAAAACCCGCCCTTTGATGATACTGGCATCGGAAAGGCTTTTTTCACCATTGCGGGTAAAGTCGTAATACCAACCGCGCTTGCGGCCAAAAGCAATATGTTCTTTCTCTGAAGTCGGCGCCTTGGCAGTCACATCGTAAAGATCCGCCAACGTCAGTGCCTGAGGCACTGCCTTGCCCTTGAAACTCTGACTGAGGGTATTTCTGTCCTGCAGAACAAAGAACATGTCCGAGCGACTGGTGTTCGATGGAGATGGCCTGAGTCCGGAGCCGACCACCACGGCATCGTAAGGGATCTGCTGCGCCGAAATCACCGTCTTTGACTGGCCGTTGACCGTGACACGGTTCTCGCTCAGATTGCCAAACATGGTTTGCGCCACCACAGGGGCGGCAAAGAAGCGCCTGTCGGTATTCTCTGTGCTGCCACCAAGAGAAGCAAACTTGAAGGCACTCCATTGTTTGGTGTCGGCACCAGCCATATCCAGCCGCCAAACATTGGCCCCGGTATCTGTGGCATAGATACGGTCAGTAACGCCATCACCATTGCTGTCAAGAATCGCGACCGAATTGGGAATGCTGTCCCTCAGCCCCGGCATTGGAGTATCACCGCCGGGGCCAAATCTGTGCAGTAACTTGCCGGTTTCGGCATCCAGAATGAACACCCCTCGGCCCTGGCTATCGGCGCCACCGACCTCCAGAGTATCCTTGGCCGGAGAGTACCCTGCCCCAAAGATGAGCACCGGCTTATCACCCTGACCTGGAATGGTGGTCACCACAGGCTTGGCCCAGCTTTGCCCCAACTCACTCATGCCGGCCGAGTCTGCGCTGATATGCCACATCAGGCTAGGCTTATCCGGATTGGTCACATTCATGGCGTAGTAACCACGGCCACCACGCCGCAGCCCCATAAATACCCAAGCCTTCTCCATCTTGTTGCCGCTGCGCTTGATATAAGCCACGGGTGAGCCATCAAAACCATAAACCGAATGCACGCCGGAAGGTACGTTGGCTCTGAGCGTTGCCAGATTGGGCAAAAATTCCCAAGGCATAAAGGCCCAGCTCTCATTGACCGAGTCCCCTTTGTCCTGAAACATATGCAGCATGCCGTGGTTACTGCCCACCAGAATACGGATATCCGGGTTCTTTGCGGACGAACCGAAATCTATGGCCAAAGGTTTGGAATGCAAGGGGTCGCCCAGAAGGTCATGGCGCTTATCGCTGCGGCTGTTGTTTTGGTTGTCATCGTCAATATCCTTGCCGATAACCCAGTCGAACAGATCCTGCAGTTGGCTTTTGTCTACTCCCATATGCTGCGCCAGCTTGGCCTCGCCACCGGCGTAACTGCTGGCCGCGGCCTTGGTCAGGGGCGACAAACCGCCTTTGGAAGCAAAATTGCCGTAGAAAGTGCGCTGCTTTTGGTTATAGAGGGCCTCGGCCACCCCACCTTTGGTGACATCGTCGCCATCACCACCGGCGTTGCAAGCCGCCTGAGAGCTCCAGAAGGAGCAGGCCGAGGTATTGATATTGCCATTGTCGGCAATGGCCGGATTGCCGTTTTTGTCTACCACATCCCCTGTGCCTGTCACCCTGAATTTCTTGATATTGCCACGCCAACGGGGGCCCTTGTTGGGCAGGAACATGGAATAGTACACAGAGTCAAAGGTCTGCACCTTGTTAAAGTTGTTGCTGGCCACTGAGGGCGAGGTGAAACTGGCATTCTTCTCCAGAATTTGATTGACCACCAACTGGATTGCCGACTGCAGCTTGCTGGCATTTTGGGCATCAAAGTAACGGCCGCCGCCTTTTTCAGCAGTCTTTCTCAGCAAGGCTTCCGCCCTGGCCGCCCCCTCACTGAAACCTATGGTAAAAGTATTGACCGTCTGTTTGCCGGCCATATTGGGGTTGACATCATTGCTGGCCATCCAGCTGCTCAGGGCACTGAGATAACTGTTGCCATTACGGCTCACATAGGCATCCTTGCCCCCGGTCATCCCCTGCACCAAGCCGTCAGCGGCGCTATCCAGCGTCGGCTCACCGTCTGTGATATAGATTACATAGGCTTGGTTCTGACATTTTTTAAACGGTGAATCATAGATGCCATTCTTGATAATGCTCGGATCCGCTTGCGGCGTATTTTCCGTAAGGTAGGTGCGGGTGACTATGGGGCGGCCCCAACGATCAGTGACAACCCGCCCCCAATAGTCCCTCTTGTAGAAAGTGTAATCGCTGTCATCGTCTCCAAAATACACCCCTTGACCACTAAAGTAACGATAGGCCTCGTAGAGGGTTTCACACAAGGGTGTATTCTGGGCGTAAGCGATTTCCTTGACACTCTCGATAAGTGCTATCTTACTGGCAGCACTCTGCTGTTTTATCCCGGAGATGATCCGCCCGCCGTCACGCACTCCTTCCCTGTCATGGTTGAGGTTGAATATGGCCAGTCCCAAATCCACCCCGGGAGTCGTCACAATCACGTTCTGAATCGCTTCCTGGGCGAGTTGCAGGCGAGTCTTGGTGACCTTTTTCTTGTCGCTGTGGTACCAGCGTAGATAATCTTCTGTGTAGAGGGTCACCACACGACCTGTGCCAAAACCTGTGCGCTCGGCCGCGTCCTTAGCCGCCTTCTTCTGCGCCTCGGTCGAGCCATTGCTGACCTGGGTGTAGCTGATCACTTGATTGCGGTTACCGGCACTATCCAGCGGCAAACCATCGGGTATCCCTTCGGCATTGCCATAACGCTCATCCTGAATATCCTCGAAACAATCTACCAGGGTAACATTGGCACCATTGTTTTCGGGCAACTCTTTCCAGGTGCCATTTTGTCCGGAGAAACTGTATTCACGGACAAAACCGGTATAAATCCCATACTTGTTCAGATATTCCCAGGACGTTTGGCAGCCGTTATTGCTGCGCAAAAAACGCCAGGTCTTATCCTGCTTGCCCGGAACCGGCATATTGTCTGAATCAGGAGCACCTTTGGTGAAGTAAATAAATTCTTTCTTGGGCTCAAGAGCGCCACCACCTGCGCCGGGAGAATAACTCTCATCCACATCGTATACATAATTACCCATACTGGCTGAGTTATCGAAAATGATCAGCATTTGCGGCCGGGCACCGCTGCGCGATGAGGACTCATAAACATAGAGTTCAGTGTCATCGGCCAATAATGGGCTGGCCAATATAAAACTGCCAATACAGGAGAGCAACAAGGCCAGGAATCGCCTGCTGATTTGCCGCCAACAAGGGCCGATACATCCGTGATTTGTCATGGTAGTTACGTCGTGTTTTACCGGTGTTTATTCCACTGTTCTGATAGAGATAAACAAAACACCGGACTGTAAAATAAGGCTTTTATCTCTTCGAGCCTCTATTTACCACGACAGGAACACCCAAACAACAAATTAATCAAATTATTTACATTAATATCAAAATGTGTCGATTTGGCCTCAGGTTAATCAAACAGATTTGACCTTAGCCAAATATCTGACTCGACTTCAACATTTAACCGAACACCCGCACAATATCAGCCAGTTCATTTTAGAAGATCCGGTATTCACTACTATTATGGTGTTTTTAAAATGACCTTTATTCAAAACAGGAGTGGCACACCTCTTGGCTGCGCCGAATCAAATGTAAAATATATGTACCAAAACCTCAATTATAATTAACATGGCATTTGCTGATATCCTAAAAACTCGGAATAAGGCACCGAAGAAGAAAGTTATCAATAGGAGAGACTTGGCCACGAAAGAAACCTCTTGTTCGGGCATTTACCTATTTGATGCAAACAGAGCGATGAAGCCAACCCTGGGTTTCTCAGTCCAGATTTTTGCCGGCCTGGTCGATTTTTCTTCCTGTGGCAGAGTAAAATTCCTCATTCCTTGATACGCACTCAAACACTTCGCGTATGTAATGGCGCTGCCCACGATTGCCAATCCGCTCCAGCACCATTCCCGGCATCTGTCGCTGATAGAGTTCCGCCTTGGACGGATCCCAGGAGACCCGGATGATCTCCTGCGACGTTCTTGTTGTTTCCACCAGGCACTTATAATCCTGTCGCGTTTGACCCTCGCTCGCCATCAGGGGGAAACATACGCTCAAAGACAAGCTAAGAATCACCTTGTTCACTGTACACCTCTGCGCTTCAATCGGCCTGGAAGTAATAGAGTTTGTGAGTCGCCGGGCCTTCACCGACACACTGTTCGTCCCCAGCAGGGCAGCCCTTGTCATCAACCAGCTTGTCCATGAGTGCTGCGGCATTCCCAATACCAATCAGATAGAGATAGCTGTCCCCGGCGGTTCCGTCGGCATTGGTGCCTGGCTGCACCACCAACTGCGGGGTGTCGGGGAGACTTTCCCCCGTCTCCAGATACGTCTGGGTATAGCTGCGCGCCCCCTTATGCAGATCAAAGCCGTAGAGATACCCCTTGCCCGAGACCAGACATTGCTCCGCCGAGGCTTTACTGCCCGGGACATAGGAAGTGAAAAACACCCGCCCTTTGATAATACTGGCATCGGACAGACTCTTTTCACCACTGCGGGTAAAGTCATAATACCAGCCGAGTTTGCGGCCAAAATCGATATGTTCCTGGGCGGAATTCGGCGCCTTGGCCGTCACATCGTAGAGTTCGGCCAGGGTCAGTGGTTGTGGGGGATCTATTTCATTGAAATTTTGGCTGGCAGTGTTTCTGTCCTGCAACACAAAGAACATGTCCGAACGACTGGTATCCGAAGGCGATGGCCTGAGTCCAGAGCCAACCACTACGGCATCATAGGG
>NZ_JBICJO010000071.1:0-2095 GCF_043103185.1 Shewanella sp. YQ_9
TGATTTTTACTTTAGATAAAGTGAAATCAAAGTTGAATTCGCTGATATGGCTCAGTCGGTAGAGCGCATCCTTGGTAAGGATGAGGTCCCCAGTTCGATTCTGGGTATCAGCACCATATTCAGCTGCTAGGCACTAAATAGCAGCAACAAAATTTGTCTGGTGACAATAGCATTGTGGTCCCACCTGATCCCATCCCGAACTCAGAAGTGAAACGCAATCGCGCCGATGGTAGTGTGGGGTCTCCCCATGTGAGAGTAGGTCATCGCCAGACGCCTAACAAACAAAAGAGCCCTAGCTGAATGCTAGGGCTTTTTTGTTTGTCTCGCTTCCAGCGAGCACGACTTAACATGCAGCCCAAAGCTGCTGGCGCAGTGTGTGCCCCTCAGCTCGCAGCCAAGCTGCTTCGCGCTACAGCCATCTATCAAGCTGTGCTTGATGAGCAGATGTCTTTCGCCCCCATGTGAGATGGTGCTGTGGATATGTTGAGAATGGCTCGACTGGTTTATCTGGTCAGATTTATCCAGTCCCTGGAGCACAGAGATTTAACTCGGCCAGTATCCCTCAATGAAGGTATTCCAGACTCGGGATACTTGCTCAACAATTTGCTCGTAGCAATCGAATACTCGGTTGGAAAGACAGTGTTGTCTGAGCCATTGCCAAACTTGCTCCATTGGGTTCAGCTCTGGAGAATAAGCGGGTAACTTAATCAAAGTGAGATTTGAGAAAGGCATTGCCGTATCCATAGTATGCCAGCCTGTGCCATCAACGATGACCACTGCATGCCGGTCGCTCTCGGTTGCCAACGATATCAATTCAAGGTGAAGCATCATGGCATCTTTGTTGACCAAGGGCGTAATCAATGCTTCCGTTTTACCGCTACTTGGGCACACTGCCCCAAACAGATACCCATAATCAAATTGCTGCTGTTCGACGACACGGGGACGGCTACCCCGTTTTGCCCAAAGTCTTGTCGTTTGGTTTTGTTGACCAAATCTGGCTTCGTCTTGGAACCACACATCCACACGCTCAAGTGGAAGATGACCCGGGATGAGACTGAAATCAAGCGCATGGAGTAAGCGGTACACATTGGCCAAGCTATAGCTCACATGCAGGTCGTTACAGATATAAACTCTGATATCTTCAGCTATTAAGCGTCCACAGTTCTGCTTGATAGCATTCTTCTCGATAAACTTTTTAAGTTGCTCTAATTGATGAGGAGAGAGTTGATTGAGTTGTCCGGGGTTAGGTTTATCAAGCAAACCATCGAGCCCATCAGCCAGGTAATTTGCGACCCAAGCATTAACACTGGTGCGACTCACACTAAGTAGAGCTGTTAATGACATAGTTGTCCGTGCGTATTCTTGATAAATGCAGCCGCCGCAACTGAGCTAATGAATATCCTTTTAGTTTGCCTTTGCAGAGTGGTAGGCATTAATCGTTTATCTCTAGCTATTCACCAATGTTCTAAGTTTCCCCAGGCTGCAAGCAGAGCAATGTGGTTTGTCAGTAGGCGCAGTTATTTATCATCGGCCGTATGAACATGTCGGGTATTCGAGTCGATGAGCCGCGCAGCTAAAGTTTGGGATTCTGGCTTCGAGGCTATGAACTTGGGCACAACCCTGTACTGGATGAGAAAACATTTTAGTAATTATACGGAATCTCGATTATTTCTGACTGGTTTCATGACCAATAAGGTGTATTACATGGGGGGAATCTTTCCCCTAAGTACGACTACCAGAATTGTTTATACAAATAGGTTTGTGGATAAGTCTGTGGTTAATGGGTAGGTAAGCTGTGTAGTTGAACGGGGTTTCCACAGTCGACCAATAAATTGAGTTTTTCTTTTAAAAAGCCCTTGCACAAAAGTTTTGGCTCCCTATAATGCGCTCCCACTGACACGGCGCAGCGGCAACGCGAACGACGTGGCAGGGTCGAAGAAAAACGGCTCTCGAGTCCTTTCAACGACAGGCGAAAAAAGATGGTAATTACCTCTTGACGCCGCGGCAGGAAAGCGTAGAATACGCAGCCCTGACCCGATGGCCACGACGCCTAAGGGATTGCTCTTTAACAAGATAAACAAGCAAATCTGTGTGG
>NZ_JBICJO010000072.1:0-2010 GCF_043103185.1 Shewanella sp. YQ_9
TGTAGCCTCGACGAAAACGTCTGACCTACAAGGACGTAGGAAATGCCGAATTTGTCGGGAACAAAATTCGGCCCTGTTTTCGACGGTCACAGTTCCGCCTGTGCCTAGAATATATGTGCATATCTGCAAACCACTTCAGATGTTTCAAGCTGCTCAGGGCTAACAGAATTGCACTAATTCCCCCCTCGGTGTCGCCGACAGCCGTTGGCGCAGATAACGTGGTTAAGCAGCGGCCAATCACCTGCGGTGCGCTTTTCGCACAGGCGATCCTGTGACACGCTGCGAGTACGTCCCTGTAAGCTCTGCCTCGCCATCCCTGGCTCGGAAGGTCACAGTTCCGCCTGCGCCTGGAAAATAGGTGTATGTCTGCGGGAATATAAGCAACTTCAAGCAACACTATTCTTGCAGAATTGTACCAATCCCTCCTCGGGAAATAACCGCTGCCCTAAGTAGCGTTGATAGCCTGTATGCGAGAGCTGTTGGTTACGCTCAATACCATGATGAAAAATCGAACCCGATGGGCTAAAGCTATCACAATTAGCGAAATACTTATTGACGGAATGCCACCGTCACTCGTTACGTTTCAATGCCTCGTTCCTTAAGCATATTTTTAAAAACTATTTGAGCCCATTTAATCACTAATTCAGAATTCCCAATTTCATCCTTATCCAGGTAAGAGATGAGGACAGGATATCCTCCGTTGGGACAATACTTTGAATGTTCGAATCCATCCCATTCCAAACCCAACCCACGAACAGGTATGCTGGGGTCTCCGTTAACCCAGTAACTTACTTTTTCAAAATATCCCGCGGATATCAGAGATTCACCAATGTTTATGGCTTGTTCTACGGATTGAAAACAAACAGGTTGATAGGTAGTTTTATTCGTCGAAGAGCAACCTGGTAACAGGAGGCTTAAAAAAGCGAGGAGCCAAATTCTCATAATATCTTCCTCGGCCTAACTTGCGGCGATTGCCGCACCGCGGTAACCATCCGGCAGCATTAGATTGTTAGGTGCTGCTACCTTTAGCGGATGCACCTGATTATTGATTAAGAAATCTTCTAACTCACTTAGCTCAGTGGGCAGCCTCGCACCCTCATGGGAACCGCAGCCAACGAACCGGAAGCCAGCAGCGAACAGAATTTGTACCTTACGCCACTGCCTCTTATCACCTGCCTTCGGTGCCTTGAAGCTACGCCCCATCTCATGCATACATTCGCCACAATCTGGGCATGGGTGACATGGAGTTGGCTCTTTATCAGAGTACTCAACAGGCCTTTTGTAACTTTTTCGGCAGTTGAAGCATGCATGAGCAACCAAGTATTCGGGGCCGCGATGGAATGAAACCGGCTTGGGCGGACTAATAACACGAGTTCCCGTAGCCTTACGTAATTCCATTCTTCGGTGCTTTTCTAGATTTATACTCATAACTCCTCTGGGCACCAACGCCGCGCACAGCTTTGCCAGTCCGTTGCTGCGCCTTGTAATGCCTTTGCATAGCCCATTATCCGTAAACCAGTAGTTGTATGCTGAATTTCATATTTGCCTAACTGGTCAATTATTTTTACAAACTCTATAAGCTTTGGATTTAGATCAAATGTAAATTCTATCCATTCAATCTCTTTGTATATTGATGGCTCGATAAACCAGTGCTCATCAATTTGTTCTTCGTATTGCTCAATAATGGAAGACTTTACATCACCTGAATGGACAAGTTTATAATTGATCTCACTAACACTCGGGTACAATGAGCAAGTTGCTTTGAAAAGCTTTACCCACTTAGCATTGCTCATATATGAAGCGGAAAAGTTCCGAGAGATAATCGAATCTAAACGATCCCATTGTTTATCTCTCTTTTCATCCTGAGCTTTTACTTTACTGGACATAACTCGAACTCTTCAGAGGCATAGACATAATGATTCCCCAAAAACTCAAGCCACCCACTGTAAAACAATAACTTAATCTTCTTTCGGTCTGCGTTCAAGCACCGGTAGGGGATTTGAGCACTAC
>NZ_JBICJO010000073.1:0-1881 GCF_043103185.1 Shewanella sp. YQ_9
TTAAGCTTCAATAACTTACGTTTTGCCTGAACCAAGATTAACTCGACTTTGATTCAGAAACAAAAGCAAAAACTTAGAAAACCGAAATGAATCATAGTTTTGATATTCGGGCTCGGAATTTTGGCAAATCTAGTTTGAAGCTTGAAAACCTAGAAATGGATTTCTGATTGAGTCAACTGCCCTAACCTCGCGCTTGCCCGAAAATTGATTGAGGCAACTCTCAGAATTTTTAGCGCCCAAGAATGGATGTCCAGAAAATAGCGCTCACAAAAGCCAACTTGCCGACAAACACAAAACCAACCAGCCGAGGAAGCAAAGAAAAACATAAACCACTGATTTTACGTAATTAAGCATAACGTACAGCTTTGCGGCATGAATGAAGGCGCAGCCGCAATGAATGTCCGACAACAGAGCCTTGTTATGTATTTTAATTAATTGTGGAGGTAATTTATATGGCAGTAAATAAAGATTTTATAATTGTGGCTGAAAGCCTTAATCATAATGCAAGAGCACAAAACAACCGCGCACAACTTGCGGCTGTAAATGAAGCCCTTGAAATACTATTTAAGCAGCAACAATTATTGTTGGCTAAATTCTATTTAAGGGATATTGATTAGCCTTCATTATAAACATCGGAATAGGCGAGGACACCAACAACTGTTTGACACTGTAGATTAGAGCAAATAATCATAACTGTACATTTATCCACATTGATTATTCTTCTATTCAAAACAGCCTTGAAATCAGTCCCTTCACATTTAGGGCAGGCTGGACGCCATTCATCGTTCATTGGTAGGTCAGACATAAAACGCCCATTGTTGGTTATCTACGTTTAAATATTTTCTTTAAATCTTGGAGGATCTTTAAAACATGAGGAATATCTTGCGTGACTACTACGTCGCCATCCGCATTGGTATAATTATGACTTTTATATGCTTCTTTATATTTTGCCTTACAGCTTTCATAGCTTCCTTGGTGGCGGAGTGGAATATAGTCGCAGACAGCCTCCAATTCTGGAATAAGCCGGTCACTAATACTATTTTTGTTGTTAGAGAGGTGGCGTATCTCGGTATTGAGCAATTGTCTTACTTGTTCAGTCGCATCATTGAACTCTTTCCGTTTATCTCTGATAAGATGGAAGTAGTTACTAACAATGCCTCCAATTATAAAAATAACCACTTTTTGTACGAATGGATCGTGGAAAATGGTTGGGATCAATTTAGTAACTCATTAGTTTTTGGAATTGGAGCGATTGTAGGGTACGGACCAGAGAGAAGCTGAACATAACAGCTGTATAGTACGCATGCGCGTTTTAGTCCTCGGAGGAGTGTAAACGCGCATCGCTATCTGTTTGTATTAGCTGGATATAATAGAGTTTAGCCCTAATATCCCTTGCAGCTAAACGCGCATGCGCGGTTTCCAAACCTATTATCTACCAGCTGTATTTTTTAACTTTATGAATTTAATGTTATTTTCTAAAATGTTACAGAAATAACGCGCAAACTTAGCTGCAAATTTCCGGGATTTTTCCTGGAACGGCAATAATACTGTATAGAAATCAGTTCTGAGGTGCTTGTCATGAGCGCTTCAAACGCTACAACCCGAGCCCTACAACCCAGGCCCAACAAAAAACGTCGAGTAAAGCCATGGCTACCGCACAGGTCCAAACTCTGTTCGTCCCTGCATTCCGCTAAAATCGGAAAAGTGTTGCTGCTTTCGGCCTTAAGCTTAAGGAAGTGCTAAAGCCAAACTATTGAATTAGTTATACAATAGCTAGCATTGAATGTGAAAACAATTAGCCAAAGGTCAAGTTTTTGACAAAGACAACAAAACCCTGATTTGGTTTGTTTTTGCAACAGAATTGACTGAGTGTTTGCATTC
>NZ_JBICJO010000074.1:0-180852 GCF_043103185.1 Shewanella sp. YQ_9
TTCTCGCTGGCATTCGCCGTCCTGCCACCAACTCAGTACCCCGCTCTGGTCCACCAAATCGCTCGCCTTGATATCGTCCCGGCGACTCAGCAACTCAAGCTCTACCACATAAGGACTCGACAGCGATTCTTCCAGCTTGAACGACAGCACCGACAGGCTATCCTCTGCCAAACTGCCCGCCTTGAATCCAAAACGCATGCCGCTCCCTTGATGACTCATCTTCGCTGTCCTTATTATCCCTGTCCTTTCGCGGTACTCTTGCTGTCTGAGCTCTTGCTGTCTGAGCCCCGGCTTCCCTTGTTTTAGGGGAAGGCGTTGAGCTCCGCTCGCTGAGTGCCGTTTTGCTCTTGGTTTAAATGCGATTGACTCGAATGTCTGTTGAATGTCCGTTTAGCCGAATTGCACCAAAAGCCATTGGCCTGCTCTCTGGCTCTCCATCAACCGGTTACACTGTCAGTTGACGTCCCCACCAGAAAACACCCCAATGGCAAACAGCCACCGCAAGGCGGTGGCTGACACACACTATCAGGCTTCGATGGGCTTGCGCCAGTCATCCGCACCTGAAGTACCGGCACTCACGTGGTCCCAGTCTATCTTGCGATAGGCCATTGACACCTCAACCAATTGGGTGAAATCCGCCTTGTTCGGGTCCTGGCAGTGTGGCATGTGACAGTTGATGTCCACTATCGTCGCACCTTCAAGCTTGGTAGTGAAGAAGTGCTCCTGCTTGCCCTCGATAGAGGTGCGGTACCACTTCAGCTCAACCTTGTTCAGCTTCTCACCGGATGACAGCGAGTTGTACATCAAAGGCACCGCCTTGTTCAGCGCCACGGTGAACTTGAACGGCTTGTGCACCCGCTGACCCGAAGGCATACCTGACTGTGGGTCGGTCGGCACTGTCACCACATGGTTGAATTCCTGAACCAGCATCTCGTCTTCATGACCTTCCACAAAGATGTCGCCCACTGACTCGGCTGTAAACGCGCCTGCAGTGATATTGCCCTGGGTTTGACCTTCGATGGAGATATAACATGGTGTTGGCATGGTTAATTCCTTTTACTGTTGAATGAGTGATAAAACCTCATCACCCAATGCCAGAAGCATGCCAAATCGTAACCAACTGTTTTAAAACAACATCCAAACCAACCCCCACTCTCCGGGCAATTTCTTGCCCGAACCCGGGCAATTTTTTGCTCGCCGGGCAAGTTTTTGCCCGAAGAGAGTTGCCCGAAAGAGTGGCCTGAAGGAATGTCCCAAGGAATAAGCTGAAGTCGACTGGCTTTTGTGAGC
Organism: Shewanella sp. YQ_9; assembly: GCF_043103185.1. NCBI lineage: Bacteria > Pseudomonadati > Pseudomonadota > Gammaproteobacteria > Alteromonadales > Shewanellaceae > Shewanella > Shewanella sp. YQ_9. Next base: position 1,291 of record NZ_JBICJO010000074.1, read on the forward strand.
CAATAACGCGTAATTCGATAAGAAAATGAATGGATAAAAAAACAGCAAGCCTTAGCTTGCTGTCTCAATTATCTCTACAAATCGCTTGAATGAGAGTCGCTTAAACAGAATTTTAAGCGGCGCAGGCGATTCCGGGATCGGAAAGCAACATAACGGCGCTGCGCCCCAGGAGATCGTTGATCATCTGCTCGCCCTTTTCACCCAGCTCTATCTGGGCATTTTCCCTGGCCATGGCCACGGCGCGAAACAGGGTTATCTCAGGATTGTTGTGTCCACAGAGACTAAAGAAGAGTCTCAATACTGCCCTGTGCTCTGCTTGTTGCAGCGCCTGCATCCAGGATTTTTCGAGTGCTTCAACACTGGAAAAATCCAGAGCGGCCAAAAACAGCCGACCAATGCGCACATCCAACCTGGCAAGAAAATCGATTTTGCGCGGAAAATGGTGACTGATCCCCGTGCGGCTAATCCCCGTTGCTTCTGAAAGAGTGGTGTAAGACATAGCCTCAAAACCAATAGTTAAGATTTGTTTGAGAGCTTCGTCCATAATCTGATTGATAGTCAGCTCAGTCTGAGCCTTTGAACGCTTGGCCATTCTTGTCTGCCTCTTATCCCCGTTGTTTTTATTGCCAACGAGCTTATCAAAGGCATAGAGAGAATACTGCCAAAAAGAGGGGTGTTAACAGCGTTTTTCACTTTTGTTCAGCAAGGGTTCAGCTAGGACAGCTGAAAAAAAGCCTTATTCGTCACATTATTGCAACATTTTTTCTTTAACCAACCAACGATTGGCCATTTCAGTTCCCACCAACTGTTTCAGAGTGGGTTGCAGCACTTTGCCCAGTTGCTCACGACGCCAAAACATATAGCCAGGAAGGGTTTGCCGACCAGCCCGGTTAAAGAGATGCTGCAGCAAGCTGGAAAACTCTGCCACTTCACCTGGAGAATAATGGCGGATCTCTGGATAAAAACTGAGCACAAATGTAGCAAAATCAGCAAATTCCGCGATTTGCTTCAGATCATACTTATTTAACACTTGTATCAGATAAAGTGGGCTCCAATGTGACAAATTGCCGATATCGGAAAATACTGCCAGGTTACGACGGTGGTATTGTTGCCACACAAGTTCCAGACTGTTCCATTCTTTAGCACAACGCCAAGCGAGATAAGTATCAGCCAACCACTCGTGGTCCAATTCAGACAACTCAGTAGGCAGAATGTTTCCTTGCAAGCGCTTTACTTCCAGATGCCCTAATTCATGCCACAGGGTTAGTTGCGGCTGATGCTGCAGCAAGAGTTCATGGTTTTGGCCGTTCCAGATAGCACTTTGACTTTGAGGGAGATAGTGCGGTGCCCAGAGAACCATACCGGCAACTCTTTCATCTTCGACGGGCAGAGACATGGCGCCTCTCATTCCCAGTGCATCGAAAAAAGCCTCTTGAGACAGGGGCAGTTGTTGTTTGACTCTATCGGGGAGTTGTTGCAGACACAGTGGCAGTTCCGATGGCGGGCATATCAAGGCTTGTTTTGGACCTACATCAGCCCAAAACAAGCTTCCCGATAGCAGCGCCGCCATCAACATCAGGGCTTGGCCATAATATTCTGAATAATGGCGGTGGTGGAGATACCATCTTCGAATCCCAGCACCTTGACACTGCCACCGGCGGCGATCACCTCTTCACCTCCGGCTATCTCCTCCACCCGGTAGTCGCCCCCCTTGACCAGGAGATCCGGCAGCAATCTAGAGATCACTCGCTGCGGTGTATCTTCACTGAAAGGCACCACCCAATCGACAGCGGCCAGCCCCGCCAGTACTGCCATTCGCCGCTCAAGACTATTGACCGGACGCCCCTCGCCCTTGAGCCGTTTAACCGAAGCGTCATCATTGACCGCCACAATCAATCTATCGCCCAAGGCACGGGCTTCTTTGAGGTAACTGACGTGTCCGGCATGGAGTATGTCAAAGCAACCATTGGTCATCACCACCCGCTCACCTCTGAGCTTGGCTTGCTGCATGGCGTACAGCAGTTGATCTTCGCTGACCACACCAAAGCCTGACTCTCCCTGATGTTGAGCCAGGGCCTCGATGAGTTCAATGCGGCTGACGGTGGAAGTGCCCAGTTTACCAACCACCACACCGGCGGCGGTATTGGCAATGGCACAGGCTTGTGGCAGGTCGCTGCCGGCCGCCAAAGCTGTGGCGAGCACCGAGATCACAGTATCTCCGGCGCCGGTCACATCATAGACTTCCCGTGCCACAGTAGGAATATGCAGCTCATCCCCTTCGCTGGTGATCAGTGTCATACCCTTTTCAGAGCGGGTAACCAGAATCGCTCCCAGTTGATGCTTGCTAATCAAAGCCTGGGCCTTGGCCACCAGATCGGCCTCAGAGCTGACAGTACCCACCACAGCCTCAAACTCACTCATGTTGGGAGTAATTAAACTGGCACCGGCATAACGGCCGAAATCGCTGCCCTTGGGGTCCACCAAGACACTGATCCCCTTGGCTCTAGCCTTGGCGATAAAGGCCTGAGGCTCAAAGATGGCACCCTTGGCATAGTCAGACAGCACCAGCACCTTGCAATCGTCCAGTAGAGCTTCGCTCTGCGCCAATAGCGCCTGGCTCTGCTCCTGGGCAAAGGTCTCTTCGAAATCCAAGCGAATAAGCTGTTGGTTACGACTCAGTACCCGCAGTTTGGTGATTGTGGGTTTATCTTCAACCGTCAGCCACTTAGGCTCCACACCTAGAGTACTGACACCTGTATTCAGGGCCGATGCGGCTTCATCGGCTCCGACAATACCGGCCAGTTGCACCGAGCCGCCCAGCGCCGCGATATTCAGCGCCACGTTGGCTGCTCCGCCGGGCCTATCCTCTATCTGATTGATACGCACCACAGGTACAGGCGCCTCGGGTGAAATACGGCCGGTTGGGCCAACCCAGTAACGGTCGAGCATCACATCACCAACCACCAGAACCTTGGCTTTTTCAAATGGGGGCAGAGTTACCTTCATAACGGACTTGTCTTATTAGGCAAAATAAACCCCGATTGTACCTAATTTTCACACTGAATTGGGTTAGAATATGCGGTAATTTTTCCTGTAAACGGGTTTATCGTTTTGGTAGAGAAAGCACAATTTTCCGCTCACTTGTATCACCCTAAATTCTGGTTGCTGTGGCTGGCTGTCGGTCTGGCCAGGCTGACCCTCCTACTGCCTCTCAAGTGGCAGATGAAGCTTGGCAGTGGCATAGGTCTGCTGGCAATGAAGCTGGCCGGAAGCCGGGTTAACACCGCCAAACGCAACCTGGAGTTGTGTTTTCCACAAATGAGTGAGGCCGAGCGAGAGACGCTGCTCAGACGTAATTTCCAGGAAACCGGCAAAGCGATTTTCGATACCATCAATGCCTGGTGGTGGAGCAACGACAAAGTGCAGAAGCACATGCAGATAAAGGGCCAGGAGCATGTGGAGCAGACACTGGCTGCCGGTCAGGGAGTTATTCTGTTTGCGGTTCACTGCTTGCCGCTGGAAATGGGTGCAAGAATATTTGGCCAATTTCAGCCCGGGGTTGGTGTGTACCGCCCCCACAACAACCCTGTAATGGAATATCTGCAGGTGAAGGGCCGTTTGCGTTCAAACAAGGCGCTGGTTCCCAAGCGGGATCTAAGGCAGATGGTGCGTTGCCTGCGTAACCCTGATGTCATTTGGTACACAGCAGATCAGGACTTTGGCCGCTCCAGCGCCATCTTTATCCCCTTCTTCGCCGTTCCCGATGCTGCCACCATCACCGGCGGCACCACTTTGGCCAAGCTGGGTAAAGCCAAAGTGCTGCCCTTCTTTGTTGAGCGCAACACCGACGATACGGGTTACAACATAGAGATCCAGGCGCCGCTGGATAACTTCCCCGGCGAAAATGAGGTGGAAGACGCCAAACGCGGTAACGGCATTGTCGAGCAGTTGATCAGCCGTAATCCGGCGCAGTACATGTGGCTGCACCGCAGGTTCAAGACCCGCCCCAATGAGAGTGATCCCTCGCTCTATTGAGAAAGTAGCCGTAAAAATGCCGACTCAAGGTCGGCATTTCTTCGTTCTTCGCTTTTTTCAGTCTTCAGAGGGCAATCTCAAACCAACCCGGCTGACTGTCCCTTCCTGCACCTCGGCGACTATCCAGTCCAGCCCTTGCCAGAGGAATTGATCCCCCACTACAGGGTGACTGCCGAGTTGCTGTAGCAGTAAGTCGGCAACCCGCATCTGCTCATATTCGGGTTCCAGCTGCATGCCGTAAATCGGTGCCATATCGGCCAGCATCACATCCACTGAAATAAAGAAGTCACCAAAGAAGCGGGGCGCCTCGCGTTTTTCTGGCGCCTCACTGAACAGCTGACTCAGAGGCTCCAAATCGTCCTCTTGCCCCAGCACACAAAGAATGTCATCGGCCATCAGCCTGGTACTCCCCGAAGGGTGCAACAGTTCGTTATTGCGAAATACGGCAGCAATCCGGGTTCCCGCCGGCATGGCAAGACGCCTCAGAGGCTCACCGATACACCATTTATTTTCACTGAGACGATAGACAAATATCTCCCATTCACTGGTGGGATAAATTTCCACCCCGGCGCGGGAAATAGGTGCCGGTTTGGGTGGCAACTCCACCTTGGCCAGCTGCGCCGCCTTGGACAAGGTACTGCCCTGCAGCAGCAAGGAAACCATCACCACGAAGAAGGCCAGGTTGAAGTAAAGCTGCGCTTGTGGCAGCCCCGCCATCATGGGAAATACCGCCAGAATAATGGGCACTGCGCCGCGCAGCCCGACCCAGGAGATAAACCATCTGTCTCTGTCATGGAAGCTGCGAAACGGTAGCAAACTGAGCCAAACCGCAATCGGCCGCGCCAGAAAGATCATCCCGAACGCCAGTGCCAAACCCGGTAAGGCGATATCTTTCAGATCCGATGGCGTCAGCAAGAGTCCCAGTACCAGGAACATGCCTATCTGACTGAGCCAGGTCATACCATCGAGCACGTTGAGAATCGAGTGTTTGCCACGGGTCGCCTTGTTACCGAGAAATAGACCCACCAGATAAATAGACAGAATACCACTGCCTCCCAGGGCATTGGAGATAGCGAAGATCATCAGTCCGCCACTCAGCACCAAAATGGAGTAGAGGCCTTCCGGCAATTGATTGCGATTGATAACCTGCCACAACAGCCAACCGCCGCCGACACCGAGGATCCCGCCCAGGCCAAACTGTTTGATAAAGCTCAGTGCCAAATAGCTGCCCGAGAGTTCATCGCCACTGCTGCCGAGAATGGCAATCAGAGTCACGGTCAAAAACACAGCCATGGGGTCGTTACAACCGGATTCGATTTCCAGTGTCGAACCGACACGCTCATTCACGTTTTTGCCTTTAAGCAGGCTAAATACCGCCGCGGCATCGGTCGAACCGACAATGGCTCCCACCAACATGCCCTGGAGTAAATTGAGATCGAATAACCAGGCAGCCAACAAACCTGTCAGCGTGGTGGTTAACGCCACCCCAAAAGTGGCCAATGACAAGGCCGGCCACAATGCCACCCTGAAACTGGCAACCCGGGTACGCATGCCACCATCGAGCAGAATAACCGCCAGAGCCAGGTTACTGACCAAATAAGCAACTGAATAGTCATTGAATACTATGCCGCCTGGGCCATCTTCACCGGCAAAGATACCCACCGCCAGAAATACCACCAAAATAGGAATACCGAGTCGCGAAGACAATGGGCTAAGCAGCACGCTGACTGCAATAAGCAAGGCCCCGACAAGGAAAAAGCTGTTGATGATATCTGCGTTCAAATGACCCTCCAGTTGAAAATGCGGGGAAGCTAATAAAAGAGAAACCTGACTCTAACGAGACTCCGGAAAACACGTGGGTTACAGACGGGATTATATCATTAATTCGGGTTATTTTTCAGTAGAAACAGTTGACTTATTTTTACTGCCAGCGAAAAAGACCAGTAAAAGAAGCCAGGTAAACCCTTAAAAAATGGAAAATTTACCTATAAAACATCAAATCTGAACCCAAAGAAACATAAACTCAAATTAATGAAAAAAACTTTATTTTTTCAAATAACTAAAGAATTTGAAATCCAAGAATTCTCGTCAAGATATCAGCTATAGCTTTCTGGCAAACAGCTAGTGTCATAATGACAGTTATTAATGTTAAAAAGACACTTTTAATACAATCAAAATGACATCATCAAAAACACACAAAAAAGTAATGCACTGATTAAAAACAAGAATAAAAGTTGGCACGTTGGCTGCTCTATGTAGGAAAACCTATCAAATAGACTTTGTCAGAGGGATGCCAATGAGCAGACAAAAATTCACCCTGATCGCACTGTTACTTGTGTTGGTCGCTTCTTTCACTGTACTTCTCAGTATCGGCAGTGAAATCTATCGGGAAAAACCACCGATTGCCGATGTCTATAGCGACAGCCAGGGCCAAGTGGTTTTCAGCGGCAAGGACATAGAACAAGGGCAGCTGGTTTGGCGCTCCATGGGCGGACATCAACTTGGCTCAGTCTGGGGCCATGGCGCCTATGTGGCTCCGGATTGGACCGCAGACTGGCTACACCGTGAGGCCGAAGCCTGGCTGGATATTCGAGCCAAGGAGACATACAACAAGCCTTTCAATAGCCTGGACAAGAGTACTCAGGCCGCATTGGAGCAAGCTTTAAGGGACGATTTGCGCCATAACACAGTCACTACAGACGAGAGAGGTCACACCCGGGTGGTGCTTTCCGATACCCGTATCGCCGCCATGGCGCAAGTGAGTCAGCACTATCAATCTTTGTTTGGTGACGATCCCGCGCTGAATGAGCTTCGGGAAGCCTATGCGATGAAAACCAATACCATAGGATCTGCCGAGCGCCGTCAACAGCTCAATGCCTTCCTGTTTTGGGGCGCTTGGGCCGCAGTGACCGAGCGCCCGGATGCCAATTACAGCTACACCAATAATTGGCCCTACGATCCACAACTGGGTAACACACCGACATCAGACAATATCGTCTGGTCGATTCTGAGCATAGTGACTCTGCTGGCCGGTATCGGTGCCCTGGTTTGGTATCATGCCGCCGGCAAACATGAAGCCCTGCCGGCTCCCGCCACTGAAGATCCCCTGTTCAGACACAAACCCACCCCGTCACAAAAGGCCACGGGTAAATACTTCATTACCGCTATCGGCCTATTTCTGCTGCAGATACTGCTCGGTGGCGTCACGGCGCACTATGCGGTTGAAGGCCAGGAATTTTACGGTTTTCCCTTGAGTGAGATCCTGCCCTATTCAGTGACCCGCACCTGGCATACTCAACTGGCAGTATTCTGGATAGCAACGGCCTGGCTCGGTACCGGGCTCTATATCGCACCGGCGCTTTCCGGCCACGAGCCCAAATATCAACGCTTCGGTGTCAACCTATTGTGGGTCGCTCTGCTGATAGTGGTGCTGGGCTCCATGGCCGGTGAATGGCTGGGGGTACAACAATACTTCTCACTGGACAACAACTTCCTCTTCGGTCACCAGGGTTATGAATACATAGATCTCGGCCGGGTGTGGCAACTGCTGCTGTTGGCCGGATTGATGATCTGGCTGGCACTGGTGAGCCGCGCCATGTTGCCCGCCCTGAAACAGGAATCTGAGCTAAAGCCTGTGCTCTGGGTACTCTACGCCTCCTGTGTTGCTATCGGCCTCTTCTATGGTGCCGGGCTGTTTATGGGTAAACACACTAACCTTGCCATCGCCGAATACTGGCGTTGGTGGGTAGTACATCTGTGGGTTGAAGGCTTCTTTGAAACCTTTGCTACCTCGGTTATCGCCCTGATGTTTGTGCGTCTTGGCCTTATCCGTGCCCGCAGTGCCAATGGTGCGGTACTCTTCTCTACCCTGATCTTCCTGACCGGAGGCCTGATAGGCACACTGCATCACCTCTATTTCACCGGCACACCCACTTCGGTCATCGCCTGGGGCGCTATCTTCTCGGCGCTGGAAGTGGTGCCTCTGGCCCTTATCGGTTTTGAAGCGGTGGAAAGCTATCGCCTGCGCCGGGCCGCTCCCTGGATGCAACGCTATCACTGGGCCATCATGTTCTTTGTTGCCACCGCTTTCTGGAATCTGGTGGGCGCCGGTGTACTGGGCTTCCTGATCAATCCACCGATTGCCCTCTATTACATTCAAGGGCTGAATACCACTGCCACCCACGCCCACGGCGCCTTTATGGGAGTCTACGGCATGTTGGGGATAGGCCTGATGTTGTTCTGCCTGTCAGGACTTGCCGGTAAACTGCGCTGGGAAGACAAGTGGCTCAAGGGGGCATTCTGGAGCCTGAATCTGGGGTTGGCCGCCATGCTGTTCCTGTCATTGCTGCCGGTGGGCATAGTGCAGTTCTTTGCCGTACTGGATCATGGCTACTGGTTTGCCCGCTCGGCAGAGGTGATCCACAGCCCGCTGGTAGAACGCCTGGTATGGATGCGGATGTTCGGTGACATCATCTTCTCCGTCGGCGGTTTATTGCTGGGCGCCTTCCTCTTGGGATTGTTGCGACAGGCAGTCAAGGCCAAACGCTTGGCCATTGCTACCAGTCACTAGCCACTCACACTGAAAAATAATGTCAAAATGACATTCCACTGTCCCTGGGGTAGACTCACCCCAGGGATTTTATTCAGGTCAGCTTATGCCACTCAGCCATTCCGATCTCACCCGTATCGCGCTGGATATCACCTCAGGTTTGCCAAACAGCGACAGATTCAGCCGTCTGCTGGCGACGGTACGGGACAATCTCCATTGTGATGCAGCCGCTCTGCTGCGATTTCAGGGCAATAGCTTTATCCCACTGGCAATCGACGGCCTCAGGGCCGATGTGCTCGGTCGCAGCTTCAACATCACAGAGCACCCGAGACTGGAGGCCATCGCCCGCGCCGGCGATCTGGTGCGCTTTCCGGCAGACAGCCAATTGCCGGATCCCTACGATGGCCTGATAGCCGCCCACACAGATAAGCTCAAGGTGCATGCCTGTATCGGCCTGCCGCTGCTGGACAAGGAACAGCTAATAGGCGCCTTGACCATAGATGGTCTGGACCCTTGCCAGTTCGACGATTTCAGCGATGAAGAGTTGCGAAGCCTGAGCGCCATCGCCGCCGCCTCCCTCGGCAATGCCCTGCTGCTGGATAAGTTGGAAAGCCTGTCGCTACAGAGCCAGAGTCAACCATTGCCGGAAACCGGCCACAGTGAACTTCTGGGGGAAAGCCCGCAGATGTTGGCGCTGAAGCGGGAAATTGCCGTGGTCGCTCCCAGCGACCTGAACGTGTTGATCCTCGGTGAAACCGGCACGGGTAAGGAGCTGGTTGCCAAGGCAGTACACGCCGCCTCGCCCAGAGGCAACAAGGCTCTGGTGTACCTCAACTGCGCCGCCCTGCCAGAGTCGGTCGCCGAGAGTGAACTCTTCGGTCATGTCAAAGGCGCCTTTACCGGCGCCATCAGCAATCGCGCCGGTAAGTTTGAATTGGCCGACAAGGGGACTTTGTTTCTCGACGAGATAGGCGAGCTCAGCCTACCGCTGCAGGCCAAGTTACTCAGGGTGCTGCAATACGGCGATCTGCAACGGGTTGGCGAAGACAGAAGCTTGACAGTGGATGTGCGGGTTATCGCCGCCACCAATAAGGATCTCAAAACCGAGGTGGTTGAAGGCCGCTTTCGCGCCGATCTCTACCACAGGCTAAGTGTTTTCCCGCTACTTGTGCCGCCACTGAGAGAAAGGGGCCGCGACATACTGCTGCTTGCCGGGCATTTTCTTGAACGTTGCCGCAGCAAGCTGGGGCTGGAGCGTCTGAGTCTGTCCGCCGAATCGGAAGCCTGGCTGCTGGCCAACGACTGGCCAGGCAACGTCAGGGAACTGGAACACCTGTTGCACCGCGCCAGCGTGTTGGCGCGCGCCGCCAGTGACCATAACCAATGCCAGTTGCAACTGGGTGAGTTGCAGTCAAAGAGCCCCTCTCCAAGTGCGCTGCCGCGCCAGTTGGACACAACAGTGCCTGCAGAAGCCATTACACTCAAGCAAGCCACAGCGGAGTTCCAAAGACAGCTGCTGCGCAGTGTGCTGGAGCGGCATCAATACAACTGGGCCGCCAGTGCCCGCGAGTTGGGCGTCGACCCTGGCAACCTGCATCGACTGGCAAAACGCCTGCAACTGAAATAGTTTTTTTGCCGCAATCTGTTGAAATCTGCGCCGGAAAAGGTAAGGATGCCTGCTCGACTCTGATGCTTGAAACCATGGCGACTGACAGCGTTTAATGAAGAATAATATCCTATGACAAGAATTCCCCGCCTCGCCCTGTTACTGGGCCTGTTGCTTCCCGCCTGCCTGTCGCAGGCCGTTGAATATCCTCTGCCGCCAGAGGGCAGCAGTATCGTCGGTGACAACCAGTATTATGTGGTGCCCGATGACAAGCGCACACTGGAGAGTGTTGCCGACGAATATCAACTGGGGCTGACCAACATGACCGAGGCCAACCCAGGGGTCGACCCTTTTCTTCCCAAGCCCCGCAGCACATTGCTGATCCCTCACAAGCTGATCCTGCCGGATGCCCCCCGTAAAGGGATAGTGATCAACGTGGCCGAAATGCGCCTCTACTACTATCCCAAAGACAGCAATACGGTACAGGTCTTACCCATAGGCATAGGCCAGATAGGTCGGGATACCCCGGAAAACTGGGTGACCAAGGTTTATCGCAAACGCGCCAACCCCACCTGGACCCCAACGGCCAGGATCCGCAAGGAATATGCCGCCAACGGTATCACCCTGCCCAAGGTCTGGCCCGCAGGCCCGGATAACCCCATGGGCTTGTATGCGCTTTATATCGGTAACCTGTATGCCATTCACGGCACCAATGCCAGCTTCGGTATAGGCCTGCGTGTCAGCCAGGGGTGTGTCCGCCTGCGTAATCAGGATATCGAGCATCTGTTCAATACTGTGCCCAACGGCACCCGGGTACAGTTTGTCAATCAGCCGATAAAGGCCAGCCTGGAGCCGGATGGCGGTCGCTATCTGGAAGTGCATCAGCCGCTGTCGCGCACCGAGGCCGAGTTTGAATCCACCGCACCTGTGGTATTGAAGATGACCCCGGCCATCAGCCGCTTTATCGCCCATGCCGATACCGACTCCACCGTGCTCAAACGCCTGTTGGATGACAGAAGCGGTATCCCTACCCGCCTCAACCCCTGAAAGCCTTTCAAAAGCAAGACCCCAGCCTAGGCTGGGGTCTTGCTTTTGAGCGGTATCGCTTTTGGCTGTTACCCCTTGATGGGAGCCAACTGCTGCTGCACAAAGGCGTGCATCACGGCGCTGTTGGCCAGAATTCGCTGATCCAGATTCTGGGTCGCCGGCGTTTCACTGCAAACACCCACCTTGGCACCGGTGCGAACCAGCCAGGCCTCGAACGAAGTATCAAAGTGGTTGAAGATGACCCCGTCTTGCACCGGACAGCCATCGATATCGCCATCGGCGGTAATATCAAAGAAACGCCCCAGAGTATCACGCAGCTGCAAACTGAATTGGCCGGGTGATTGTCTGGGCTCAAAAGAATAGATATAGGTTTGTTGCTGCAACACATCCTCATGACAGGTCAATATGCCTTCGCGGCTGGCGCCCTGCAGCAGTTGGCCATATTCCAGCAGCAGCTTGCCTTCAACCGAAGGTGAACTGGCTTCGCCCTCTTTGGGCTGTAAAAACCCCCGGTTGGGGTTTTCACCGAACTTATTGAATCTGTGCCCCTTGGCAAAGCCAGTGGGGTTGACCAAAGGCAACAAGCTTAGATTAATTCGCTCGAAAATATCCTGTTGCAGTTCACTGAGGAAATGCAGCAACCCCCAAGGGCCGGCAGCCTCTTCACCGTGGAATCCGGCACTGATCAACACAGAGGGCAGCTCCGCCGTCGCTGAGGGCGACTGATACAGCTCCAGTGGATAATCACCTATTTCGCCCAGCTTCTTGCGCCCCAACTGCAGACGATCAACTTCCTGTTGCAATTGGGCATAGAAATGTTCGATATCCGTACTGTCGCAGGCAAAAATGTCTGAATGCCATTGAAAAGATGCGAAGGGGGAACGGCTCATAGTGCTTTTATGACTCAGATGAATGAAGGGCAAAGCTATGATATCAGCTTTATATAAAAACAAAATCCATCTGAGCCAATAGCGCTCAAAAGCCCTGGACTCAATCGTCGCGGGTCAGGACTTCCAGCAGTTCAATTTCAAATTCAAGATCCGAATTCGGCTTGATCAGCGCCCCAACCTGGCGTTCGCCATAAGCCAAATGTGCCGGAACCTTGAGTCGGCGTTTGCCACCGACCTTCATCCCCATCAAACCCAGGTCCCAGCCCTTGATCACCCGCCCTGTGCCAATGACACACTGAAAGGGACGGCCCTTGTCCCAGGAAGAATCAAATTGAGTACCGTCACTCAACCAACCTCGGTAGTGAGCCGTAATAAGCGCTCCTTTCACCGCGGCTTTGCCCTGACCTTCCTCAATATCTATGATTGCCAATTCTGCCGTCATGGCTTGTTCCTCAACCTATGGCTCAAAAGGCGCATCTTAGCCGTAAAAGGAACTGAACACTATTCCATGAATAGATGAAGCGGCATGGCAGGCACTTTTCCTTCAGGCTCAAGCCCTTGCTATACTGGCCGCCCGCGGCACTTATATGGCACTTAAATAACAGTCACAGGATGAGACGTCCAGAATGAAGCACACAATTTCACCCTCTGAACGCTATGCCCAAGGCCCTTGGCAGCAAGACCCCGCCCAGTTGCCTGCGCTGGCAGCGCTTGATCAGCGTTTTCAGGCGCTCGGTCAGGGAAACAAAGTCCCCGGGCTCTACCTGTGGGGGGATGTCGGCCGCGGCAAGACCATGTTGATGGATCTCTTTTTCAATGCCGTCGAGGGGCAACCCAAGCTCAGACTGCATTTTCATCACTTTATGGCCAGGGTTCACAGAGATCTGAACCGCATCAGCGGCACCCGTGAGCCTTTGGATCAGATTGCCGCCACACTGGCCAAAGAATGCCGCCTGTTATGCTTCGATGAGTTTTTCGTCTCGGATATCGGCGATGCCATTATTCTCGGACGTTTACTCGAAGGCCTGTTTAACCGTGGCGTTATGCTGGTCAGCACTTCCAATACGCCAATCGAGCGCCTCTATGAAAACGGCCTGCAGCGAGAGCGCTTTTTACCGACTATCGACTTGTTGCAACAGAAGATGGAATCGCTGCACCTCAATGGCGAGCAGGACCATCGCCTCACCAAAGGCGCGCCCCATGCCCAGGCGGCACTTCCCCTGCTTCAGCTTGGCAATGAACCTGACTTCAGCCAGTGGTTTTCAAAAAACGCCTCGGGTCCAGGGCAACTCAACATCATGGGCAGAGCGCTTTTTTTCCAAGCCATGGAAGCCACACAATCACTGGCCTGGTTTCGCTTCGATCAGCTCTGCGAAGGGCCGAGATCCACTCTGGATTATATGGAGCTGGCCGAAACACTGGATACTCTGCTGCTGAGCCATGTGCCCAGGCTTGGCGGTGAGCGCCGCGGCTGGATCCGCGCCCGCGGCACCGAAGATGCTGCCGAAGCCGTCAGCACAGGCGATAGAAAACTCAGTTATGCTCCGGAGGATGATGCCGCCCGGCGCTTTATCGCCCTGATAGATGAGTTTTATGACAGGGGTAAACAACTGGTGCTGCATGCCCAAGTACCACTGGAGCAGCTTTATCAGGGCGACGCCCTCAGCTTCGAGTTTCGCCGCACCTATAGCCGCTTAACCGAGATGCTGGGCAGCTCAGAGCTGGCGCCTGGTGTTATCCAATAGGCGCACTGACTCGGCCGCCTCGGTACGCATAGCGTCCAGCGCTTTGCTATCAAACAAGGTACCGCGATAGAAGAGCCCTCTTATCGATTGAGTGGCACCTATGTCCTGCAGCGGATTGTCCTGCAGCCATAGCAGTTCTGCCTTTTTGCCGACTTCAATGCTGCCATAGTCCTTGCTCTGGCCCATGAAGCGGGCGCCATTAATGGTAGCCGAGCGCAGAATATCAGCATTGTTCACCCCGGCCTGTTGCCAGAGTTGCAGCTCAGTGTGCAGCCCTTCGGCGGGGTAAACATAAGTGTTGAGCGCAGCAGAATCGCTGCCCGCCAGCAGGGTAACCCCGGCCTGCAACAGTTTTGGCAACTCGGCAGCCAGCGCTTGATAATGCTGCTTACGTGTCTGCCACTGCTGAGGTGTTTGCGCTCCCATACGCTCAATTCGCCAACGATATTTTTCGGTAAAAGCTCGGGTCAGAAACGCCATGAAAGGATCTTGGCTGTGATCTTGAGTATCGAGCCAGGCCAACTGGTGGCCGCCAATCAAGGTTGGTGTCACGGCAACGCCTTTGGCTGCCAACATGCGGTAACCCAGCTGCGCCTGCTCCGGGTCGAACCCATCACGATACGCCTGGCTCGCCTGCTTAGTGCTCATGCGTCCGGCCGCAACCGCAGCAGCAATTTGAGGCTCTTGGGCATTTCCCAGCCTAAGTACATATGAAGCATGTTCTATGCTGGACAGCCCGCTCTTGGCGGCTTCGAAAATGCTGACCCCATAGGGAATATGGCTGGATACCAGATGTCCACGGGCACGGGCCTCTTTGAGTGTTTCCAGATAGAGAGCCGCCGGCATGGTATTTTCAGTGATCTTGATAAAGTCGACCGCCATACTCTCAAGCTTGTCCATGCCTTGACGCATTTCGGCGCCATCGGCCACTTCCAGATCGCCATTCCAGACAGAGTCCGGACCTTCAAACTTCTGCCCGGCGCTGAAAATTTTCGGCCCCAAACGGTTACCGGACTCAATCTGTTTACGCCATAACAGCACTTCCGGCGCCAGATCGCTGGCCGCTTCACGCACCGCGGTAATGCCGTAACTTAAGTAAAGCGGCAGTAACAGGGCATTGTCCTCCACCAGTTCCCGGCCTTCGAAGTGCACATGCATGTCCCACAAAGATGGCATCAAAATGCCGCCCTGAAGATCCACATTGCGCTCAGCCGTTAACTTGGCAGAGCTGTCTTCAATGGCGCTGATCCGCCCCTCATCGATCGCCAGTTGTTTACCTGATAGCAAACGCCCCTGCTCCACATCCAGCAAACTGAAATTGGTCAGCAGCCACTCATGGGGTTTGGCCTGCAGCGGCGGGGTAAATGATGTGGCCAAGAGACATAACAGCGACAGTTTTTTCAATGACATTCCGGCTTCCTTAATTATTATTTTAGGTCTAATAAACAAATTGTTATCAACAGTTCCAGGTCTTTGGAGAGTCACAATACCAACCTCTCCTGCCGAGGAATGATTTCGGCCTTATTGAGCATGAACCTTGGAGACTCGTTGCTGCTCATCTGTCTCCCGGCGCGCAGGCAAACCTGATGGACCAAAACCAAAACAAAGCACGGTCACCACCAAGACAAACAACCAATGCAACAACCACAGTGGAGCAAAATAGGTACTGCTCTGCATCACAGGCGCTGCGCCGTCAAGCAACAAGGGCGGTATGATCAAGGGAGGCAGCGCCGCCAGCAGGAAGCCGCCGCCCTGCACCATGGCACTGAGGCCGGCCGTCTGCTCGGCGCCGCGGTATTCTTCATGCACCAGGAGCAAGGTAAGTGAAAAGCTGCCGCCAAGCCCCACGCCAAGCAGCAGACTCCAAAGCACAGGGGCGCCCTGAGGCCACAAAGCCAAGGCCATAAAGCCTACTAATTGCGCGATAAGAGCCAACCACAACCAGGGACGGCGGTCGGCTTTTGCTTGCTTGCTGGCGAAACGACCAGCCAGCAGCGGTAACGTCAGGGCTGAAAACATCTGTGCCAGCGCCATCAGGGCCACCAGCCGCCCACTTGCAAGCTGAGACATGCCCAGTTTCTGATAGCTGAGCGGTAACCAAGCCACCAGGCTGGCATAGCCTCCATTGATAAGCCCGAAACTCAGCAACAAAGACCAGGCCTTTGCCCGGCGCCATGGCAAGCTTGGTTTAGCGGGCGCGGGATTATCCTCCCCTGATGTACTCACAATAGAGCCTTCAGTCAGAGGTGCAACTCTGGAAACAGCCGGTTGAGAGTCACGCCTGGCCAACCAAAGTGCGAGCAACAACACTGGTATGCAAGGCAGCGCCCATAATGCCAACACCGAAGCCCCCTCTGAAAACAGCGTTATCAACCAAGGAGTGACTCCAGCGCCCAGAGCGCCGCCGCCCATCAACAGCGCCGAGTATCCCCCCATTAATACCGGCAAGTGTCCGGCGAAATGCTGTTTGATAAGCCCTGGTAACTGCAGTTGCATCCAAGCTACGGCAAGCCCGGCCAGCAAGGTGGAGAGCCAAAGCAGTGGCATGGTAACTCTTGCTCTGAGTACCAGCGCCAAAGTCAGCAAGCCGAGGCTAAGAGCCACACCGGGCAAGCTGGAGAGCCTTTTAGGTAACCAAGGGGCAGTCAGCGCTCCACCCCCCATCAGCAACATTGGCATTGAGGTCAGCCATCCCAGAGCCTGCACCTCAATACCAAGCTCGCTACTGAGCTGTGCCAGCAAAGGCCCGGGCGATGTCAGAAAAGGCCTCAACGCCAGTGCACCACCAAACAATAACAGCAGCAGAGCCACTGCTTTCAGCCTGGTCAAATACGGCTGTTGAAGTGTCATTGCTCTTCGCTATCCCCAGTTGGATTTGCCTGAGCATCATGTGCCAAAGCGCCATAGAGCCAGGCAGGTTCAAAGGAGCTTTGACAACGACGAATGGTAAACCCCGGGCTTTGTGCAAGCTTTTGGCTCTCCAAACCCAGCAAACCATAGCTGGCTTCACTGGAGAATCCCCAGAATTCGGCATCGTGATTATCGAATACATAGCGTATCTCACGTATGCCTGCCATCAAGGCGGCAGCCAAACACATGGGGCAAGGGTGACCACTGGTGTAGAGCACGGCACCATCGAGTTGTGTCGTCTCTAATGACTTGGCCGCCGCACGTATGGCCTGCATTTCGGCGTGAGCCGAAGGGTCGCAGTCGGCTGCGACCCTGTTGACACCTTGTGCAATAATCTCCCCGTCTTTCAGCAACAGGGCGGCAAAGGGTCTGGCGCCGGACAGCAGATTATCTTTGGCCTTGATCACCAAGCGTTCTATTAGCTCGGCTTCTGTCAGCGGCATGCTTGTGAGTGTTGCTTTCATTCTGTGGCTTCCAGGCAAATTTTCCATCCAGTCTAAAAACTGCCTATTTGATTTGGAAATTAAATAATGAAATATTCATCAGTGGAATTCTCACTAATCCGGTACTGATGAAAACACCTCATTCTCCCGCCAACCTGGCACTGCTCGATCCTGTATTACTGCGGGCCTTTGTCGCCGTCGCCGACAGTGGCAGTTTCACCCGCGCCGCGGCCGCCACTCACCTGACCCAGTCAACAGTTAGCCAGCAGCTTCGCCGTCTGGAGCAACAATTGGGTTATCCTTTACTGGATCGCAGTGGCCGTTATGCCCAAACCACACCGGAAGGTGAGCGACTGCTTACTTATGCCAGACAGATACTGGCGCTGATGCGGGAAGCCGGAGGTCGAACACAAGAGGCGTTTACCCCACTTCGATTGGGAGTGCCGGAAGATTTTGCCGGTGAGGTACTGACCCAGGTGTTGGCCGAGCTGCAACGCCAGGAGCCGACATTACAACTGGAACTGACATCTGGGCTGAGCCAAGGCCTTTATGAAGCATTTCGTGATGGCAAACTGGATATAGTGCTGGTGAAACAACGCCTCGGCGCCAGTCGCAGCGTCGCCTGCTGGCCAGAACCTGTTTGCTGGTTCGACAGTCGCAGCCACTCGCTGGCAGAAAAGCGCCCGCTACCTTTGGTGGCCTTTCCCAATGGTGGTTTATATCGAAGTGAGATGATCCAGCTGCTTGATGAAACCGGGATAGAGTGGCAAATGGTGCAAGTCAGTAATTCACTGTCACAGGTGAAAGCCGCTGTAGCCGCAGGCATAGGAGTGAGCCTGTTGCCCAAACGCCTGCTCACAGACGCCCATATTCAGCAAGAGACTCTGCCACCGCCATTACCGATGGAACTGGTACTGCATGCTGCGCCCAGCCTGAACCATATGGGCAAGCGGCTAATTCAGGACTTGGTCGCCCGTTGTAATGACTTGATGGTTACTTAAGAAAACAAAACGCCAACCCAGCTAATCGCGCCCCGGCTTTCTGCGGTACATCAAGCCGTCGGCCTGAGCCATCAACTCGGCCAAGCTTCTGGGTTGGGCCGGATCGTATAGGGCTTCTCCGAGGCTGGCACGGATCTGATAGGGTTTTGCCAAGCGGAAGTTGAGTTCGGCCAAGGCTTTACGGAACCTCAACTTGATGGCTCTGACATCCAATGGTCGCAAATGGGTCAGCAGTACGGCAAACTCATCACCTCCAAGCCTGGCTACCACATCCGACTCGCGGAAACAGCTCACCAGCATGGCGGCAAAGGCCTGCAACACGGCATCACCTTCACTGTGACCATAGGTATCATTAATGGGCTTGAATTCGTTGAGATCCAGATACAGTAAGGCACCGTAGAAACTTTCACGACAACAGGAAGACAGTGCCATCTCCCCCAGTAACTCAAAGCCCCGGCGGTTGGCCACGCCGGTGAGTTCATCCTGACAGACCTCTTCCATATGCTGCAGTTCGTTTTCCACCATATGGCCGAGATCTTCCAGACACAGCTTATCTTCCTGGGACAGTTCTCTTGGGCGTACATCTATGATGCAGAAGGTGCCAACCCTACAACCATTGCGCATAGTCAAAGGATAACCGGCATAAAAGCGGATATGGGGAGCGCCGGTAACCAGAGGGTTGTCGGCAAAACGAGGGTCCTTGAGAGTATCCGGGATCAGCATGGATTCAGGCGACAGGATGGCATGACCACAAAACGACTGATCTCTGGGTGTCTCCCTGAGGGAGATACCTAAGGAAGGTGCGAACAAGTCCCATGCGTGCTCTGCGTCGGCTTACAGGCCTGGATGCAAGGCGTGGTTCGCAGCAAATGGCCCTAGTCCTTTGCAAGAAGCACAACACAGCAGGCAGGCTTGTAAGCCACGCCCTTTGGGGCTTTCACAGCAACCGGCTCTCTGCGTTATCCGACTTCGACAGGCCCCGGCATGCCTTCAGTCAGATGCCTTGAACGCCAATTGCTGTGTCAGCCAGAGTGCCGCGAGGACTTATTCGCACCTTCCCTAAGCTGGACTTGAACCATTGTCGTTTGGCATCAACCAGACTAACCAAACAGATGGGCACTTCAAACAGTCGCTGCGCCATGCGGCTGATGCGATCAAAGCGCTCCTCTGCTTCGGTATCCAACACCCCGAGTCCTTGCAGGGTAGCCAGCCTTAGTGGCTCATCCAAGGGCTTTTGGGGTCTTGGCATAGGCATTCCTCAACAGTGGCTTCAGGCAAAGCAATCGACAAAACTTCTCCGTTAACTATAGATAGCCTGAGCGCACCGGTAAACTATTGCCCCAGGATAAGCTCATAGATGTTACTGACCCGTTCGGCCTGCTCCGCCACTTTTTCCTGTGCCACCAGCCCTGGCAAACCGGCCAGAGTCAACCTGTGGTTTTCATCCCTCAGCATGCAATAGGCCTGAGTCAGATGCTGCGCCGACATCAAGGGCAGCAGCTCAAGCTCAGCCAACACCTCAAAAATCCGCACATTATCAGACCAGATACACAGCTCGGGGTGCTTATGGGCATGGGCCAGCACCAAATACTGAGCGATAAACTCAATATCGGCGATACCGCCAACGCTTTGTTTAAGATCGAACATTCCCTGCGGCGCTTTGAGCAGATGGTCGCGCATCTTAAGGCGCATCTCACGCACTTCGCTGGCCAGCTGTTTCCTGTCTCTTGCTTGGCGCAGCACGCTGTCACGCACCGCCTGAAATTCCTGCGCCAGGGCGTTATCGCCGAAGACAAAGCGGGCACGAACCAAAGCCTGATGTTCCCAGGTCCAGGCCTCCTGCTGCTGATACTCGCCGAAATGCCCAATTTCACTGACCAAGAGCCCGGAGGCGCCCGATGGTCGCAGGCGCATGTCTACCTCGTAAAGCTCGCCCGACATGGTGCGGGTGGAAAACAGGTGTAATATCCGCTGCGCCAGTTTGAGATAGAAGTGCCCTACATCCAACGGCTTGTCACCGTCAGTCGAACCGCCCTTGGCATTGTGCAGAAACACCAGGTCGAGATCCGAGCCGTAGCCCAGCTCAATGCCACCCAGCTTGCCATAGCCGACGACGGCAAAACCTATCTCCCCTTCAGCCAGGCCAGGCGGCACGCCGTGGCGCTCTGTCATTTGCTGCCAGGCCTGTTGCACCACTTGCTCTATGATGGCCTCGGCAAGAAAAGTCAGGTGATCGCTGACCTGCATGATAGGCAAGACCCCGGTGACATCCGCGGCGGCAATTTTCAACTGTTGCGACAGTTTAAACTGCCTGAGCGCCTCCATCTGCTGCTCCATATCCTCTTCCGGAACCCGCAGCAGGTATTGGCGCAGTTC
Organism: Shewanella sp. YQ_9; assembly: GCF_043103185.1. Classification (NCBI taxonomy): domain Bacteria; kingdom Pseudomonadati; phylum Pseudomonadota; class Gammaproteobacteria; order Alteromonadales; family Shewanellaceae; genus Shewanella; species Shewanella sp. YQ_9. Next base: position 21,893 of record NZ_JBICJO010000074.1, read on the forward strand.
ACTGCCGTAGTCATCCAGAGAGGTGGTGTCATAAAGCTGCGCCGGATCGATCAGTTCATCCAGCAACATGGGGAATTTCGCCAGCTGCTGGGCAATCCAGGGACTGGCACAACACAGGCTCACCAATTGTTGGCGGGCGCCAGGGTTTTCACACAGAAGTTCAAGATAAGTGGTACGGGTGAGGATCTGCTCCAGTACGCCGGTTACCGGCTTGAATGCCTTGCCGGGATTGGGCTGCAGCGTCAGCTCCTCAAGCATTTTCGGCATCAGCTTATCCAGGGTATCCCGCCCTCTTGGCCCTATGGCCCGACGTGATACCGTCTCGCGCCAATGAGCCAGACTGCTCCAGAGTTCATTGTCTTCTATGCCTCGCTCGGCCAGCAGCGATTGTATGTCTTCCTCGCTGTCACAGACCCAAAGCTGACAGGCCCAGCTGTCGCTTTGCTCCTCATTGTCTTCATCACCGCCGACGGTATCGCGAAAATGGCGATGAATCTTGAACATGGCGGCCTCAACCTCACTGCGCAGCTCTGCCTCATTGGCCATCCCCAACGCGTAGCAGAGACGATGCCAATCCAGGCCGTTATCCGGCAGGGTTTGGGTCTGTTTATCCCCTATGGCCTGCAACAGGTTTTCTACCCGGCGCAGCAGCAGATAACTCTGCTTGAGTTCATCTACTGCCAGGTACTCAAGTTGCCCCAAACTAAAGAGGGTATCTATGGCATCGAACAGGCTTTGACTGCGCAGCGCCGGCTCCCGGCCGCCGCGGATAAGCTGAAAACTCTGCACCACGAACTCCACTTCGCGGATACCGCCGGCACCGAGTTTGATGTTGTCCTTGAGCTGTCGTCGACGCACTTCCTGGGCAATCAGGCGCTTCATCCGCCTTAAGGAATCTATGGCAGAAAAGTCGATATAACGCCGGTAAACAAAGGGGCGTAGCAGGTCGTGAAGCTCATCCGAGTATTGAGTCCAGGGACCAAGCGCGCGGGCTTTGACCATGGCGTAACGCTCCCAGTCACGCCCCTGCTCCTGATAATAATCCTCAAGGGCGCTGTAGCTGACCACCAGCGGGCCACTCTCTCCATAGGGGCGCAAACGCATGTCGACACGGAACACGAAACCGTCGACTGTGACCTGCCCCAGCAGATTGACCAGGCGTTGCCCCATGCGGATAAAGAACTGCTGGTTATCCAGGCTGCGCCGACCGCCCTGGGTCTCACCGTGTTCCGGAAAGGTAAAGATCAAGTCGATATCAGATGAGAAGTTCAGCTCACGGCCGCCCAGCTTACCCATCCCCAGGATCATCAAAGGTTGTGGCTTGCCGTTGCAGTCACAGGGGGTTCCCAGACTCTGGCACATTTCGCGATAGAGCCAGTCTCTGGCGCCGATGATCAGCGCCTCAGCCAATACAGAGAGATCGAGCAGTGACTCCTGCAGCGGGCTATAACCCATGAAGTCGCGCCAGGCGAGGCGCACCATTTGCCGGTTGCGATAGTTTCGCAGCACTGACTTGGCGGTTTCTTCCTGGGTGACAGGGTCGAGCAGGGATTGGATTTCGTCGGCAAAGTCTTGTCTATCCAGGCGAGTGAGCTGGCCGCTAAAGAAGGGGGCAATCCATTCAGGGTGGCGGCACAGCTGAGTGGCAACATAATCACTCAGGCCCATAACCCGCTGCAGCTCCTGCTGCTCGATGAGGCTGAGCTCGGTAACCACCTCAGGCCAGCGCTCCACCAGCAGATGCCAATGCTTACCGGCCTGTTTGCACAGCAACTCGGAAAACGGCTTTTGACTGTCACACCCCAATTCCATAGTTATCCCTGTTCGATTGTATTCAAGACTATTTAGACATATTATGTCATCTTTGCCGCACAAACGTCCGCTCGACATGGATTTTAACCGGCCGATGCAGATGATTCTGACTTCACCCCAATTCTTGTGGGTGATACTCTGTGCACAGATTACACCAACTTGCACTGACGGCCTACGGGGACCAGAGGTTTTAGCAGCGTTTGCCGGGCTCAAGTGCTTATCATAATGGAGAAAACATGGCAGGAATGCTGATCCGTATTCTCAGTCTGCTGATGCTGTTATCACTGACAGCCTGCGGTGACGACAGACCCGAGCAGATTGCCCAGTTGCAACAGCTGAATGACCAACGTCTGGAAAAACTCGGCCAGATGCTGGACAAAGACCAGCTGCGCAATGGCATCTTACTCAAACAGTATGGTCAAATTCTGGCGCAGCAGCGGCCGGAGCTACAGCCGCTGGTGGAACAACTGACACTGGATGCCACCAGTAAGGGACCACTGTACAAGTCACTGGAAAGCAGGGTGAAAGACGCCAAGGTGGCGAGCAACTTTGTCAATCTTGACCAACAGTTGGAAGAGGGAAACAACCTCTATCAAGCACTGGACTCTAGCCTGTTCAACGACATGCTGTCAGATCCCGTCAATGTGATTGCCGATATGTCAGAGGGCAAACTCGCCAGGGTCAACGCCATCAGCCGCGAGGCTTCAACCCTGGCCAATGGCTCGGAAGACTTTGGTGCCGGCAGCCAGTTAGTGGGTAACCCCGCCTATGGCCAGTGGCAAACCGATTCCAACGGCATGTCCTTTTGGGCCTGGTATGGCATGTACTCCATGTTTTCCAACCTGTTCCACAGGCCGGTTTATTATGACAACTGGTCCAGAGGCAGGGATTACAGCTACTACAATGATGTGGGGCGCTATCGCTATACCTCCCCCAAGCAGGCTAAAGCCCAAACCCAGGTCTATGAGCGCACCAAAAAACGTTTCGACTCTCAAGGCAAACGCTTTGACAGCCCTTATGCCAAGTCCCGCTCCGGCTCAAGCGCCCTCTCTCGTCAGAGCAGCGCCGCACCCAAGCCATCCAGCAGTGGACAAACGGCCAGCAAGTTTCGCTCAAATTACTCTAAAGACAGCAGTTTCCGTAATTCTGGCAGTCGCACCAGCCGTGGTGTCAGCCGGGGCAAATAACTCAGCCAGGATCACAACTTAAGGAATGAACATGACTCTATTTCAGGAATTCGGCATCACTCAGGAACTGGCCGTCATACTCGCCATCGACCTTTCTATCGCCGTGGTACTGCTCACTCTGACCCGCTACCTGCAGGGCTGGAGTGTTCGGGTAAACAGCAGTGAAGAGCTGGCGGTCAGAGACAACTTCGCCTTCGGCATCAGCACCGCCGGCGCTGTGGCGGCACTGGGTATAGTGCTGACCGGCGCCATTACCGGCGCCGCCGCTCACAGTTATCTGCAGGAAGCCATCGGCATGAGCGCCTATGGCCTGTTTGGGCTAGTGCTGATAAAACTGGGGCGCTTTTTGCACGATAAAATCGCCTTGAATAATATCGACAAGAACGCCCTGGTGCTCAAAGGCAATGTGTCGGTTGCCATAGTCGATGCCTCGGCCGCTATCGCCACAGCAATTATTATCCGTGCCGTGCTGCTGTGGGCCGAAGATCTGACCCTGGATACCTTTATTGCCATCCTCAGCGCCTTCGCTATTTCTCAATTGATGCTGGTGTTGCTGACCCGCCTCAGAGAGAATCGCTACGCCGCCCGCAACCAGGACAGCTCAATGCAGCAGGCGCTGGCGCAGGGAAATACCGCCCTGGCGATACGTCATGCCGGGGCGATGATCGCCATGGCACTGAGCTTCAATGCCGCCAGTCACTTTATCGTCTTCAGCCCTGAAGCCTATGTCACCAACGCCCTTGGCTGGCTGGTGTTCTCCTTCATTATGTTGGTGGTACTGAGCCTGTTGCTGCCCTTGGTCAAACTCCTGGTGCTGGCAAAAATTGACCTCGCCGATGAGGTGGAGAAGCAGCACAACATAGGCTTGGCCGCAGTTGAAATGGCGATCAGCATAGCGGTTGCGCTGATCCTCACCGCTTTGATGGCCTGATCCCGTGGCATTAAGTAGTAACGCCAACACCCAAGAGCCCAACAGACGCCACTTAGGTGCCCTCGATGATGCCCTGCTTCTGGGGATCATGGGGGTACTGGCGGCCTGTGGTCTAATATACGAATACCTGCTTTCCCATTATGCCGGGCGCATTTTGGGCGCCCTCGAGGCAGCCATCTACACCATGATAGGCTTGATGATAGTCTCCATGGGCCTGGGGGCCTTTGCCGCCCGCAAGATAAAGTGCGCCTTCAGTGGCTTTGCAGTATTGGAATTGACTGTCGCCTTGCTGGGCTCGCTGGCGATTCTAATCACCGCGGCCGTCATCGGCTTTGGCCACGAGCTGCCGGAACTGATAGGACGAACCCTGGGGCTACCGCCGGATCATCTGCCTCAGGGTGGCTTTATCGGCCGTTTTCAGGAGTTATCCCGCTACCTGCCCTATCTCTGGGGTGTGTTGCTCGGTTTGATGATAGGCATGGAGATCCCGCTCATCGCCAGGGTGCGTCAGGCACTGTCCGATGAACACCTGTTGCATAATGCCGGCACCATTTATGGCGCCGACTATATAGGTGCTGGTGTGGGTGCGGCGCTCTGGGTCGGCTTTATGCTGGCGCTGGATATCCAGCTGGCTGCAGCCATGACCGCCGCCTTTAACCTCTTGGCCGGGTTTATCTTTATCATCCGCTTCAGGGACAGGATCCGCGCCGCCAACTGGTTACTGGCGGCACACGTACTGGCCACAGGAGTGCTGCTGATGCTGGCCATCAAGGGGCCGACCTGGGAGCAAGGATTCAACAACCTCCTGTATCAAGACAAGGTGGTCTATGCCAAGGCTACCCGGTTTCAGCAACTGACACTGACCAAGCGCCTGATGGGTAACCATCTGCCGCCTGTTTACTCCCTCTATATCAATGGCCGGCTGCAGTTCTCCTCCAGCGATGAGCATATCTATCACGCCTTTCTGGTACATCCGACTCTGGCTGCCAGTGCCCGTCACGACAAGGTGTTGATCATAGGCGGCGGTGATGGATTGGGCTTGAAACAGGTACTGAAATGGCAACCCAAGCAGGTCACTCTGGTGGATCTCGATGCCGAGATGGTCAAACTGTTCAAAGAACCTGGGGCTGAAGTACCGGAAGATCTCAGGACAGCATTGCTCGGCCTCAACGGCAACGCCTTTGCCGATCCCAGGGTGGAAATGGTTTTCGACGATGCCTTTAACGGTGTCGACCGCTTGCTGGCCCGCGGCGATAAGTACGATGCCATCATAGTGGATCTGCCTGATCCCTCACATCCGGATCTCAATAAGCTCTATTCAGACCTGTTTTATAAAAAACTCAGGGAACTTTTGAGCGCAGATGGGGCCATCAGTATACAGTCCACCTCGCCTTACCATGCGACCAAGGCCTTTATCTCTGTAGGCAAGACCCTGGCACTGGCGGGATTCAAGGTGAATCAGTATCACCACAATGTGCCCAGCTTTGGCGAATGGGGCTGGACCATAGGGACACTCAATGGCCAGGACGCCAAGAGCCGGCTGCAGCAGATGCAGCAACTGCCGGTAGAGGATGACTGGTTGACGCCCGGGCTTATTCGCGGAGCCTTCGAGTTTCCGAAACAGTTTTACACTAAGATGGACCAGGTTCAGCCCAATACCATAGGCTCACTGCAGCTGTATTACTACCACCTGCAGGCATGGACAGATGAACAGGGTGTAGCAACCTTTTAAACAGGCAAAGATAACGCTTGACATATTATGTCTCGGTGTTATCTTTAAACGCAGACATAATATGTCAAAGAGGACAAATATGAATATTCACACTATTGCCAATCATTTAAATGGACTTGGCGACAACAGCTCTACTGGGTTCCAGTTTGACTGTTACCCCATTGAAGGGGATGTAGAAGTGTTGCAGGTCAATGTGGTTGGCCGTGAAGAGATCCCCGTATTTGTTTCGGTAACGGAAAACCAAATCCTCTGCATCAGTTATCTCTGGGGAGAGGATGAACTCAAGCAGGAACGCCGTGCCGAGATGTTTGAAACCATGTTGGAACTCAACATCCCTATGCCACTGTCTTCATTCGCCAAGATTGACGATAAATATGTGGTTTACGGTGCACTCTCCCTGCAATCGAGCATGCTGGAAATAGAGCAGGAACTCTCTGTCCTGTCTGACAACTGTCTCGAAGTCATTGACGAACTGGTCGACTTTTTGAAATAAGGAGCCAAATCATGGGCATACTGAACAAAATTCTTACAGCATTCCGCGGTGGGGCCAACGAAGTCGGCCAAAGCATAGTGGATGCCAACTCAACCCGCATCTTCGAACAGGAGATCCGTGACGCCGAGAAACACCTCACCAAGGCCAAGCGTGAACTGACAGATGTGATGGCCAAAGAGATGCAAGCCAGCCGTGAAATCGATCGCATTAAGCGTGCTGTCGCCGAGCATGAAGGCTATGCCACTCAGGCACTGGAAAAAGGCAATGAAACTCTGGCACTGGAAGTGGCCGAGAAGATTGCCCAGCTGGAAATGGAACTGGCCGAGCAACAAACTGCCAATGACAGCTTCAGCGCCCATGCTGCCCGCCTGAAAGATCTGGTGAAGAAGACCGAACGTCAGCTGGCCGACTATCAGCGTCAGTTGAGCATGGTCAAGACCACTGAAAGCGTACAAAAAGCCACGGCTTCCATTACCGACTCTTTCGCGTCAAGCAACTCCAAGCTGCTCAACGCCAAAGACTCACTGGAGCGTATCAAGGCACGTCAGCAACAGTTTGACGACCGCCTGAAGGCTGCCGAAAATCTGGAAGCCGAGAACAGCGACCAATCGCTGAAAGCCAAGCTGGCTGAAGCCGGTATCGGCGAGCAGAAGAGCAACGCCAGCGATGTGCTCGAGCGTTTGAAAGCCAAGAAAGGCTGATAACCTATGGGATTCTTTGGCAGCCTGTTTGGCAAAAAAGAAACTCCAGTGCGTCAGCTTAAGCACCCATCAGAGCTGCAAAAGGGCGATATGATCTCCCTTGATGACAGCTTTGCCCTGCCCGCGCATCTGCGCGGGCAGCAGCTTAGGGTCGAAGCCGTCAATACCTATGAGTATCAGCGCAGTCAGTCGACTGAGTGGGTACTCAAGGGGCACAGCGGCGAAGCCATCTATCTGGGGCTGGATGAAGACGACGAAACCTGGCTGGCTTTCTCGCTGAAGATAAGCCGCGCTCAGGTGGATGCCTTATTCGATCTGGATGATTTCTCCGCGATCTTCGATGAGCCGGGGAAAGCTGAGCTGAGTACCAAGGCACTCACTGCCGAGACTGAGATGCTTGAGCAATGGCTCGGGAAACACTACCATCAGGTCAGTTTTGCTGAGTTTGGCTATTTCCACCGGGAAGATTACCGTGGACTCAGGCCGCCTCAGGATGCTGACGGTGCAACAGGTGATGCCTTCGAAAGCTATCAGTTGCTGGATGACGATGAGTCTCGCGCTCTGGATATCGAAGTCTATGAAGGCGGCGAAACCGACGTTGCGCTGACCCTTTACCGCCCCCTCAGCGATATTCGTGACTACTGGCCAGGAGAATAATGCGGCATGAGCAAGAACCACCCTTATCCGGAAAAATGGTTACAAAACCAAAAGGCTGCCAAGGCGACTCAGGTAGCTTTTGATCTGGATGAAAGGTTTCAATACTCCATCCGCAAGGCGGCCCTGGATACAGGTGTCAGCCCTTCAGATCAGATACGCATGATATTGGGTTTATCCGTGGCCAAGCGTCCCAAGCGGCCACGGTTAACCGTTTCGCTCAGCCCCACCGATTATGTCCAGCTCGCCGAAAAATACGGCCTGGCTCCGGATGCGCAATTGGAAATCAAAAAACGGGTATTGGAAGACCTGGTACAATTCGTAGACGAGCAATAAACAAGCGCGTTTACAGCTAACGGCAAGTCTTTTACCCTGAAAGGATACAAAGTTTCTCAATGGAAGAACCAATGCCGGATAAATCTCGCTGGTTCCTGAAACCGCCTGTTCAGGTCTCCCCTTTCGAATTGGCGATGATGATGTTGTCGCTGATCTCTGTGGTTGTGATCCTTATCATGACCTTTGTCCCTGTCGATCCTGAAACCCACAAGTTGTTGTTTTATATCGATACGGGTATCTGCTTTATCTTTATGAGTTATTTCCTGGTGGGTCTGTTCCGGGCAGAGAATAAACTCACCTATATCAAGTCTCACTGGGTCGACTTTGTCGCCAGTATTCCGGCGATTGAAGCACTGCGCTTTGCCCGTTTATTTCAGATCCTCAGGGTATTGAGGCTCATTCGCATGAGTCGTTCCCTGATAGGGCCACTGCTGAAGCAAAGGCGTCAGGCCACCATCGCCAGCTTGCTGGTATCCATGGTCACCATCATCACCATAGCCTCGGTATTGATGTTGCTGGTGGAAAGCGGCGTCGAAGGTGCCAATATTCAAACCGCCGAAAACGCCATCTGGTGGGCAATAGTGACCATTTCCACCGTAGGTTACGGTGACTTTTACCCTGTGACGACTGTGGGCCATGTGATAGGTGGCGTAGTCATCGTCTGCGGGGTCAGTTTCTTCGGGGTTATTTCCGGTTATATGGCATCACTATTTGTCGCTCCCGATGAGCAAGAGAGCCTGGAAAACCAAAGCAAGGTCATCAAGAGCGAGTTGGATCTGGTACTCGAACGCATGGAAGCCAACCAACAACAGATGCTGACGGAAATCGCCGACTTGAAACAGAAGCTGGCGCAGCAACAACGGGACTAATCAATCGACTAAAAAGGACGCCGAGGCGTCCTTTTTAGTGCTTACTCCCAGGCGATTCGTCCGGAACTCTTACCAGGCATCAGCGCCAGTAGGGTTGCTGCTGCAGTGCCATCTTGCGGGATTGTTCCATGGCAAAAATCAGACTCTGCTGTTTGTCTGCCAAAGCCTCGGCAAGCTCTGGCGCCAACTGCTCGGCCATGGCATAAGCGCCAAGACTGATGATCCCCTGACTCAAGTCCTGCCAAGGCGCGCGGAAACTATCGCGAGCCTTGGATGAGTAGAGACTGCCATAGGCCAGCCCCACCAAAATACCTTCATCCAAGGGAGCTGCCAGCTTGAGATAATCATCACGGCTGAGTTCGTCTCCCGGCATGGCCGCCAGCAGTTTTTGCCAGGAAGCCTCCTGCAGACCGTCACAGGTTCCCTTCAAGCCCCCTGCCACGGCTATCTGCATCTCGCCACTGGCCAGCTCAAGCAACATATTCACCAGTTGCAACTGCAGCTGACCATAACGGCAATCCTGCCATAGCGCTTGCAAGCGGCTGCGGAAATCCATCTTTTGCAACTGTTGCACGGCTCGCTCGCGCACGCTCTCGGCATTGGCCAACTTACCAAGCAACAATTTATCCTGGGCCAGACGCGTGAGAGAGTTGGCTTCTGTTACAAAGGCGAGTTGCTGCTCCAGCCAGAAAAATCCCGCATCTGTCTGGCTGTTGCCCAGAGTAAACTGGCCCAGAGTCAAGCGCAGCAGGCGCACACAGGAACGCAGACGCTGCCACAATAACGCTTGCCCTGCCGGGTCATCCAAACTCTCGGCAATCATGCCCTCCAACAGTTGCCAACGCTCCAGCGCCGTTTCCAGCACCACCAGGAGGGTAGCTTTGATATCACTGTCGCAGGGCAGGCTGATATATTGCAGCGCCTCCAACGCCAGCGGACTGGCCTGCTGCGCCAGACGATAACCTCGCTGCGCCTTGCTGGCCTTCCCAAGACGCATGGGCAAATTGGCAGCAACCTGCTGTGCCAGCGGCAAGAGATCGGCCGCCCGGCCACGCTTGAGTTCAAACTCCAACTCACAAAGCGATTCGCTCTGGCCCCCGGCGGCGATAGTGCCGGTATCCAGAGCCAGTTCTATCAGGCTCTCCCCCTGAACCACCAACCAGCGGCAACGCTGAAAATCGGTATGAAACAGGCAGGTAAGCCGGGCCTGCAACGAATCGATGTCGGAATTCTCAGGCCAAATTTCGGCGGGAAATAGCGACAAAACCGGGCTATTGGCGTCTATATCGACATTGTATTCCGGCCGACTGTGGATCCCACCGCTAACACGACCGGCCGTTTTTATGGTTTGCTCCCGCTTGCCATCACATCCGCGGACTCTAAGGCCCATATCCAGCTGACGCAGTGCCAGCTCGGGCGTATCATAATAGCCATTACTTAGCTGCTGGCACCCTTGGGATGTGGCGGCGGGTAAGGAGTTCAGAAATGTGGTCAGGCGACTGACTTCCGTGGCGGGGAAAAAGAGCTTAAGTTCTATCTCATTTTGTTGATTGTCGGCATCCATGGTGCACTACTGCTCATTTTGTCATCAAAAATTCATCATCTCGTCATTTCGAGGTCACAATGTCATATTGTTGTCACAAAAATGACCTAGGATTATCCTGTCGGGTGATATATAACCCGATAGAATAAGAACTGACGTGTTTTCTGTAAAAACACAGTTTCAATAAGCGGACGCTTGGGTTAACATTCGCCCGCTTTTCCAATAGTGGAATAACCTAAATAGGTAAACGGCTATGCCAGTAAACTCTATTTTAGGCGTGTTTGCAAAATCGCCGATAAAACCTCTGCAAGAGCATATAGACAAAGTATACGATTGCGCTTCGTTACTTGTGCCCTTCTTCGAAGCAACCATAGCTGAAGATTGGGACAATGCGGTCACTATTCGCAAGAAGATCAGCCAAGAGGAAAAAGAAGCTGACTCACTGAAACGCGAAATCCGCCTGACACTGCCAGGTGGTTTGTTTATGCCAGTAGAAAGGACTGACTTGCTGGAGCTCCTGACTCAACAGGACAAAATCGCCAATAAAGCCAAAGATATTTCAGGTCGAATCATCGGCCGCCAACTGCTTGTCCCTCAAACCATCCAAACCCCTTTCATCGCTTATTTGCAGCGCTGCCTGGATGCAGTCGCCCTGGCCAAAGAAGCGATCAACGAGCTCGATGATCTGCTGGAAGCAGGCTTCCGTGGCCGTGAAGTGGATTTGGTTGCCAAAATGATCAGTGAACTCGATGCCATCGAAGAAGACACTGATGATCTGCAAATTCAGGTGCGTCGACAGCTGTTCGCTATGGAAGCTGAACTGAATCCTATCGATGTCATGTTTCTCTATAAGATAATTGAGTGGGTTGGTGACCTGGCAGATCTTGCCGAACGTGTCGGTTCCCGCCTTGAGCTGATGCTGGCTCGCGTCTAACAAACAAAAGGTTATCAAGGTAACAACATGGTTGATGTATTAGTCACCTATGGCCCCTGGCTCATAGGTATCGCGGCTGTTTTCGGGTTTCTTATGGCCTGGGGCATTGGAGCCAACGACGTGGCGAATGCAATGGGTACGTCTGTTGGTTCAAACGCAATTACCATTAAGCAAGCGATCATTATCGCAATGATCTTTGAATTCGCCGGGGCCTATCTGGCCGGTGGCGAAGTCACCAGCACCATTCGCAATGGGATCATAGATTCCAGCTACTTTACCGAAGTGCCGGAACTCCTGGTCTACGGCATGATAGCTTCGCTACTGGCCGCAGGCATTTGGCTGGTCGCCGCATCAGCTCTGGGCTGGCCGGTTTCCACCACTCACTCTATCGTGGGTGCCATCATAGGTTTTGCCGCCGTGGGCGTGGGCACTGAAGCCGTTGCCTGGGGCAAAGTCGTTGGTATCGTTGGCTCTTGGGTCATCACCCCTGCGATTTCCGGCTTTATCGCCTTTATGATTTTCCAGAGCGTACAAAAACTGATTTTCAACACCGAAGATCCTCTGGGTAACGCCAAACGTTATGTGCCTTTCTACATGGCCTTTGCCGGCTTTGTAATGTCTTTGGTCACCATCACCAAAGGATTGAAACACGTTGGTCTCAAGTTCAGCACTGTCGAAGCCTATCTGCTGGCACTGGCGATTGCCATTCTGGTGGGTATCGCAGGTAAAATTGCCATCAGCCGCCTGAAAATGAGCAGCAAAAATGACCGCCAAACTCAATTTGGTAACGTGGAAAGAGTCTTCGCTATCCTGATGGTAGTGACTGCCTGTTGTATGGCTTTTGCCCATGGTTCCAATGACGTGGCCAACGCCATCGGCCCATTGGCCGCGGTAGTCTCTGTAGTCAGCAGTGGCGGAGAAATCGGCTCTAAGTCAGCTTTGGTTTGGTGGATTCTGCCTCTAGGCGCCGTCGGTATCGTTATGGGACTGGCCATATTCGGTAAGCGCGTAATGACCACCATAGGCAAAAATATTACTCACCTGACCCCAAGTCGCGGCTTTGCCGCCGAGCTGGCTGCTGCGTCAACCGTGGTTATCGCCTCGGGTACAGGTTTGCCTATCTCCACCACTCAAACTCTGGTGGGTGCGGTACTGGGTGTGGGCATGGCCAGGGGTATTGCCGCCATCAATATCGGTGTGGTTCGCAACATTGTGGTCTCTTGGGTCGTCACCCTGCCAGCCGGTGCCGGCTTGTCTATTCTGTTCTTCTTCACCATTAAAGGTGTGTTCGGCTAACAGAAATAGCTGTAGAAATCACGGTAAATATCATGATTATAAGAGGGAAGTCGAATGACTTCCCTCTTGCATTGGCGCCCTCAAATCCCTAGCATGTGGGCAGTATTTTGCGACAGAGAATGACTAAGTGTTAAGACTCCTGACTCTCATAGGGATGATGCTCCTGTCTCCCACCCTATTGGCCCAAGGCCAGACGCGCTATATTTCGGACGATGTCTTCATCTATATTCATGGTGGACCCGGCACTCAATACCGGATCCTGGGTAGTGTCGAAGCCGGTCAGCAGATAAGCGTGTTGCCTGAGCGCCAAGGCGATTACACCAAGATTATCGACCATAAGGATCGTGAAGGCTGGGTATTGACCAGCATGATCTCCAAGGACAAGTCGCTGCGTTTTCGCGTCTCAGAACTGGAAAGCCAGTTGGCCGAAGCCAAAGGCCAGCTCACAGGACTTCAGAGCGAAAATGGTGACTTCAAGGGCGAGCTTGGCAGCCTCAAGTCTCAGCTGAGCAAGGCCCAGGCGGAACTGGCTGAAGCCAGCACAGAACGCGACGAAGCCATAGCTAAGCTCAAGTCGATGAAAGACAATGAACGTTTCCGTATGTGGCAGGAAGGCGGACTCATCGCCGCCCTGGGTTTAATCCTCGGGGTCATTCTGGTTTACATGCCAAGACCACAGCGACGCAAGAAAGATCGTTGGATGTAATAGCATTTTTTCCCTTCTCAAAGGCCAGTGTTTAAAACCACTGGCCTTTTGTTTATGTGACTTTACAGCTGGGCTACGTAAAGCCAATTAAACAATTTTCACATTCCCGCCAAGATTGGTGTCACAGATCACATTTTGATTGTATAATCGGCGCGCGCAAGCGCCAATATTGTATACAAAAATAATAAAGCGTCTTTTGCGTCAGACATATTCCAGGTAATTCGAGCAGTCCTTAACTGCCCCCAACCGGCTTAGATGGAAGCGATAACTATGTTCAAAGCGAGTGAAGTTCTGGCAGGCCACTATGATAGCGCCAATCTCGACGAACTCTTTAAAGCCATCAGTGACAACTATATTGTCGACGAAGAGCAATATCTGTCCGATCTGATCAAGCTAGTCCCGTCGAGTGACGAAACCATAGAGCGTGTGACCCGTCGCGCCCACGACTTGGTCAGCAAGGTTCGTCAATATGACAAAAAAGGTCTGATGGTAGGTATAGACGCTTTTTTACAGCAATACAGCCTTGAGACTCAGGAAGGCATCATACTCATGTGCCTGGCCGAAGCCCTGCTGCGGATCCCGGATCCGGAAACGGCCGATGCCCTGATTGAAGACAAGCTATCAGGTGCCAAATGGGACGAGCATCTGTCAAAGAGTGATTCTGTATTGGTCAACGCCTCGACATGGGGCCTGATGCTGACGGGCAAAATCGTCAAACTGGATCGCAACCTGGATGGCAGTCCAAGCAACTTATTGAAGCGCTTGGTTAATCGCCTGGGTGAGCCGGTGATCCGTCAAGCCATGTATGCCGCCATGAAGATCATGGGCAAACAGTTCGTACTCGGCCGCACAGTTAAAGAAGCGCTGAAAAACAGTGAAGACAAGCGCAAGCAGGGCTATACCCACTCTTACGACATGCTGGGTGAGGCCGCTCTGACCCAGAGAGACGCCCAGAAATACTTCCAGGATTACTCCCACGCCATCAGCGAATTGGGAGCCCAGCAGTACGATGAATCCCAGGCGCCCAGACCGACGATTTCCATCAAACTGTCGGCGCTGCATCCCCGCTATGAAGTGGCCAATGAAGACAGAGTCATGTCCGAGTTGTATGCCACAGTGATCAAGCTGATTGAGCAAGCTCGCAGCCTGAATGTCGGTATCTCTATCGATGCCGAAGAGGTAGACCGTCTCGAGTTGTCGCTCAAGCTGTTCCGCAAGCTATACAACTCAGAAGCCGCCAAGGGCTGGGGCCTTTTGGGCATAGTGGTGCAGGCTTACTCCAAACGGGCACTGCCTGTACTCCTGTGGCTGACCAAGCTTGCCAAAGAGCAAGGTGATGAAATCCCGCTGCGACTGGTGAAAGGCGCTTATTGGGACAGCGAACTCAAGTGGGCTCAACAGGCAGGTGAAGCCGGTTACCCTCTCTACACCCGCAAGGTGGGGACGGATCTCTCCTATTTGGCCTGTGCCCGTTTCCTGCTGTCGGACAAGACCCGTGGTGCCATCTATCCACAATTTGCCAGCCATAACGCCCAGACGGTCGCGGCCATCAGCGATATGGCCGGCGATCGTGAGTTTGAATTCCAGCGTCTTCATGGCATGGGACAGGAACTGTACGACACTATTTTGGCGGAAAGCCGAGCTCGCACCGTCAGAATTTATGCCCCGATAGGTGCCCATAAAGATCTGCTGCCCTATCTGGTGCGCCGTCTACTGGAAAACGGTGCCAACACTTCATTTGTGCATAAGTTGGTGGATCCCAAGACACCGATCGATTCACTGATCACCCACCCTCTGGTGACAGTCAAACAATACAAAACCCTGGCCAATAACAAGATAGTGAAGCCTGCCGACATTTTTGGCAGTGAACGCAAAAACTCCAAGGGACTCAATATGAACATTCTCTCTGAAGCCGAACCCTTCTTCGCAGCACTGGATCAGTTCAAGACTCATCAATGGCATGTCGGCCCGCTGATCAATGGTGAAACCCTGAGCGGCGAGTCAAAGGCGGTTGTCAGCCCCTATGACACTACTCAAACCGTCGGTCAGGTGGTTTTTGCCGACAACCAAGCCGTCGAGCAGGCCATCAGTTCAGCCGTCGCAGCTTTCCCTGCCTGGTGTCGCACACCGGTGGAAAAGCGCGCCAACGCGCTGCAAAAACTGGCCGACCTGCTGGAAGAAAATCGCGAAGAGCTGATCGTGCTCTGTACCCGCGAAGCAGGCAAGAGCCTGCAGGACGGCATAGATGAAGTCCGCGAAGCCATCGACTTCTGCCGCTACTATGCGGTGCAGGCCAAGAAGATGATGAGCAAGCCCGAGCTACTCCCTGGGCCGACCGGCGAATTGAACGAGCTGTTTGTTCAAGGCCGCGGTGTCTTTGTCTGTATCAGCCCCTGGAACTTCCCGTTGGCGATTTTCCTCGGTCAGGTGACTGCTGCCCTTGCTGCCGGCAACACAGTTATCGCCAAACCTGCCGAGCAAACCTGCCTGGTGGGTTACCGCGCCGTACAACTGGCCCATGAAGCCGGGATCCCCAAAGAAGTGCTGCAATTCCTGCCGGGCACAGGCGCCAGTGTCGGCGCCGCACTGACCAGCGACGAACGTATCGGCGGCGTATGCTTCACAGGTTCTACCGGCACGGCCAAGGTGATCAACCGTGCTCTGGCTGCCCGCGAAGGCGCCATCATTCCGCTTATCGCCGAAACCGGTGGTCAAAATGCCATGGTGGTAGACTCCACCTCCCAGCCGGAGCAAGTGGTCAACGATGTGGTTGCCTCTTCTTTTACCAGTGCCGGCCAGCGCTGCTCGGCGCTGCGGGTACTCTATCTGCAGGAAGATATCGCCGATCGGGTACTGGAGATCCTCAAGGGTGCCATGGATGAACTCAGCATTGGCTATCCAGGTTCAGTGAAGACAGATGTCGGCCCTGTGATCGATGCCACAGCCAAGGCTAATCTCAACGCTCATATCGAGCACATCAAACAGGTAGGCAAGCTTATCAAACAGGTGGAGCTGCCCGCTGACTGTAAGGATGGCCATTTCGTTGCTCCAACAGCGGTGGAAATCGATTCCATCAAGGTGCTGGAGAAAGAACATTTCGGCCCGATACTGCACGTTATCCGTTTCAAAGCCTCAGAGCTGGACAAGGTGATTGCCGATATCAACAGCACAGGCTTTGGTCTGACTCTGGGAATCCACAGCCGCAATGAAGGCCACGCCCTGAGCGTTGCCGACCGAGTCAATGTAGGTAACGTCTATATCAACCGTAACCAGATTGGCGCTGTGGTGGGTGTACAGCCCTTCGGTGGTCAGGGGCTTTCCGGCACAGGCCCCAAGGCTGGCGGGCCACACTACCTGACCCGCTTTATGACAGAAAAGACCCGCACCAACAACATCACAGCCATAGGTGGCAATGCCACTCTGCTATCACTGGGTGATGCGGAATAATCTCCACCCATGAAAAAAGCCAGGAATAGTTTCCTGGCTTTTTATTACCTGCTCACGGCAAACAAACTCACGCTATCAGCTCTTGGCTTCCTCGGGACAAAAGTTGTCCATCACCAGAGCGCAGGCTGCATCGCCGGTAATATTCAGCGATGTACGTATCATGTCAAATACCCGGTCGAGGGCAAACAGCAGTGGCAGTCCATCAATAGGGATCTTGGCCGCCAGTAATACGGCCACCACCAGGAAAGAAGGTCCCGGCACCCCGGCCTGGCCAATAGCGCCCAAGGTGGAGGTGAAGATGATAGCCGCATAGGCGGCAAGGCTCAGATCAATGTTATACATTTGGGCAAAGAACATGGCGACCAAACCATAATAGATGGCGTTGCCGCTCATATTGATGGTGGCACCCAACGGCAATACGAAAGAAGCCGTGGCTTTTGAGACTTTCAACTCCTGCTCACAAGTTTCCATATTCACCGGCAAGGTTGCCATGGAGGAAGCTGTGGACAGCGCCATGACCTGTGGCTTTTTCATTGCACTGATAAAGCGTGCCGCCGACACCTTGGAAAACAGTTGCACCACCAAGGGGAAGAAGATGAAACCATAAATCAAAATTGCCCCAACGAAGACGATGAACAGTTTAAATACCACCTCCAGGGCTTCAAAACCAAAGGTGCCGACTGAGTCAGCCATCAGACCGAATACGCCTATGGGGGCCACCAGCATCACACAGTTGATCATCCATACCATGGCCTCTGTGATGGCGTTGAGCGCGCCGAGGATCGGCTTGGCACCATCGCCCTTGACCTTGGTCAGTGCTATGCCGAAGAAGATACTGAACACCAGGATCTGCAGAATATTGCCGCCTGTCAGCGACTCAAACACATTGGTTGGTATCATGCCGATGAAGGTATCCATCACCCCGGGGAGATCGCCCTGCTCCTTGGTGACTTCCATCAGATCCGTCATACTGTGAGCGGTAAAATCAACACCCTTGCCCGGTTCAAACAGGTTTCCCAGCGCCAATGCCATCGCCACGGCAATGCCCGAAGTCACAATAAAGAAGCCGAATGTTCCGAGACCGATTTTCCCAGCCGATGGCGTATCCCCCAGGCTGGCGGCACCGGAGATGATGGCCACCAATACCAGAGGAATGACCAACATCTTGATTAGGTGGATAAAAATAGTCCCCAATGGGGCAAACATGCTGGCATCTTTGCCCAACCACCAGCCGACAGCCGCCCCCAAAAACATGGCAATCACGACTTGCACGCCGATGTTGCCAATCCAGTGTTTGTTATTCATTGTTATGTCCCCGCCGCACAAGGGCGTCATCTTGTCAAAATCAAAGCGGGCAAAGGTACCACATTCAAGCCAATCGCTTCCGTGAGTTTTCTCGACTCAGGCTCAACAATTAGTCAAAAATGGCAAAAGATGCAAAGAGAATTGGAAAAATTCAATTCTCTTTACCTAGAAATGAGGAAAGTTTAAAAAAACTTGGATTTTAGCAGCCAGAAGTAGAGATATTTCAAAACCTACAACTGAGTAGAAACTGCCAAGGCTGCAGCTGCGGCCAATGCCACCAGCACTATCCAGACCATTGCATTGCCGCTCCCCGGCTCTTGGTCGGCCAATTCCAGTTCCGGATGCCCCTGCAAATAGTCTTCCACCTTCCTCTTTGCCTCTTTTAGGCTCAAGTTCTCACGTTCACGCAGGTGTTTAATTGCAAGAATCTTTTGCTTGTCTTCCAGTAAACTGATCACTTCCAAATCCAAGGAGCTTTCTTTGGTAGGGTTCATAGTATCTTCCTGATTGAGGGTGGACATCATTGTCACGACTTTCCTAATACAGATAACTTTAGCCATAAAAAGGTGTTGAGCCAAGTAGTAACTTGTTCTCTTTTTTAGCTATTAATGTTTTCCTACGGGATAAAAGCCTGGCTCCTACAAGGCAAAAAACATCAAAGCGCATTGATTGCGCTGCAACCGCATGTTTGTGCCTCAATTGCGGCCAATATGGGAGATTTATTCCCATAACCGCTTCAGAAAAAAACCACTACAGCACGGGGATTTTCACAGTAACCCGCTATTTATTAACGGCAACACCCGGTTATTAACAAAGTTTAATTCCCTCCTCATCTTGGCCTCATCTGCAGTTGTTTATTCTGCCGCCGTTTTTGAAATCCATGACCCTAAGGAGAACAGAATGCAAAGAAGCATATGGCTGGTTCCTCTCGTTGCCGGACTGAGCGCCTGTGGCGGTTCAGACTCCAATGAGCCGAACAATCCCGATCCCCAACCGCCGGTTTCCACTTTGGCCAAGACTATCCAAGGTACCCTGCAAAAGGTCGATACGGATAAGCTCTGGGTCAATGGTGTAGCAATCCCGGCGGCCCGGGCCAGTGTTGAAATCAATGAAACCAAGGCCAGTGTCGCCGAGCTGAAACCCGGTATGCAGCTCAACATCAAGACAGATGGCAGCAGTGCCACCAGCGTGGATTATGACCCTGTGCTGGTTTCCCCGGTGAGCGCTATTGATGGCGAGCAAGCTGTTGTGGCCGGCTACCGGGTGACTGGGTTGGACATAAGTAAAATCAAGGCCGGTGACATAGTTGAGATCAGTGGTTATAACCTGAGTGATAACCAGTTCAAGGCCACCTACTTTGCTATCGACAATGACAGGCAAGAGATGGAAGTTGAAGGCCGGGTAAGCAAGCTGGACACCCATCTGAAGCAGTTCTATATCGGTAGCATGCAGGTGGACTATGGTGCCAATGCCGTGCAGGTAGAAGGCACGCTGGCCAATGGTTCCTGGGTAGAAGTTGAAGGTCAATATCAGGGTGAAGTATTACTGGCTTCTGAAGTGGAAGTCGAACGCGCCCCGGATTTGGACAACGGCACTGAGGTGGAACTTGAAGGTCAGGTTACCTGGGTCAACGAGTTGCAAACCCGCTTTACCCTGAACCAAAAATGGCAAGTGACACTGGATGGCAAGACTCTCTTTGAAGATGGCACTGTTGCCGATCTCAAACCCGGTGCCTTGGTCGATGTGGAAGGCCTGTGGCAAGACGATACTCAAGAGCTGAAGGCCACCGAAATTGAATTTGAGAAACAGAGTCAGCCTCCTGTAATTGCAGGCCACGGCTTCGAGGTTGAAGGCAAGGCAGTGTATGAGGCCGGTGTATTCAGCATCAACGGCATAGTGCTGACACTGACGCCTCAGACCCGCTTTGAAGATGGTTTGAACCAAGCCAGCCTCAACGGCACCTGGGTACAGGTTGAAGGATCAGAGCAAAATGGCCAATTCCTGGTAATGGAAATCGAACCTGAGGTGCAGGAAGCGGACATAGAGCTCAAGGGCTTGGTCAATGATGACGGTCAAGGCGCCAGCCTCTGGGGTTATAAGGCCAGCGACGACAGCCTCAAGCCTCATATCGGCAAGAGGGTCGACCTGGAATGCCGCTTCAGTGGCGAACTGCTGAGCCAGTGCCGCCTGGATGATTGATAGCGCAAGACTTTGCTAACCCAAGGTTTTGGGCAAAAGAGTGCCGGCTTTCTGCCGGCACTCTTGTATCTATTTCTGTAGACGGCTTTATCGCAAAGGCCTGAAGCCTGCGTAACTCAACTTGCCTTGCTGGTTTAACGGGTCACCAAGAGGTTTTAGTTTGGCCTCGGTGCGGCTCTTACAGCCACAGCCGCCACAACCGCCTTTCGCATCCGCTTCATGGCCATGATCATCACCATGACAAGCTGCGCCGGTTTCATTATGACCATGGCAACCACAGCCGCCACCACAACCTCCTTTGGCTTGATGTTTGAGTGATGGACGTCCAGCCGCGGCATTGGTCAGCCGCAACTGAATATCGCTGGCCGCAACCAGCAAAGCGGCGATATCGCAGCTCTCTTTGCCTGGCCGACAAACGCTGATGCCGCCATCGAGCAGCTTACCCAACATTCGCTCGCCGATTTGATCCACCAACACAATGCGGCCACCTTTGTCCTTGATAAGTTGCAGCATCGCCTTTTTGGCGGCGCAGTTACCGCCTGCGACTGCCGGGTTATCCAGGGTAAAACAGTGGTTATGGTGGTTATCATAAAAGGCCAGTTCTTTGGCCTTGGTAAAATGCCCGGCCAAGCGGCCCCGGCTCAAGGGTATCACTATCATCTCTGTTCCTCAGTGTGGGGCAACTCCAGCATCTGTCCCTCTATCAGGGCCTTGGCCAGCTTATGGCGTGCCTGCTTAATCAAGTTACCAAAGGTCTGTCTGGATATCCCCATCTGCTCGGCGGCCTCTTGTTGCGCCAGACCGCGAAAGTCGGCTAGCGCCAGGGCCTCAAACTCATCGGCCGCCAAGGCGACCGCCTCCAGGGCTGAGGCCGGAATGCCGTTGGGTTTGTAGAAGCGGCAGGGCGTGCCATGCTGCAGGCGGCGGCATTTTCTGGGTCTGGGCATGGGAGTATCCTTATTGGTTATTAGCATATGCCAATAACTTTATTCTGACTTTGAACCCGTATGGGATCTGTGATCCAGGCGAGAATTTAGCGCTTTTAAAGCAAAAAGGGATGCCGATGCATCCCTTTGAATAAGCTAACTTGAGTCTCTTTTTGAACCTCTGCGGCTCAGTGTAACCTCTGATACAGGGCGCTGTAGGCAGTTGACTCCTGCTGCAACTGCTCATGGCTGCCACTGGCCACTATCTTGCCTTCATCCAACAGGTGAATGGCATCCATCTGCGCCATACCGGTTAAGCGATGGCTTATCATCACCAGCGTCTTATCTTTGGCAAACTGCAACAGCAACTTGAGGATCTCCT
This sequence comes from Shewanella sp. YQ_9, assembly GCF_043103185.1. NCBI lineage: Bacteria > Pseudomonadati > Pseudomonadota > Gammaproteobacteria > Alteromonadales > Shewanellaceae > Shewanella > Shewanella sp. YQ_9. Next base: position 43,346 of record NZ_JBICJO010000074.1, read on the forward strand.
GCTCGGTACGCCGATCAAGCCCCTCTGTGGGTTCATCAAGCAGCAGCAGCGGCGCATCCCGCAGCAATGCACGAGCCACGCCAATCCGGCGCTGCTCGCCACCGGATAGCTGACGCCCGCCTTCACCTATCCAGGCTTTGAGCCCCTCACCCTCAAGCAGCCCCTCCAGCCCAACCTGGCGCAGCACCTCGGCTAGCGTGTCATCGGTAACTTTTTCCGGCAAAGCCAGCTGCAGGTTATCTCTGAGACTGGCGCTGAGCAGTTGCACCCGTTGACTGACCACTGTCATGGAAGCCCGCAAAGTCTTTTCATCCAAGGAGGCCACAGGCACACCGCCCAGCTGTATCTCACCCTGCTGCGGCTGCCACTGACGGGTTATCAAGGCCAGCAGGCTGGACTTACCCGAGCCGGTTTTCCCAAGGAGCGCCACCTTGCTGCCCGCCGGCACCTGCAGCGACAAGCCTTGCAGCACTGGCTGGGTATCTGTGTAACCGAAATGCACATCTTTAATGATAAGGGCGCCGCTATCGGGCACACCTGCCGAGACGGCAGGGAATTCAATGTCAGAGCGCTGCTCTGTCAACTCGGATACCCGCTTGGCAGCCAGGAGCACAGAAGACAGATGTTGAAAGGCGCCGGCCAGCGGCATCATCATCTCGATACAGGCCAGAGTGGCAAACAAAACCATGGCCAGCAAAGGCCCGGGAGGCACGGCCGGCCCAACACCAGCGGCGGCAAACCAGAGCAACAGCAACACCAATAAGCCGTGACAGAGGATCAACATGGCCTGGCTCAGGCCGGTGATCGCCGCCATCGCCTTCTGACTGGCAAACCAGCTCTGCTCGGCGCGGTCGAGTTCCGCCCGAAAGCTTTCAGCAGCGCCGCCTTTGGCATCAGAGAACAAACTCAGCTCCGCCTGGCCGGACAACCACTCCAGCAGCCGTACCCGGTAGCTGCGCCGTGCTTCAATCAACTCGCGCCCGGGCTGCCTGCCAAGCAGATAGAACACACTCGGCAACAACAACCAACTGAGCAAGAGGCCAGTACAAAGCAGGAGAGCCAAGTTGAGATCAAACCAACCGATAAAGGTGGTCAATGCCAGCAACATCAGCAAGAAGGCCGTCAGCGGCGTCAACAACCTCAGATACAGGTGATCCAGCGTGTCGATATCGGCCACCAAACGGTTGAGCAGATCGCCGCGGCGCATCCCGGAGAGATTGCGTTCACTCAAAGGCAGCAAAGAGCGCCAGGCCCACAACCTGAGATCGGTCAGGATCCTGAAAGTGGCCTCATGAGTAGCCAGCCTTTCACCGTAGCGGCTTGCCGTGCGGGCAATGGAGAGGAAACGCACCCCGCCCGCTGGAGTAAAGTAGTTGAAGGTTTCCGCCGTCGCCAGAGCCAGACCGGCCACTGCCGTAGCAGATAAGAACCAGCCGGAGAGCGACAACAGGCCAATACCGGCCATTAGGGTCGTTACTGTCAGCAGCAGGCCGACAAACATCATCAACGACTGGCGGCGGAACAGACGGATAAAGGGCAGTAACAGCTTCATCTCAGCGCTCCTCCCCTGACTCTGGTTTTGACTCAGACGCGGGTTTTGAGTCTGCCCCGGCTTCCGCCTCAGTGGCCGCGGCAATCGGCGGCGCCGATGCCTTTGACGTATCATCGAGGGAGACCGCCAGCGGCAGCTCATCCAACATCTGCGCCAATAAGCCAGGCTGTGCTTTGAGCTCGGCAAAGGTGCCCTGCTGCACCAGTTTTCCCTGATCCAGCACCAGGACTCTGTCCATCCGATCCAGTTGATCCAATCTGTGGGTCACCATCAGGCAGCTCTTGCCTGCCATCGCCTGCCACAGCGCACTAAGCACCAGTTGTTCACTCTGGCTATCGAGGCTGGCGCTGGGCTCATCGAGCACAAACAGCTGCGCCTGACGCCCAAGGGCACGGGCCAAAGCCAGCCGCTGCGCTTGCCCCACAGACAGGCCTCCGCTGTATTCATCCAATTGATGCGCCAGCCCATCCGGCAAGGCGCGAACATAGTCGGCCACCTTGGCCTGTTGCAGATAATCCCACAATTGCGCCTCGGTCAGCTCGGGCTGGCCGAGGCGCAGATTATCGGCGATGGTGCCGTGGAACAGCTGAGGATTCTGGCCAAGCCAAGCGATACGGCTACGCCAGGCGGCAGGATCCAGCTCGGCCAGTTCAATACCATTGAGCTTTAAGCTGCCCTCATAGGGCAGAAACCCCAGCAGAGCGTTGAGCAGGCTGGTTTTACCGGCGCCACTCGGGCCCACCAAGGCCAGCTTCTCGCCCGCCGCTAAACTAAAACTCAGCGGCCCGAGTAAGGGCACGCCGTCTATGCTCAACACCTTGAGATCCCGGGCCTGCAGTTCAATACTCTCACCGGAGAGGGGCTGTTCGCCACGCTTGAGTGGCTCAGGCAATTCCAGCAGTGCCATCAAGGATTCGGCGGCGCCCACCGCCTGGGCCTTGGCATGGTAGTGAGTGCCCATGTCGCGCAGCGGCTGATAAAACTCTGGTGCCAAAATCAGTACAAACATCCCGGTAAACAGGCTGATACCCATGCCGTAATGGCCAAAGTCCAGGTGTCCCAGATAACTGAAGCCGAAATACACCGCCAAAATGGCGATGGATACCGCGGCGAAAAACTCCAGCACGGCGGAGCTGAGAAACGCCATTCTGAGCACTGCCATGGTACGCTCACGAAAGTCTTCCGAGGCCTTGCCTATGGCGCGCTGCTCCGCTTCGGCGCGATAGAAAAGCTTGAGTGTCGGCAAAGCCTTGAGGCGATCCATAAAGTGGCCGCTCAATTGCTGCAGCGCACTGAAATGCTTGCGGTTGGCATCGGCGGCGCCCATGCCGACCAAGACCATAAACAGTGGAATAAGGGGAGCGGTGCCGAGCAAAATCAGGCCACCGGCCCAGTTGATGGGGAACACACATACCAAGATGATTAGCGGAATAAAGGCCGCCAGACTCATCTGCGGCAGGTAACGGCCGTAGAAATCCTGCAAGTCTTCTATCTGTTCCAGCACTATACTGGCCCAACTGCCGACAGGCTTGCCATTAACAAAGGCCGGCCCCAGGCGCTCAAGCTTATTGAGCACAGCGGCGCGCATCTGCTCTCTAAGACGCCTGCCGGCCTCGAAGCTGACTCGCTCCCTGAGCCAAGCGATAACCGCTCGCAGCAGCACCAGGGTGGCAAAGGCCAACATATGCGGAATAAATGCCTGCCTCTCTAGCTCATCGATGATCAGCCCCTGCAACACAGTGGCCAGCACCCAGGCCTGGCCCACCAGCGCCAAGCCGTTGAGTACGCCCAACAACACAGAGAGTTTAAGGAAGGGGCCACAGGCAGATTGTTGCGCTTTGAGCCAGCGACCGAGTTGTTTCTCTAAGGATTTATCCATGGGATCCTACTGCAAAATCAGCTAATGACGCTGTTGCTGCCACAGCAGCAAGGTAATAGCTTGACCTAAGGCGAATCGTTCGGTAGGCAAGCAGTATCGCAGGCATTGCCAAGGGAAGAAACCCTCCGCCAAGGAACTGTTACCGGACTCACAAAATTTGCGCCAGATCAAATAATCGTATCTTACGCCGAACGGATTAAGCCCAGGTTAACGCCACAACTCGTCACCCTGAGATCACATCACCTAGCCGACTCATGCTCTCGTCATTGCGGCCATAGAGTTCGAGCCAGGCGTACAGGTCCAACTACGCATGCTCATTTATCAAGACCAACTGCCAGGGATAGTAGGCCGGCAACGTCCCTCAACGGCTGTGACCAAAACGCACCAGCACATGCCACAGCAACTTGAGCTGCTGCTTGAGCTCGGTTTCATTGCCATGCATGCGCCACTGCTGCGGATCTTTATGCAGTGCCAGCGCCGCCTCCCCTATCAGACGGGCATCGAGCAGGCCATCCGGTGCCACCAAGGCGGCGAGCTTGGGCATGGCGGCACCGCGAAAATCTGGCGGCACTTGGTCAACCGGCATTTGATAGCCCTGATGCCAACACAGCTGCAGTCGGTACTTATCACACAAGCGCTGCATCAGAATGTCCATCTCTGTGCCTTTGAATGCCGGATCGGCCACTAGGTGAGTCAAGTCTTCACCTATCACCAGCTCACCATGGCATTGAGCCTCAATATAATGATCCAGGTCACCGCTCATGGGGCGCTCAAACCTGGCTGCCACCCCCGAAGGCAAGGCATTAACTAGATAATCGACCAAGGCCGCCGGGCGCAACTGACTTACACCCAATGCCGAACTACGCTCAAAGCACTCGTTGAACAGTGCGGCAAAAATATCTTCAAAGCAGGCCGCAGTGCCTTTTTCCCTGGGCTCTCGGCAGGAGTCCAGATAGCTGAACGTGCAGCGGTGCAGCAACGCAGGTGATGACAACAGATAACAACTGCCGAAACGGGCCGAGGGGCCGTTTTGGTGCATGCCCAGATCCAGGGCGCCGTATTTTGGGCGCCCTCTGGCGCCACGATAACAGTCGCCAAACAGCTGGTTTTCCCAATGATCTCGCGGACCACCAACCTGAGGCGAGAGTTTGCCGTTGGATACCCGGGTTTCAAACTGGGTCTTGTAAATACCGTCGGCCAGCATACCGGCCAACACGGGCCAACCGCGGGAGTCGATTCTGTCCGGGTGGAAATGAAAGGCGATACGGCCATGTTGAGCCAGCATATTCAACCCGAGCGCAAGCCGTGCCGTGTCGATGGCGGACATCAACTGCACATTCTTGATCACGCTCAGCGCATACTCCCTGCGATGCAGGGCCTGTGCCTGTATATGCTCTATTGCCCCCATACACCTCACCGAGTCGAGGCCTGAATTTGGCTCTTGCTTTTCCAAGATAGGTTAAGCGGCTGCTTTGCAACAGTAAAAGTTAAGACAAGCGTAAAATAAAAGGGTTCAAGTTGGCTGCAATTAGCACTTTAGCCGCAAATGCTGTAAGCTTGCCGCCTTCGCCGCAACGCTGTGCACTGCGGCTCCCATATCTCAGCTCCGCGCTGTCAATTGAGAAGATTGCATGAGTTTTGCCTCCCTGGGCCTGTCGGCCCCGATTTTGAACGCTGTCGCCGAACAAGGTTACTCCACTCCATCCCCCATTCAAGCCCAGGCCATTCCCGCAGTATTGCAGGGCCGGGATGTGATGGCTGCCGCCCAGACAGGGACAGGCAAAACCGCCGGCTTCACCTTGCCTTTGCTGGAGCGTCTCAATGGTGGCATTCGTCCGCGGGGCAACCATATCCGCGCTTTGGTGCTGACACCCACCCGTGAGCTGGCCGCTCAGGTGGCCGAAAGCGTCAGTCTCTATGGCAAGCATCTGGATCTGCGTAGCTCAGTGGTCTTTGGCGGTGTTTCCATTAACCCACAGATGCAGACCTTGAGAAAAGGGGTCGATATCCTGGTGGCCACACCGGGGCGCCTGTTGGATCTGTACCAACAAAATGCCGTCAAGTTCGGCCAGCTGGAAGTGCTGGTGCTGGACGAAGCCGACCGCATGCTGGATATGGGCTTTATTCACGACATCAAAAAAATTCTGGCTTTGCTGCCGGCCAAGCGGCAAAACCTGATGTTCAGTGCCACTTTCTCTGACGACATTCGCCGCCTGGCAAAGGGCTTGGTGCACGATCCCGCCGAGATCTCAGTGGCTCCGGCCAATAGCACCGCCGAGCGGGTGAGCCAGAAGTTGCACCCGGTAGACAAGTCAAAGAAATCGGCGCTGCTGACCTCGCTTATCAAAGAGTACAAGTGGCAACAGGTACTGGTGTTTACCCGCACCAAACACGGTGCCAACCGTCTGGCCAAGCACCTGGATGGCAAAGGAATTGGCGCGGCGGCCATCCACGGCAACAAGAGCCAGGGTGCCAGAACCAAGGCACTGGCCGATTTCAAGAGTGGCAAGGTCAAGGTATTGGTTGCCACAGATATTGCCGCCCGCGGCCTAGATATAGATCAATTGCCGCAAGTGGTTAACTTCGATCTGCCCAATGTGGCCGAAGACTATGTGCACCGCATCGGCCGTACCGGCCGCGCCGGTGCCAGTGGTCAGGCAGTGTCTCTGGTAAGTGCGGAAGAATTCAAGCAGCTCAAAGACATAGAGCAGCTGATCGGCAAGACTATCGAGCGTGAAATCGTCAATGGCTTCGAACCTCAGGAAGCCTTGCCGGAATCGCGACTCAACCCGAACAAGATAGGCCCGAAAAAGCCCAAGAAGCCGAAAAAGCCCAAAGAGGGACATCAGGATGGCCAGCGCAGCGGCAACCTGGACAAAGGTAATGGCAACAAGCCGGCCAATGCTGAAAACCGCCATCGTCGTCCGGCCCAGGGCGCCAAGACCGAGGGTTCAAGTGCCAGACGTAAGCCCACAAACGCCAAGCCTCAGGGCGGTCGCTCCCAGGAGAGTAAGCCGCAAGGCGCCGGCAAGGGCAATAGCGGCTCAGGTCAGCAGCGCAATAACCAGGGCAGGGCATCACAGCAACGCGACTCACAAGCGCGCGGCTCCCGGCAAAGAAATGAGCGCTAAGCTCAATCAAGCCTGAGATTGAAAGCCCACCCGAGTGGGCTTTTTCAATGCTGCTAGATTAGTCTGCCTAAAAACCATCCCCGCCTGTTACAATACCCCTTTACCATTTTTGCTCCATTTGCGAGCCCATAGGACACAGCTTGAGTGATTTACCCTTTTCCAGCCTGCCGTTGAAACCCGCGCTGCTGGCCACCCTGAACGATCTTGGTTTCACCGCCATGACCCAGGTTCAAGCCGCCAGCCTGCCGGCCATTATTGAAGGCCGCGACGTGTTGGCTCAGGCGAAAACCGGCTCGGGCAAAACGGCGGCCTTCGGTCTTGGGCTGTTGAATCGACTCAATGTGAAACGTTTTCGGGTGCAGTCCCTGGTGCTCTGCCCTACCCGGGAGCTGGCCGATCAGGTGGCCAAGGAGCTGCGCCGTTTTGCCCGCGGCATTCACAACATCAAGATCCTGACCCTGTGTGGCGGTGTGCCTGTGGGGCCACAGATAGGCTCGCTGGAACATGGCGCGCACATTATAGTTGGCACCCCGGGGCGAGTACTGGACCATCTGCAGAAGGGGCGTCTGGATCTGGGCGAATTGCAGCAACTTGTGTTGGATGAAGCCGACCGCATGCTGGAGATGGGCTTTGCCGATGCGCTGGAGCAGATAAGCGCCTATATGCCGGACAAGCGCCAGAGTTTACTGTTCAGCGCCACCTTCCCGGAGCCGATTGCCGAACTGGCCCGCGCCATGATGGATAAGCCGCTAAGCATTAAGTTGGAGCAGCAACATGATCAACTCAGCATAGCGCAGCAGTTTATCGAAGTGACGGACACCGCCTCCAGGCTGCAAGCGGTGGAAGCATTGCTACTGGCTCACAGGCCGGAGAGTGCAGTTATATTTTGCAATACCAAAAAAGAAACCCAGGAGCTGGCCGATAGCCTGGAGCAGCAGGGCTTCAGCGTGCGTGCACTCCATGGCGATCTGGATCAGCGCGAGCGCGATCAGGCGCTGGTGCAGTTTGCCCTCAAGAGTGTGGTGGTGTTGGTAGCCACAGATGTTGCCGCCCGGGGGCTGGATATCGAAGCCCTGGATCTGGTGATCAACTATCAACTGGCGTTCGATCCCGAAGTGCATGTGCACAGGGTCGGTCGTACCGGCCGCGCCGGTGCCTCGGGCCAGGCTGTCAGCCTGGTAGGCCCCAAGGATGGCATGCGAATGGCGCTGCTGGAAGATATCTTTGGCCCGCAAACCATGAGCGAACTGCCACAGCCCGGCAGTTTTTCCTCTGCGCCGATAAGAGCGGCCATGCGCTGCATCCGCATTGAAGGCGGCAAGAAGCATAAGCTGCGCCCAGGAGATATTCTCGGCGCCATCACAGCCGACAACCGCCTGACCGGCGCCGATGTGGGCAAGATACAAATTCAGGATATCTGGTCTTATGTGGCGGTACGCAGTGAGTGTGCCAGTACCGCGGTCAAATTACTGAGTGAGCGCAAGCTCAAAGGCAAGTCGTTCCGCGCCTGGGCGATGAAACCTTAAACCGAAACCATCAACACCGCCAAAGGCGGTGGTTTAAGAATGATAAAAAGCCTGCATCAATTGCAGGCTTTTCTTTTCGCAAACTGTGTTTTCATTTTTGCCGCTTTTTCACTTCAGGTCAGGCAACTCAGCTCTTATGGCTGCATTGTTTGCAGCACCCCAGCAGCTCAAGCTGAGGCGATGCCAGGCTGAACTGATTGGCATCGGCACTCTGTTGCAGCGCTTTACTGATCCCGGGCTCCAGCAGCACTTCCTCCACCTGATGACACTCTTGGCAGATGAGAAACTGTGCCTGACTATGACATTGGCAGTCGAGGGCACCGCAGCTAACAAACTTATTAAGCGTCAGTAGCTTATGTACCAGTTGCTGCTCAGCGAGAAACTCCAGCATGCGATAGACAGACACTATGGGAAGTTGCTGGTGAAACTCACTCTTGACCCTATCGGCTATCTCATAGGCAGACAGCGGCGTATCGCTCATCAGCAGTACACTCAACACCTGGCTGCGCTTTGCCGTCAACCGGCCGCCATTGGCCTGGCAACGGGCTTGCGACTGCTGGAGTTGTGCTTGGAGCTGTTCATTTTGATTCATAGTGGCGTTTGAGTTTAATTGAATTATCTTGGCTGAACGTTTTGGCCATGTCTGTTGCCAATGTAAGTGGTCTGCATCGGCTCGGACTCTATGCTTTGAGTCTCTATGCTTTGAGTCCCTATGCTTCGAATCCCTGTGTTTCGAATCCCTGTGCTTTAAGCTCTGGCTCCCGGCTCATAGCATTGTACCTGCAATGGCTAGCGGTCGTCCAAGCCGGGAGAGAAAGCCTATCTGGCTTCACTGCATCAAGCGATTGTTTTGGGCTTGTCTATTGCCACGGCCCTTCCCTCGACTGTGACTTCAATGTCTATGTTGGCTGGCGCACGCCTCCCCCCTGCACAGCTGCATAAAAGATCAAAAATAAAACAATCAAAACAAAAACCAAACAAAAGTAAATGAACTTACTCCAAAGTCATGACAACAACAAAATAATGAAACGTTATAACATTACAAAAACAAACCAATGAAATACTCAATTCCTTTGCTCTTGCTTGGCAGCGCCCTGCCGGTCGCAGCTGAGCAGATAGAACACCTGCAAGTCAGTGGTCAACGTCCTGAAACTTCACTCAGCTATCGCCTCGATGCCGATAAACTGGTTATGGAGGGGCCTAAGCTTGAGGAACAGAAAGCCGCCACGCTGGGAGATACTCTGAAATTACAACCCGGACTCAACAGCAGCTTTTTTGGCACTTCAGCCGGTCGCCCTCAAATCCGCGGTCTTGGCGGCCAGCGGGTTCTGATAGGCCTCAATGGCCTGGGGGTAAGAGACATGTCCTCAATAAGCGATGATCAACTGATCCCGGTGGAACCCTTTCTTGCCGACAGCATTAGTGCCATCAAGGGGCCAGCGGCCACTATTCTCTACGGTGGAGAGGCAATAGCCGGCCTGGTAGAGCTTCAGGATGGTCGTATTCCATTAGAGCAAGCCACTAGCCCCCTCCAAGGAAAGCTGGAGCTGCAAACCGGCTACAATGCCGATCAGAGCCTGATGAGCCGACTTCAGGGCGGCAATGAACGCCTGGTATTTAACTTGAACTTACTGCACAGGGAACGCAGTGATTATCATATCCCCGGCTTCAGTAAAGACCGCGATTGCAAGGATTGGAGCCAGATTGTGGGCGACTCACGCTTGGCGGATCAGTGCCAGGTCGTACGCAGTCAGCCCGATTGGGAGTGGAACGGCAGTCGTTGGGTTGATGCAACCCCTGTTGAGCGGCAACAGATACGCGACCGCTCCATAGACAGCTTTGGTCGCGTCGACAACAGCAGCCTCTATATGACCAGCGGCAGTCTGGGGGCCAGCTTGCTGGGTGACAACAGCCTGCTGGGTGCCTCTGTGGGATATACAGAGAGTAATCGCGGCATTCCCGGATTCATGCATCTTGGCTCAAGGGCCACAGACACGCTGGAGCAAACCGGCGATATTCGCATTCACAGCAAACAACTAAGATTCGACGGCCTCTATCAATACAGATTCAGCGACCAGACATGGTTGCAGGACTTCAATCTCGCCACGGTCTACTCCAGACAGGAGGATGACGAGCAGATGTCAGCTCTGGACGTCAACGGCTTTGAACTCAATAACTGGCAACTCAATCCCAAGCTGAGCTACCAGCTCCATCCACGTCTTCCCGGAGCGCTGGGGCTGCAATGGGAACAAAGCCAACACCAAGGTTCGGGTGTGGACAATTACCTGCCGGAAATAGACACCAAGCGCCAGGCCGCCTTTTTGCTGCAGGACATTCTACTGGGGCCTGTCAGTGTGCAACTCGGTGGCCGCTTGGAAAAAATCGACTATCAACCCGAATTGGGAGATTACCAGCCGGGGAGAGGCGCGGGAGCCAATATCAAGGCCCGTGATTTTCATTTGAAAAACTATTCCGCCACCCTGCGTTGGGATATTTCCTCCCTCTGGTGGTTACGCACCGCCTTTGTCCATGCAGAGCGGGCTCCCGCGGTGAATGAGCTTTACGCCAGTAATCCCCATTTTGCCTTACTCATAGAAGAGCAAGGCAACAGCGACCTCAAGGCCGAGCAGAGCGACTCTTTGAGTCTCAGTACCGGCTTCAGCTATGGCGGCTTCAGTGCCAGTGCCAGTTGGTATCAAAACAAATATCAGGACTTCATCTATCTGGGGAACACAGGTGTCAGTCGCGGTGGTGTTTACGTCAGAGAATGGCGCCAGGCCGATACGGATAACGAAGGTATGGAGGCTGAAGTCAGCTATCGTTTGCCCTGGCAACGCTTTGGCGACATAGAACTGAGCGCCTTCATAGACAGGGTCAAAAACCAACCTGTATACCGCTACGATGGCAGTTATAACCCCTTTGATTTCCAAAATCCGCGAGAACCCCGCCCCGGAGAAGAGAAGGAATACTGGCGCCGTACCATGGAGGGCAGCAGCATGCCGAGAATGCCCGCCTCCCGCCAAGGGGCGGAACTGCGCTGGCAATATGGCGATCTGCGCGCCAGCATCAACTATATCCACTACGACAAGCAGAACAAGGTGGCTTATCTGGAAAATCCTTCCCGCAGCTATGGCCTATTGGGGGCTTACCTGGGAATAGAGCAAAACCTGTTTGGCCTCGACAGCGAGTGGTTTATCCGCCTGGATAACCTCACTGATGAAGATGCCCGCCCACACAATAGTTTCCTGCGTTACCTGGCACCATTACCGGGAAGAAGCGTCGCAGTGGGATTCAGAGCCAAGTTCTGACGCCATTCCCATTGCAGTAGTCTCTCTAAAAGAAGCACACTGCTGCGACCGCCTGATGCAGCCGCAGCAGTGGCTAAATTAGGCGAAACCTTAGCGATAAGAAGCCAAATTCTGTTCGCTAGTGAGATTCAGGCTCGCAATCCCGGCATCAATATCCCGCGCCAGCTTTTCAAGCCCCAGGGAGAGACTCTCAACCAGCGCCGGGTATCCGTCTGAAGCCAGGGGCACGTCATAATGAAAGTCGGCCTGCAACACTTGTTCGCCGGAAGACTTACTGATGCGCCAATGGCCCCCAATCAAGGCATCGCCGCTGTATCGTCCGTGAAACTCGTTGAAACTCAAACTCAGGATTAACGGCTGCTGCGCTGGTATATTGACCGAGGCCTCACGCAGGCATTCATTAGCCAATAAAGACGCCATCTTGACCTTTATCTGCTCAGTGATATCACCGGCCCACAGATGCTGACGGGCAATAGCCAATTCATGGTTTGAAACCTGATAAACCAAACCATTGCCCGCCAGAAAGTCGGCCATTTCCACCCCAACGAGGCGCCATTGGCACTGGCGCAGAGGGGATGTCGCTCTCGCTTCAGGAGTTGCCTGCGGCGCTTTACCCAAGAAGTAAGTGGTTACCTGGGGTTGGCTGGAGCAGCCGGCCAATACCAGCAGTAGAGAAAACAGGATAATTCGCATATCAATCGGCCTTTTTCGGTGTCGGATCGGCGGCAGTATCAGCCCCCATGATCAAGAGGTTGGGTTTTTCATTCAGTTGCCGTGACAAGGGCTGCAACTCCCGCATCACAGCCTTGAGCTGTTTCAGGCTGGATTGCAATTCGGCATACATGGCCGAGTCCTGGCCATAGTCCTGCGCCATCCCTTGAAATTCCCGCAGCGTGTTTTGTAGCTCACCCGGTAAGGCCTGCATCTCCTGTTGTTTAAGCAACTGCTCCAATTTTTGCCCCACCTTGTCCCATTGCGCCAAGGCGGCACTGGTGTTTTCCAGGGTATGGTTGACGCCCTGGAAAGCGCTCTCCAGTGGTAAGTTATTTAATTTGCTGATCAGTTGCCCCACCTGTTTTTGTATTTCGGCCACTCCGGCACGCTTGGTGGGAAACAGTGGATACTCCATAAAAGTTCCGGCCTGGTATGGCTCGGCATCCGGATACAGATCCAAGTCGATGAACAGCGCGCCGGTTAACAGACTCCCGGTCTTGAGACTCGCTCTCAGGCCCGCCCCCAAATCTCTGTCTATTTCTGCGCGCAGCTGCTCAAGCCCCGCCGACTCGGCGTTTTCAAATACCCGCGCCAGCTCAATTCTGACCAATACCGGAATGGTGCCATTGCTGAGGCCTGCGCCATGAACACCATACTGCTGTAACGTCAGTGGCGCCTTGACCACCTTGCCTATGGTAATACCGCGGAATTCGACGCCGGCGCCTTCATGCAGCCCCCGCACCGACTCATCAAACAACATGACATATTCCAAATACTGGCTGTAGAGGCTCTGACTGGCCAACTCCCGCGAGTCATAGAGAGGGAAATTGTCCTCACCATCCTCAACCTTTTCCCCGGCCAAACGCCCCTCAGGCAAGCCAAAGCTGACGCCTCCTCTGAGCAATGACTCCAGGGAACCCACTTGCAGATCCAGCCCCTTGGCAGACAGCTGCATATTCAGCCCCGAGGCCAGCCAAAATTGGCTGTTACTGCGTACCAACTCATCATAGGGTTTATTGATAAACAACTGGTAAAACGCCTGGCGTTTATCGGTATCAAAGCCGGTGCTTTCCACTCTGCCGACAGTGAAGCCTTCGTAGAGTATAGGGTCGCCGACACCGAGCTTGCCCGCCTGGCGGCTATTGAGCACTACCCTGATGCCCTGTTCATCGGCCGAGGCCACCGGTGGGTGCTCCAGTACATTGAACTCATAATTGGCGACGGCAGATCTTCCCGGCTCCAACTCTATGTAGGCACCGGACAACAAGGTATCCAGTCCTGTGATCCCCTCTTTGCCGATTCTGGGCTTCACCACCCAGAAGCGGGCGTCTGTGGTGAGCATTCTCTCGGCGTCCGGCGACACTCTTGCCGTCGCAATAATCGCGCTGTAATCATCACTCAATTTAATGCTCTCAATCACACCAACATTGACATTACGCGACTTGATAAAGGTTTTGCCTACCTCTATGCCTTCGGCGGTCTTGAGGTGTAGCTTGATCTCACTGCCGAGCTGATTGAAGTAGTCGTAAAGCATCCAGCAACCGATGAGTAGTGCAACTATAGGTATCAGCCAAACGGCAGACACCTTGGCGCTGGGGGACTCTTCGGCCCGGACAAATTCGTCATTTAACATAGATTCACTCATATTATTCATGGGCCCGCTTTTTGAGCCCTGACTGACTCCAGAGCACCCTGGAGTCAAAACTAATGGCAGACAGCATGGTCAGGATCACCACCATGGCGAACGAGAGTGCCGCAGGTCCCGGCTTGATGGCCATAAGCTCATCCAACTGAACCAGAGCGGTCAACAAAGCCACCACAAAGATATCTATCATGGACCAGCGGCCGATGAATTCGGTTACCCGGTACAGCGACTGATTGCGACTCTCTTTGCCCTTAACCCGCCCTTTGCCCGCCTGGCGAAACAGATAAGCCAGAGACAGGATCTTGGCGGTAGGGATCACTATGCTGGCCAGAAAAATCACCGAGGCCACAGGATAGGAACCCAGATGCCAAAGCAAGACCACACCGCTGATAATGGTCGATGCTTCGGTCTGCCCGACGCTGGTGGTATACATGATGGGATAGAAGTTGGCCGGTATATAAAACACCACGGCGGCCAGCAAAAAAGCCCAGGCCGTCTGCATGCTTTGCAGCGGAATATAGGGCTGAACCCCGGCGCCGCAGCGGCAGCAGTTTTTACTCGACACCAGATTTAATTGACCACAGATATGGCAGGAATCATGGTTGTGATTCAGATGGCTGTCACCGCTGTGGACCTGGGCAATCTCTTCTCTGGGCGACAAGCGATCCCAGATCCATGAGCTGTCGATAACGGAGACAAACTTCACCAATAGCAGGCTGTAGAGGCAAAAAGCCCAGAAAGATGGCCCAAAACCGACATCTGCCAAGGCGATAATCTTCACCATGGCCACCAAGATCCCTACCAGAAACACATCGGCCATCAACCAGGATTCAAACTTGAAAATAAGCTTGCTGCCGGTTCTGGCCCAATCTAAAGACACTGCCTTGCCTTGGCTCGCCAGATAACCCAGGCGATAGATGCACATGGCAAAAAGGATATAGATCAGCGGCAAGATCACCACGCACAGTAAGATCACCAACGCCAATATGCTGTTGCTGGCATAATGCATGCTGACCAAGGCGCCCCAGAGGCTGACCTTTTGCGATAAACCCTGCACACTGAAAGACAGAAAGGGAAATCCCAGGCTCAAGGCCAACAGGATAAGAGTCGCCAAGCCATAGGCCCAAACCTGCTGAAACGGCACCTTCAAGGCTGACTGTAAGCCGTGATGACAGCGAGGACAGCTCACCTTATTGCCGGGTTTTGGCTCACTAAAAGCACTCACCAAACCGCACTCTTCACAGGCCTGCAGCTGGGTATTTTGCCCTTGGCGACCAGCACCTTCCGGCGGGGTATTTAACGGCTTCACAATAACTCCTGTGATTTTCAGTGTGACCAGACTCAGCGGTTCACTCAGGAAAAAGCGGGTGCAGGGATAGACTCACACAAAGTCCCTGCACCTAAGATCAACGCCTTATCGTTGCGACTGGGTTTGCTCCAAGCTCCAGTCACCCCCGAGCGCCTTATACAGAGTGACAACAGTAGAGGCGGTATTGAGCCTGGCCACCACTTCGGCATCCTGAATGTTGTTTTTGACGTTCTGGGCATTCAACACACTCAAGTGGTTCTCAAGCCCGGCTCGATACAGGGAGGTGGCCTTGGTCACCGCCGTCTCGGCTTGGGCCTCGGCCTTGGCTATATGCTTATGATATTCCTGACTATTGCCGTATAGCCTCAGCACAGTTTCCACCTCATTGATGGCGTTATTGACCGTCTGTTGGTAACTCATCACGGCGGTCTTAAAGCCACTCTTCTGGATATCGACCATGGCTTGAGTCCGACCGGCATCGAAAATATTCCAGTTAAACCCCGCCGCCAGCGCCCAAGTGGTGGAGCCTGAGGAGAAGAGATCGTCAAAGTGATCTGCCGATAATCCCGGGGCGCCGGTCAGATAAAAGCTAGGGTACTTGGCGGCAATAGCGGCACCCAACTCCTGGTTCTTGGCGGCAATTTCCCGCTCGGCCAAAGCGATATCCAAACGCCGGGTCAACAATTCAGAAGACACCCCGGTCGGGATCAACTGCTGCATCTGCGGCAATGCGGCATCAGTCAAACGCGCCTGGGTTTGATTGATATTCTCCCCAAGCAGCAACGCCAGCCGATGCAAATGCGCCTGCTTGGCCGAGTCCAGCATGGGCAGCATCGCCTTGGTCGTCGCCAGTGCCGCCTTGGCATTGGCCACATCCAAGCTGGAGCCATAACCATGGCGCTCCAGCGATTCCACCAGTGCCAGCACCTCTGTCTGCTCCTTGATATTCTTGGCCGCGATCAGCATCCGCTCCTCGGCGCCGCGATATTGCAGATAGTTATCTATGACTTCGGCCGTCATCAGGGTGGTGAGGTTGGCTCTCAGTATTCTTGCCTGCTCAACCCGAATTTCGGCGGCCCGGCTCAGGCTATCGATACGACCAAACAGATCGGCCTCCCAGGCTATAGTCGCCCCAAGAAAGCTGCTATTGGGGTCTCGGTCCATCAGTTTGACGCTGCCGCCACCGAGGGCATCGGGCAAGGCAACACCGGAAACGGCGCCCCCCATCATGGGGTCGTTCTCACTGATCCGCAGATCCATATACCCACCGCCCAGAGAAACTGAAGGCAACTTCAAAGATGACACTGCCGTTTCGTAGGCCTGAGCCGAACGGATCCGCTCGGCGGCGATTTTCAGGTTGATGTTTTGCTGCTGCGCCGTGGCTACCAAGGCATCCAATTGCGGATCATTGAACTGCCGCCACCACTCTTGATAGTCAAGGGCCTGAGCCGCCACGCCTTGGGTATCGGCATTGAAATACAGCTCACTGACCTTCACGCTTGGCAACTGATAGTCAGGTGCCATGCTGCAACCACTGACCAGGGTTACAGCGACAATGGCAGCCAAAATATGCTTCTTCATTACTTCACCTCTTTGGCTGCCAATACAGGCTGTGATGGGGCCGCCAACTCAAGTTGTTCGGCTTCTCTTTGTTCATCCCTGTGATAAAACAGGCGATAAAGGGCCGGCATTACAAACAGTGACAGCACGGATGCCGCAGTTAGACCGCCAATAATGGTGGCCGCCATCTGATCGAACAGGCGATCGGTAAGCAGAGGGATCATCCCCAGCGCCGTAGTCAACGCCGCCATTGAGATCGCCATGGTTCGATTCAAGGTCGCAGCCTTGATCGCCTCGGCAATGCCCGAACCGTTACGACGCTCAAGCTCTATCTGCTCCATCAGGACAATGCCGTTTTTGATGATCATGCCCGAGAGGCAGATCATGCCGACTATCGCCATAAAGCCGAAGGGTTTATCCAGCAACAACAGGCTCCAGACAATGCCGATGGAGGCCAGTGGCAAGGTGATCATGATGATCAGAGGCTGGCGGAAGGCATTGAACATGGCGACCAGAATGATCAGCATCAACAGGGTGGCCTTGGGATTTTGTTCCAGCAAGTCATCAATGGAGCGCTGCTCGTCATAGTATTCCCCGCCCCACTCCATCTTGTAACCGGCCGGCAAGGCAATGGCTTCAATCTCGGCGGCAATCTGCTGACGAACATTGGATGCGGTGTCGCCACTAACTCCGGCCTGAACCGTGATAGCCGGCAGCCGGTTGCGACGCCAGATCATGCTTTCTTCACCCTTGATCTCTATGCTCTCAACCACTTGCCCCATAGGCACACTGTGAGTCCCCAACAAAGAGCGCACTGGAATATTCTCAAAATGCTCCAGAGTCGCGTTGGCGCTGCGCAGCTTAATGGGAATAAGGTCATCCCCATGCCTCATGGTGCCCACCTGACTGCCTTCGGTCACCCGATTGATGGCATTGGCAATATCGGTTCGGGTCACGCCGGCGAGGCGCGCCGCATGCAGGTCCACCATAGGTGTCATCACCTTGCTTTCCTGGCGCCAATCGTCGCGAACATATTTGAGATTGGGGTGTGAAGCCATCACAGCCTTTGCCTCATCGGCCAGGCGATGCAGCACCTCGGGATCCGGGCCGATAAAGCGCGCTTCAATCGAATACTTATCCTTGGTTGCCAGCTTGAGATCCCTGAATCTCGGCTCGGCATAGGGGAATTGCGCCTTTAACCAGGCATCACCACGACTGACCAGGGGCTCAATATCCTCATAGCTGCGGGTATTGATCAGTATCTGGCCATAGCTGGAGTCCAGCGGCTCGGGTTCAACCGTCACCGAAAAGCGCGGCGCACTCTCGCCGACCGAGCTGGAGATACTTTCCACCTCTGGCTGCTGCAATAACCAGGCTTCCACCTTGCGCATATCGGCAGAGGTCTGCTCTATGCGACCACCATTGGGCAACCAGTAATCCAGAAACACTATCGCCCGGTCCGAAGACGGCATGAAGTTCACCTTCAGCAGCGGTGCGGCCAACAGGGTGCCAACCAGTAAAGGGATGACATACAACAAGGTTTTCTTGGGGTTTTCCACGACCCAATCGACCGCCTTTTGATACATCAGCCAATAGCGTGAAGGGGCTTTTGCCTTGTCTTGCTCAGCGACCTTACCGAGGAAGAACCAGCACATCAGCGGCGTGACTATCATGGCTATCACCCAGGAAAGCAGCAGTGAACTGCACAGCACCTGGACAATAGACAGGGAAAACTCGGCCGAATCGGTTTGTGACAGCAATACCGGCGCCGTGCCCATGGCGGCAATCACAGTCGCCGCCAGCAGCGGAACAGCCATCTCCTTGATGCTGTCGACAACCGCCTGGGTACGCTCTATCCCTTGTTTAATCTTGGCCTGGAACAGATCCACTATCACAATGGCGTTATCCACCAGCATTCCCAAGGCCAGCACAAATGAACCCAGGGAGACCCGCTGCAGATCCACATTGGTCAAATTCATATAGACCAGGGTAAAGAGAATCGTCAGCAGCAAACTGGCGCCGACAATCGAAGCGCTGCGCCAGCCCATAAAGATCAGCAGCACAACCACAACAATCACAATACTTTCAATAAGATTGCTGATGAAGTTATTGACCGACTTCTGCACCTCTTCCGGCTGATAAGCGATAACCCCGATACCGGCACCCGCAGGCAATTCGGCCTGGTAATCCGCCAGCACTTGTTTGAGGGTGTCGCCTATGCTGACCACATTGATACCGTTGACCGGGCTCACAGCCAGAGTAACCGCTTGTTGGCCATTGAAGCGGCTCAAAGTAGTGGCAGGATCCTGATAATCCATGCTGATATCGGCGATATCGCCCAGGCGGATCACCGCCGAGTTCAAACCATTGATCCCGGTTTGAATACTGACGTTACGAATATCATCCACGGTTTGGAAACTGCCGCCCTGCTCTACCCGCAGGTTTTCAATCCCGAGATCAAAGTCACCGGCGGTCACTGGCATATTCTGGCTCTGCAGCTGATCGATCAGTTGCAGCATGGTCAGGCCGGTTTCGCTCAGACGTTCTTCCGAGATGCGGATATTGACCACCTGCTCGTGAATGCCGTGCAGCTGCACTTTTTTCACGCCCTCGACAGCCTTGATCCGCCGCTGCAATTCCCTGGCGTGGTCTTTCATCTCCGCCATACTCATGTTGTCGCCATAGACCGCAAACAACATGCCGTAGACTTCGGAAAACTCATCCTGGACTATGCTGATCTGCGCCTGCATCGGCAGCTCCAGCTTCACATCTTCCACCTTGCGGCGCAGTAAGTCCCACTGCTGCGGCAATTCGTCAGAGTTCACCTTCTCTTTGAGATCGACAAAGATCATCGAGCTGCCGGGACGGGACAGCGAGCGCAGCTTCCACAGCGACTCCATCTCCTCCAGCTTGGTCTCGACCTTGTCGGTCACCAACTGTTCCACTTCCTTGGCATCGGCTCCCGGATAGAGAGTCACGATAACCGCGCTTTTAACCGTAAATGAAGGGTCTTCCAACTTCCCCAGATCGAAATAGGAATAGATCCCGGCAATCATCCCCAGGACAGTGAAAAAAATGACAAAGGTTTTTTGTCTCAGTGCAAACGTAGACAGACTCATGACTCAACCTGCGCCTCGCCCAATACCGCCACCTTGTGCCCTTCTTCCACAAAGGCGCCACCGGCCAAAATAATGCGCTCGCCCTGCTGGAGTTCACCGGAAACACAGATAGAGTCATCGGTTTGGCTCACGGCTTTGACCGCTACCGCCCTGGCATGCTCATCAACCACCCGATTGACATACAGCTGAGTCTTTTGGCTGGATACCGCCATGGCCGGAATGCAAAACACCGGCTTTTGGCTGGCGTAAGGCAAACTCACCGCCACATTGACCGCCTTTCCGGCAACCAACTGCCTGGGCGCTTGTTTCAAGGCAAAGGTCACTTCATAGGTGCGTTTGAGCCTATCGGGGACACTGGCAATCTGGGTGATCTCGGCCGCAACCGAACCTTCGGCGTTGAACCAGGAAACCTCACCACTGGCGCCCTGGCGCAGATTCCAAATTTGGCTTTCAGAGACATCGACCACGGCATTAAGTGTGGTGGGTTGATGTATGGTGACTATTTGGGTGCCGACATCCACCAGCTCATATCGGTCGACGAAGCGCTTACCTATGACGCCGTCATAGGGGGCCTTGAGAGAGGTATAGGCCAGGGAATCCTGGGCCTTTTTCAAAGATTGCTTCAGCAGCTCGACACCGGCATTGGCGCGGGCTTCGGCGCTGATCGCCCGATCCAGCTTGACCCCGGCTATCGCCTTTTCATTCATGGCGGCGCGAACCCGCTTAAGCTCAATGGCTGCCAAGCGATGTGCAGCCTCGGCCTCGCTGAGCCTGGCCTCAAGCTCCATCACACTGACCCGGAAGTCATGGGGATCCAAACGGGCGATGACCTGGCCCTTTTTGACCTCACTACCTTCATCGGCCAAGATCTGCTCCAGTGTGCCCGGCACCCGAAAAGACAGCTCGGCCGTCTTGTCCGACTCCAGAATGCCACTGAACTGATGCACTCTGTCACTGACAGGAGCCGGAAGCTCCATCACCTGCACCAGAGGAAGCGCGGCCGAGGCCGCCTGTGGTTGCTCACTGTTACCGCAACCCCACAGCATGAATACCACGCTACTGCAAAGCAGGCTCACCTTTAGCCCGGTCGGTTTTACTCTTGTCACTGCAATTTCCTAACTACTTGAATCAATTGCGGCACAGAGTAGTAGTAGCACTAATCTAAAACAATAATGTACATTTATACAACAATGTCACGTTTTTCGTGACAATATATTCAGGGGTGAATTTTCTGGGCTTCTTCCAGCAGGCTGTCGATCAACAGTCTGGCGGCGTGAGTCATCCCCTTGCGGCTGGGATACACCAGCCAGGCGTCATCCACATAAACCTCGAGTTCCGGCAGCACTTCCAGCAACTCACCCGACTTCACATGCTCTATAGCGCTCAACTCCGCCAACAAACTGATGCCGGCACCGTTCAAGACAGCATGTTTGATATAGTGACTGCTGTTGGATATCAAACGGCTGTGAACCCGATACTCGCCCAGATTAAAGTTCCAGTTATCTTCCAGTTCGCCGTTGGCCAAGCGGTGGATAATCAAGGCGTGATTACCGAGATCATCAATCGATGTCGGCATCCCATGCTGCGCAATATACTCCGGGCTGGCATAAAGCTTTCGTAGCACTCTCATCAAGGGTCTGGCAATAAAGGAGCTGTCTTTCATCTCGCCTATATGCATGCTGGCATCCAAGCCATAGGTCAAAATATCGTGGTATCCGAGGTTGCTGACATGGGTTTCCAGCGTAATAAGAGGGTAGGTTCTGAGAAACTCCTGCAGCAAGTTGTGCGCAATAACATCAGCATCCCCGACCAAGCCCAGCTTGACCGAACCTGTAGGCATGTTCCTCTGGTTCTTTATCGACTCGTTCAACGACTCCAGCCTGGGAATAATCTCCAGCAGCTGCTGGTAGTAGATTTCACCGGTTGGCGTCAGAGTCAGTTTACGCGTGGTTCTGGTAAAGAGTTTGCTGCCTAAATCGGCCTCCAGCTCACCGATACGGCGGCTGACAAAAGCCCTTGGAACCCCAATAGAGCTGGCCGCAGCCGCGAAGCTACCCAGATCCACAACCGACAGAAATAACCTGAGATCATCAATTTTCACTGTGCTTTTCTCACACCATTGCCACTTACACACTATGCCACTGAGTATACCAGTATGCGGAGGCGCAATTCCTCAAGCACACTGGTTATTCGCCAATAACTGCGAGTGACGCAGTATCGAAAGCCATGTCCTCTCAAAGTTATTCACCTCCAGAGTCAAGATAGATGAAGATAAGACGGCAAAAACATCACTTCGACTGGCGCAGGGAGCGTGCAATAGAGATTTACTGTCAAAATCGATAGCAGCAATCACCTTGATTTACAGAACAAATTTAAGATCAATAAGCGTAATAATCTCAAAATTGTTTCAATTTTCAAGACAAAGAGGTTCGTTTGTGAGGACTTATTCCAAACGATTCCCTGGCGTAAAGTAGGACTCGTCAATCCAATCGATATTTTAATACAACGACTTAGCAGTCTTAGGAGTCCATGATGAATCTGAACAAAATAATGATGATGGCTGTTGGTGCAGCATTGGTTTGTAGCAGTGCTCAGGCCGTCGAAATCGATTACTTCGCCGGGGTAGGCCTGGGGTATCAAACAGATGAGATAGAGGGCGCTATCAATAAAGATAGCGAAGATCTGAACTATCAGGCCCGAATAGGTATGCTGATAGAGCAGCAACACCGAATTACCGGCACATTCGGTTATATGGAAGACAAGTTCAGCTATGCCGCCAATGACTATAAACAGGAACAATACAGCTGGTTGGTCTCCTATGACTACCTGCTGCCGGTACATCAAGATGTCAATCTGTTTGCCGGTGTCAGCTTGGGTGCAAATGACAACAAAGTCGCCGGTGAATCTTCAACTGATTTCGTCTGGGGCGGCCAGGTTGGCGTGCAGTACAAGTGGAGCGAACACTTTTCCTCAGACCTCGGCTATCGTTACCTGGCCCAAGACTATGAAGAGAATGGCATAGAGATTAATAACAGCCAGCAGGTGTACCTGACTCTGGATTACAAGTTCTGAACTGAATTGGCATGATTGCCGATAGGTAGTTAACCCAGCAAATTTATTCTCATCCTTAATTCATCAACCCAATGGCCATTTGGCTAATGCCAGTCAGCTTTTAACTGACTGGCATTTTTTATTTTGGGCCATACACCTCTGAATAGGGCCTGGTTTCAAATATCAACAAAGCTTTTCCTATGAGTGAAGAAAGAAACTAATAACGGATAGATATCATCAAAATTGTGTTAGTGTGATTTCCAAAGGATACTGGCGGCATAAACAGCAAGCGGCTTTGGTATCAACAGACAATTCAAGTCATTAATGCACGGAGATAAAATGATAAATAGAGTGACAAAACTTCTGGCTATGGTACTCGGATTCTCCGTTCATTTTGCTATGGCAGAAACACCTGCTGCAAATATCCAGTCGATAACGGATGAAGTAGATCAGCAAGCCGATATGCTGATGGAAAAGTACCATATCCCTGGCATGGCTATCGCCATTAGTATTGGTGGGGAGCAGCATTTTTATCACTACGGCATGGCCGATGTGAATGCCGGCATCAAGGTATCTCGGCACACCTTATTTGAATTGGGTTCTATCAGCAAAACCTTTACCGCCATATTGGGCAGCTATGCACAAAGCCTGGGAGCATTTAACCTGGAAGATAATGCAGCCAAGTATGTGAAACTATGGGAAGGGACTCCGATTGGTAATACCAAACTTATCAATCTCGCCACTTATACAGCGGGAGGGTTGCCGCTGCAGTTTCCCAATGAAGTCACCACCAATGATGAGATGCTGGCTTACTACAAAGCCTGGCAACCTGAATTTGCCGCCGGAACCCATAGACTGTATTCAAACCCCAGCATAGGTTTGTATGGCTATCTTGCTGCGCTGAGCATGAAACGTGAGTTTTCTGAGTTGATGGAGCAAACTGTCTTGCCTCAGTTGGCAATGAACAACACCTTCGTCAAGGTACCCGATAACAGAGTGGCGCAATATGCCTTTGGTTATAATGCAAAAAATGAGCCCGTACGAGTGTCACCAGGCATGCTTGATGCCGAGGGTTATGGCGTCAAATCCACCAGTGCCGATATGCTACATTACCTCGAGGCCAACATGGGGCTCAAGCCTTTGTCACCTCAAATAGCTGCAGCCATCAAAGAGACTCACAAGGGCTATTATGACACAGCCAGCTTCACCCAGGCGTTGGGCTGGGAGATATACGAATATCCACTGACCTTGAGTAAATTACTTGAAGGAAACTCAAGAGAAATGGCATCGCAACCAACAAAAGTGAAGGCCAGCGACGATATCGTTGAAAAAACGGGGGAAGTCTGGATAAACAAAACCGGTTCCACCGGCGGTTTTGGTGCTTATGTAGCTTTTATTCCGGCCAAAAAACTGGCCATAGTGATGTTGGCAAATAAGAGTTATCCCATTAGCGCACGGGTTGAAGCTGCCTATAAAATACTTGCAGCAGCACAGGAATGATGAGCATTTTAATATTTCCATACAGAGAAGGTTCGTATCTCATGCCGGCGGCTATGAAGCGTAAAAATTATTAATTTCCAAGCTGGCACTTGCTTTCGCAGGCAACAAAAAGCCAAAGATGCGCCATTAAATTTAACACAAGACAGTATTAACCATTGAATAAATATTGTTATTACAAATCCAGAATCGACATTAAAAAATATATGGCTTGTTAGATGCAAATGTAACTCCAAGGTAAATGGAGATTTGAAATCAGCGGGCTTTCATTCAGTTAAACAGAATTCCAGAGTATCTATTATGAGTAACAAACATTGGTCAAAAGTGACCTTACTGCATGAAGCTGTCACCAATCCCAACATCACTATCAAGGGTAAACACAGTTATTACAGTGACTGCTGGGACTCGGGCTTTGAACAATCCGTCGTACGATATCTTCAAGGGGATGAGATCAGCCGCGATTGGGAGCTGGCATGGACAATCGATAAACTCCATATCGGTGACTATGTTTGCATCGCCCCGGAAGTGGTTATCTTGATGGGTGGAAACAGCACTCACAGAGCCGATTGGTTTTGTTTATACCCATTTATGGACTTTATCGAAGATGCCTATGTCGGCAAAGGTGATACACATATTCATGATGGGGTATGGCTGGGCATGAGATCCATGATCATGCCTGGGGTCACCATTGGCGAAGGTGCCATTGTTGCCGCAAACAGTGTTGTCACTCACGACGTTGAGCCGTACAGCTTTGTGGCTGGCTCGCCTGCCAAAACGGTGAAATATCGCTTTGATAAAGCCATTATCGAAGAACTTCTGGCTCTAAAGATTTATGACTGGCCCGAAGACAAGTTTAATCACCTTAAACAATATCTTTGCGCAAATGATATTGACGCCCTGAAGCAAGCCAGTGCTCTTTACGATAACGACATTCTGGAAGCTGATTAAGCGGTTATCTCAAGTTGCCGACTGAACCTTGCCTAGTGGCTCAGCAAGCCATACTGAAGCCCCGGATTCGTTCTATCTCAGTCAGGGTATTCGAGTTATCGCCAGTTCGGCGCTTATGTTTGAGCTGACGACTTTGCCAAGAGGCAGACGGCTATGACTTACCGTCACTAATTTGTTGCCCTTCCTGCGGCTTTTTCAATCAGCATTGAGGAAGTTAACACTTGCGGCAATACTTGCGGCTGCAGGTTCCCTCTTTGATACCAAAGATATAAGGGCACACCAGAGCGGTGATGTTTTGCCAGAAAGCCAGTGATCTCTGGGTCACCATTTGTCCAGTCCCCCAACATCACCGCCGTATTGGCACGGGAAAAAGCCGCTTGGGTTTCCTGCCGCTCAATGGCTGTCTTCTCATTCACTTTACAGGTTAAACACCAGTCGGCACTGAAATAGACAAAGACATCCTGATCTTTTACCAAGGCCGAGAGAGTTTCTTCATCGAACGCCATGGTGCTCTCTGCATCTGTGACAGTTGCCTTGGTGCCACTTCCGGGAGCAACTGTCGTCAGGGAGCCGCCGCTAATGACTAACACCAAAACCAGTGGCCACCAAGGTTTTTGACGCCCGGTCTGTTGGAACAATCCAGTAAGCCATAATCCCAAACTCAGTAACAACACCAACAGCAACGCAGTAAACACATATTGGCTGTTAGACTGTTGCATCAATACCCAAACCAATCCCAGAGCCGTTAAGAACATGGGCACAGCAAATAAACGTTTTGTCGTCACCATCCAGGCGCCGGGTCTGGGCATACGTTGACGCAATGCCGGAACAAACCCCACCAGTAAAAAGGGCAAAGCCATGCCCAACCCCAATCCGGCAAACACCATCACCCCTATGCTCGTCGGCAACACCAGGGCGGCGCCCAGCGCGGTGGCCATAAAGGGCCCGGTACAAGGGGTTGCCACGAATGCAGCCAGCACTCCGGTCCAAAAATCTCCCACCGCACCTGGCTTATGCTGCAACCGACTACCCGAACTCAGGGTACCCAGTTCAAACAAACCGGCCAAATTCAGCCCTATGGCCATCATCAACAGAATAAGTGCTACTATGATTTCCGGTCGCTGCAATTGAAACGCCCAGCCCACTTGATGGCCAAACTCCCGCAACATTAAGATGAAGGCACCGAGGAGAAGGCACGCCAGCACAGCACCAAGGGTGTAAGCCACAGCCCCGGTTCTGGCCACACGCTCATCACTCAAATTGGCAAGACTCAGCACTTTCAAACTCAGAATGGGAAATACGCAGGGCATCAAATTCAGCAAGAATCCGCCCAGTACCGCCCCGAGTACGGCAATCAGAGAGGTGACAAGCAAATTGCCGGGTTGCTCGGGCGGCAAACTCACCTGGGTTGGAAACACCAAGTCGCCCTCCGGTTGCCGGACAGCCTTGATTCTGATTGCCAGCGTCTCATTCAAGGAAAGCACCCCGTAAAAGTCGCTGACATTGCCCTCAGTGGCAACGGTTTGCATAAAGAGGCGATCGCCCTTTCGAACAAAGGATTGTGATGCCGTGTTGGATAGCACCCCGTTCACTTCAGGGTAAAAGTGCGGCTCCTCGGCCAAAGTGATAGATTCAGGTAACGGCAGCGACAATACAAACTGATCCTTGTGAACAGTAAAATCTGCCGACGCCGCGGCAGGCCTTGGTATCAACCGTCGCCATGTATTAAAGGTCTCAAGATATTTCTTGGACGCTCTCTTTTCCCCAACTTTGAACCGGGTTTGTAATCGCTGCTGCTCGGGCACGCACAACTTGGGACTGCACACCAGATAGCGAATATCCACGGCGAGGGTGATAGGTGTGCCCGCCGCAATATCATCAGCAATAACCAATGGCGCCAATAAGGCATAGTCGCCGTGATAGATGTAATTCATCAGGTCACTTGCCAGCAACTGCTCGGGAGCGGGATATTGCAGCTCGCCAACCGTTACCCCTTCAGGCAGATGCCATTGCAGCTGCAGCGGGAGCCCGGCGTCCCCTGGGTTTAACCAGTAGCCATGCCAGCCCGCCTGGGGAGACATACGTATTGCCAAGGTGGTTTCGGTTCCGGCCGCTGGCATGCGGGACTCAAGTAAAAGTGATGCCGCTATCTTTTGGCCTTTATCTTCATAGGCTTGCGCTGACATTGCAGAACACACCATGAGCAGGCAAGCAGTAATGATTCGCATCCATAACGAGGTGGTTTTCATAGTATGTTCTGCGCTCCAACCGCTTTACTTACCACTGAGTAACACCTGGAGGCGTTCGGCAAAGTCAGGTGCCTGGCGGCTAACCTTTTCAGTGACTTTGCCGCTCTCATCGATAAAGACTATGGTCGGCAACTGGGTAACACCGAATTGCCCAAACAGGCTGCCTTCCTCATCGAAAATAATTGGCAAACGAGTTTGATAATTGGTTTGGTACTCGACCAAATCTGTCCGGGATGACCAGAGGTTAGTGGAAATATGCAGCCATTGAGACTTGCCATTGGAGGCGGACTGCTCAACCATTTGCCGCACCAATCGACACGATTTGGCCGTATCCGGCTCTGATTCAGCCAGGTACCACTCACACCAGGGGGCAAAGAACACGAGCCCGGTAGCTTTACCCTGCCGGGTTGTGGACGGTAACGGGTAGCCAATGCTGGCAATCGACTTCAATCTCAAAGAGGCAAGCTTATCGCCAACTTCGTAGCCTGAAGCTTTTTCAGCAACAGTGCCGCTGAGCAGCGCCTTGTTTTCACCTTTGTCTGCGATAACCGCTTCCAACGCCTGATGAAACGCCTCGTCATCCTGATGCCCCACATACGCAATACGGCCACTCCTATCAACCAAAAAGTGCTGTGGGGTTACCCTTAGCTTAAACGCCCTGGCCAGAGTGCCATCGTCTATGGCCACCGGCATGTTCAAACCGGCCTGTTTCACAAAAGCCCCGACGGAATTGATGTCATCACTGATACCGGTATTCACGGCGATCACTTGCAACTTCTCACCGTACTGCTGATAAATTTTTTCAAACCCCGGCATTTGCTGGCGACATGGAACACACCAAGTTGCCCAAAACTTGATGTATACAGGCTTGCTGCCATACAGCTGTTGTAGATTGAGCGTTTCTCCGGTCAGAGTGGTCAGCTCTCGCTGCGGCGCCAGTGTGCCAATGAGTTCGCTACCGGCGAGTTTGGCCCTTCTTTCCCCTTCGGCGGCAAAATCATCCTCCGCCGAGGCCTGCCCTCCAAACACAACAGATAGAAACGGGGTTAAAAGACACACAATCAATAACTTGGATAGCTTAGGGGGTAAATGCGTCATGCTGTATTCCCATATCAAGTGATGGCTAAATGAAGGCCGTGGGGACCAAGGAGGTTTACCTGACTGAGATACAAAGTCGCCTTGAATTGGTTACGCAATGAAATGCCAGGTATCACGGCTGCTGGAATATTAGCTAACGATGGAAAATGCGAATTGTAGATTTTCGACATTTCATTAAGATGCAGTGAGGGTTACCGTGTTTTTGCCCAGCCGAGCTTTGATATACCCGCCCCCAGTTGATGGAGCACAGTAATATGTCGACATTGCCACATCTTGGTTTTCAGCGTTATCAGCCCTGTGCTCTACTGCGGCCTTATATCAGTTGTTACTGGCAGATTTATAGACCAGCCGGCCCTGAGTCACTATCGACAGAATTTATGCATCCCGAGGGAGGCACTGGCATCATCTTCAATTTTGGCGCCCCGATGCACTTTGATGGCTTGCAGCATAAATCGCTGTGCCTGGTGACGGGGCCCACAAGGCAAAGCACCAGATTGGAGTTGTCAGGTCAGGTAGATGCTTTGGGGATCCGCTTCTGGCCTGGCAGCGGGCGCGCATTTTTAAAATCCCCCCTTTCGGAAATCATGGGGCAAACCCTTACGCCGGCCGACCTGTCTTTGGCGCTGCTCAGCGATGAACTGGCGCAGCGCTTGGCCGTACTGCCGACAGCGCCGGAACGCATTGCGCTTCTGGAAACCAGGCTGATGCAATATCTGGCAGGTCATGAATCATTGGCCAAGGCAATGGAGCCGAGGATGAAATATGCACTGCACTGGATAACGGCCCAAAACGGCCAGGGAGAGATCCGCAACTTATTGACCAAGATAGATATCAGCCAACGCCAACTCGAACGTTTGTTCCAGCAAAACTTAGGCATGTCTCCCAAGAATTACAGTATCTTGCAGCGCACAGCCTTCGCCCGGGAACTACTCAAGCAGGAAACAGATAAGTCTCTTACAGAGATAGGCTATCACGCCGGCTTTTATGACCAAGCCCATTTCATTCGAGAATTCAAACAGGTGATAGGCATTACCCCTGGAAGTTTTAGAAGCAAGGCCCTACAGGGGCGATAGCACTGAAACCACCACATTTTGATAGCACTAATAAACTCAAGACTGTACATTTCCATCGATAAGATTTCCCTGTTTATATGTTAATATTCCAGTCGACGTCCTGAAATGGTGTTTCAGGAGTATCGTCATGCTGGATATGCGGGTGTGGCACTGCAAAGTTGAGCTGTCGCCAAAATGCAAAAAATTGTTCAAAAGACTATGAAGGAAGTACTTTTTGTTTTTTATCATACTATTATCATGCCTATTCATTAGAGAGTCCGGCATCAACACTTATGCGGTTTCGCAAGATCTTGTCAAAATTAACAATGAATTGATCGATTCAAACAAAGTTAATGGCGATATATTTTTTGATATAAGAAACTCATCTGAACCTTACATAAGGATTTTGATGAAAAAACACAGCATTAAACGAATTACTTTTAGTAAAATTAACCAAAGGATATCTATACGGTATTCTTTTGGCGGATGGGCGAGTTGGTTAATGCCCTATCGTTATTACTTATTTAGCTCCGACGGATACACTGAAGAGTATCAAGTTAAGTCTGTTAGACAATCAGTGAAAGATGAAACCGAAGAGTTTTATCATTTCTGCCAAAAGTTAGAATATGAAAACTGGTTCTATTGTGAATCTCAATCGTAGAAAGCATACATTAATGATATTTTTACAAAAAACTAAGTCAGTTCACCCCTTTACTTACTCCTCGAATTAATGGTGCATACAAAAACTCCATCAGTCGGCGGGTACCCGTTTTAACCTCTACCATGACTGACATGCCAGGCTTTAACTTAACCCACTTGCCATCAACATTAATTTCGTCTGTCACCAATGATGCTTTAAGGGGAAACAATAGACCAAGCTGTTCGTGCTCTATCGCGTCGGCTGAAATATCAGTTATAACACCATAGGGTTATCGAACGAAGGACGCAATCATACGGCACAACAAAGTTACCGTATTGGCAGTAAAGAGCCTTGGTTACTGGCAACCAACTTACCTATGGAGGTTTTCTCTTCAACCCAGGCGGTCAAGCTTTATGCCAGACGGATGCAAGGAGGAGAAATCTTTCGCGACCTCAAACGACATGGACTCAGACAAAACTGCAACCATTGTCCAAATCGTTATGATGTGTTGCTGTTGATAGGCTTTGATGTATCGCTCTGGCTTGATAAGGAGGCGCGACAACGTCCGGAATGCACAATCATAGAATCACATTTCCGCAGGCCCTAGGGTGAATTTCTTAAACGGGTTAACACTTCTGGGAGACCCGAATTATGAGGGGATCCTCCAGCGCCAGATCAACAGGCTAGTTGACCAATAAAATGCCAGCATAGTGAAGTGAGAAAGCCTACTAATGTGAGCGTTTGGTTGTGGGAAATTAAAGCAGAACTATGGGGTCAAGGTTGTGGGCCGGATGATATAACCACCTGAAAACAAAAAAACCGACGCAATGACTTACTCAGACCTGACTCGGGGCTGACTCGGGGCTGACTCGGGGCTGACTCGGGGCTGACTCGGGGCTGACTCTGACCTGAAAACAAAAAAACCGACTCAGGGTCGGTTTCTGTTATCTCTCAGGGAGATGGTACCAGAGGTCGGACTCGAACCGACACGCTTTTAAGGGCGGGGGATTTTGAATCCCCTGTGTCTACCAATTTCACCACTCTGGCACATATAGATTGTTTCGCGACGAAGTCTCATCGGCGAGTGAACGGCATTATACCTGTGCTCACTTCAATGGCAAGCGCTTTACGAGCCTGTTTGCCAAAATCCTGATCGGTTGGACAAAATTCAGTCTGACTACTGGGCTCCGCGGGCAATTAGGAAGCCTGTGTACTCCTTGTCACTGCCCTGAATATGGTTGATAAGCCAGGATTTGAGGAAGGCCATCAATTCATCGGCAACATCTTCACCATTGGCTACTCGTTTCTGGAAATCCAGTACCTTAGCCACTAATTGCTGGTGTTTAAGCTTGTGCTGCTCGGTCTGCGGATAACAGAAACGGGCAAACAACTCCTCTTCATAGGCGAAATGATTGGCGGTGTAATCCACCAGGCCCTGTACTATGCGTTTAATCGCTTCCAGGCCATAAGCTTCTTCCAAGGTGCGGTGCAGTTCATTGATCAGGGATACCAGACGTTGGTGCTGACGATTGATCTCTTCCATGCCGAGATCCAACTGCGGCCCCCACTCAACAAAGCGATGGCGTTTCTCCAACTGTTCCATCGCCCGTTTGTCGACATGGAAGCGCCCAAGCAGAGAACTGATCTCCTGCGACATATTGAATACCTTCAGGCTGGAGAGGTTGGTACTGTGGGTCTCTTTGGCATTCTCCACCGCCACTTGTGCCATGGAGGAGATATTACTGCTGATCTCTTCGGCAACTGCCTGCTGTTGTTCCGAAGCTGCCGCTATTTGATGCGACATATCTGTAATGCTTTCAATCTGAGCCACAATTTGCCCCAATGCTTGCTGCGCCTGGTGAGCCATAGCATGGGTGGCACTGGCCTGCTCGACACTGGTGGTCATCACTTTCACGCCTTCATCGGCGCCCTGTTGCAATTGCAATATCTGTTGTTGGATCTCAACTGTAGCCGCAGACGTCCGCTGTGCCAGGCTACGGACTTCATCGGCAACCACAGCAAAACCTCGGCCATGCTCGCCGGCGCGGGCACTCTCGATAGCGGCGTTGAGCGCCAGCAGATTGGTTTGCTCTGCCACTTGGGAAATGGTGTCTATGATGGTACTTATGTTGTTGCTGTCTTCCGCCAGGCGGGCAATCACTTGCTGAGTTTGCCCAACCTGAGCCGACATATCATCTATCTGCCGCACAACCTGCCTGACAGTTTGGTCGCCACTGCGGGCCGCCTGCCTGGCTTCTTCTGCGGCATTGGCGGCACTGGCAGCATTGCGGCTGACCTCCTGCACAGTAGAAACCATCTGGGTCATGGCGGTCGCCGCCAATTCCGCTTGTTTTTCCTGCTCCTCCACTCCGATATGGGCGGCATCGCTGATGGACTTGATATCCATAGCCACACTCTTCATCGCATCTGCAGTATTGACCAAAGACAAAATGGTGCGGCCAACGTCCTCTCCCATACGGTTGATACCGTGGACCACAGAATGGAACATGCCGGCATCCTGTTCCGACAACTGATAGCTGAGATCGCCTTCTCCCAGATGACGGGCGGCATTTTCCAGGCGCTTGAGATTGGACAGCTGTCTGGCACCGAGCCAAGCCAGCACTATCAAGGCGGCCAATAGAGAAGCAAAGGCGAGATAACTGGCGCCGTGTAACAGGCTCCACAGGGGGTAAAGCAACAAGAACAACAGCGGATAAAACTGCCACTGGTTTAATATCAGTTTTAAAAGACCTCGGGATGTTTGCATCGCACGCTCCTTGCCAATGAACAATCGCAGGCCAAGCCACCCTACTCCTTTAGTGTAGTAATTAATATTAGCCTTTGATCCTATTCCCTTTAGGGAACACTTACGTTGCTCCTTAGCCGGCTAATTTAAGCAAAACATGATAAAGCTCATGTTTTAACAAGCTGACTTACCCGATTAACAACTCTGACAACATTTGTTGATCGAGATCAGCTCCGGCCGAAGCAAATTTGGTTAGTTTAGCTTTGACTTTACAAGAAAGAGGACTTCAGTGATGGCATTCTGGTTAGATCTAATGTTCGGAAACCCCATAGGTTTACTGTCGATGATAGTTATCTTCAGTACTATCGGGATCATCTCCTACATTATGTGGATGTTTATTGTAAAGTCAGCAAAGCCTTAGCTTTGATTTCCATGTTCTTTTAAATGCAATGACGTTTTTGAGTATTGCTTGGGCAGCCTGTGGCTGCCCTCTTTTTTGCCGTCTTCAAGCGGCATGTTTCCGCACTTGGGCAATACCATTGATAAATTGCGGTCTTGCCTTGATAAGATGCTGCAGCTCTTCCTGGCTGGGCTCTCCGGATGGTAAACGCAATACTTTGCGGTTCAGATGCTTACGGGCAGCCATGGCTATCTTGTACTCGGCTGTGGGGCCTTGAATGGCGTAATGGCGTTCATTTCCCAGGCTCTCGAGTATGTGAGCCTTGAGCAGTGCCTGCACCGGCGTTTCATTTTGCGGCAGAGTCAAAACACTGGCTCCCTGCAGGAAGAACTCCCTTAACAGGGCACGCTCGGCGGGATCCAGTAACCTGACTTTCTCTTCAATCATTTCGTTGATCCGGCGCTCACTCAAACGGCTTATCGCTTCATCCAACAACAGATTGACGGCCAGCGCACCAATATAGGCCAAGGCCAGCAGCAGTGTCAGGCCAATATAATGGGCATTGGTGTCTACCCAGGATTCCAAATGCAACAGGGCCAGCAAGGACTTTGGCATAAACAGCAGCAATGTGGTTATCAGCAGCACCCACAGTGTCAGTTGCAATGCAGCGGCCTTGAACTTGCCCTCTTTCAATACCTCAAGTTTCAGTCTCTTCATGGCTCTATCCAGCGTCAGAAAATTGTTCCAACCGCTAATCAAGCAAAACCAGTGCCAGGATTGCTCAGTGAACTTTGCCATCAGCGGCAACAAAAAATGCCGCGAAAGTCAGATGCGAAGCTATGCTTAAAGCTATCCACAGCAAGCACTTAAGATAGTTGAAATTAATGCCCGGTTTTATGCAGCAGCTCATCAGTAGTCCCATCGGCCGCAGGCTGACTCTGGCTATTATCCTGTTCAGCTCACTGATCACTCTGGTGACCACAGGTTTGCAGTTGGTTTCCGATTACAAGGGTGACATTGGCCGAATCAACGATGAGTTTGCCAATATTGAAAAAGCCAACCTGGATGTGCTGGCGGCAAGTATCTGGGTAATAGATGAAAGGCTTATCAAGACCCAACTCAACGGTCTCAACCAACTGCCGGATACCAGCTATGTGGTCATAGAAGATGACAGTGGTAAAGAATGGACCGCCGGCGAGTACAGAGACCAAGGTGTAATAGAGAAGCGCTTTCCGCTGGTGCACAAGACCAGCAGCCAGAATTTCAATGTCGGTGAGCTGAGAGTTCAAGCCGATCTCTCCAAAATCTACGACAGATTGGTGAACAAGGCCTTACTGATACTACTGGCCAATGGTATCAAGACCTTTCTGGTGGTCGGTTTCATTCTCTATCTGGTTTGGGCCACCATTACCCGGCACCTGTTGCAACTGAGTGAGTACTGCTCAGAGCTCGATTTGGAGCAGGATTATCAACCACTGCAGTTTAAGCGCCGGGACAAACAGGATGAATTTACCCAGGTTGCCCTGGCCATCAATTTGATGCAGCAACAGCTGCGCGCCTCCTTCACCCAGTTGAACCGCTCCCGCTACGAACTGCAAGAAGCTCTGAGTGACAGGGAAAGACTGTTGGAACTGGAACGCAGTTATAAAGATGAGCTGGCAAGGCAGGTCAAAGAACAAACCAAAGAACTTGAACAGTCGCTGTTGGTGTTGGAACGGGCTCAACAGGTGATGGTCGAACAGCAGAAAATGGCCGCGCTCGGCGGTCTGGTATCCGGCATCGCCCATGAGATAAACACCCCGATAGGTATCTGCCTCACCGCTGCCAGTAGTCAGCTGCAGCATATCAATGAATTGGTTGAACTGTTGCAAAACGATGGCGCTACGCTGGAAGAGCTCAATGCCATTCTCAACGAATATCAACAGAGCTGTGAATTGATCATCAGTAACATTACCCGCGCCAGTAACCTGATCCAGAAGTTCAAGGCGATTGCTGCCGAGCAAGGCAATGACGTGCACGAACAGATGCTGCTACCCCAGGTATTGCAGGAATTTGCCGATGCTGTAGCGCTATCTTTCAAGCAATTCCAGGTAGATGTGGAGATCCAGGTCGAAGCCGATCTTTGGCTTACCAGCAGCCACAGCCTGCTGAAGCAGATAGTGACCAACATACTTTCCAATGCCTATGCTCACGCCTTTGAGGGTGATACCGGCCATAAGATCAGCATCAGCGCACAACAGCAGGGTCAAGAACTACAGCTGGATATCGAAGACAATGGCAAGGGAATCGCCCCCGAGATTGCCGGCCAGATCTTTGAGCCCTTCTTTACCACCAGCAGACGAACCGGCGCCACCGGGCTTGGATTGGCGGCGGCCTTCAATGCCGTCACACTACTGAAGGGCAATATCACCCTTCTCAATGACTCCAGCCTCGGCGGCGCACACTTTCGGGTTCGCTTCCCGGCTGTGGTAGAGTCCCGCCCCGCCGATGACGACAGGGTGGAACTCTTTATTTAGATTACTCGGCGTATCTTTGAGTGGTTAACCTGGCGATATTGATGATCACCTCTACCGCCTTTTCCATTGACTCAAGACAAACATACTCATGTTTGCCATGGAAATTGTGGCCACCGGCAAAGATGTTGGGGCAAGGCAGCCCCTTCCAGGACAGTTGCGCACCGTCAGTGCCGCCGCGGATAGGTTTGATATCCGGTGTTATGCCGGCCATCTCCATCGCCTGACAGGCAATATCTGTCACATGAGGCACAGGCAAGATGCAGTCCTTCATATTGTAATAACTGTCGCTGATGCTAATCTCCAGGCTACCGGCCTGCAGCTCGGCATTACATTTGGTCACAGATTCCTGCAGCCAGGCCTTGCGCTGCTCAAACTGAGCCCTATCAAAGTCCCTTATCAGGTACACCAACCTGGCTTCTTCTGTTTGGCCTTCCATGGATAACAGATGGAAAAAGCCCTGATAACCTTCGCTGGTCTCGGGTGCATCATTGAGTGGCATTCTGGCGTGAAATCTGGCAGCCATGGTCAAGGCATTGACCATCACCCCATAGGCACTGCCTGGATGACAATTATTGCCTTTTGCGGTGATCACCGCAGTGGCGGCATTGAAGTTTTCATATTGAAGTTCGCCAACTGCGCCACCATCGACTGTATAGGCCCAATCGGCGCCGAAACGCTCGAGCTCCAAGCCATCAGTACCTCGGCCTATCTCCTCATCGGGCGTAAAACAGAGGTTGATCTCTCCATGGGGAATTTCAGGGTGTTGCAATAGATAGTGCAGCGCCGTGATGATTTCGGCTATGCCTGCCTTATCATCCGCGCCCAATAGCGTAGTGCCATCGGCAGTGATCAATGTTTTATTGAGGTAGTTCAGCAAAGAAGGAAACTGCTCAGGACTAAGCGCTTCCCCCTGCTCCAGTTCAATGATCTGCCCTTGGTAGTCATCTATCACCCGAGGTTTTACCCCGGCGCCGGAGTAATCTGCCGCCGTATCCATATGAGCCAAAAAGCCGATTGCCGGCACCTTGGCAGTATTCGCCGCTAATTTGGCATAAAGGCAGCATGATTCACTGAGGAAGACATCATCAAATCCCAACTCGAGCAGTTCTTGCTGTAACTGCCTGGCAAAGGCCACCTGACCTTGGGAACTGGGAATAGACTGGGAGTTCGGATCGGCTTGTGTATCCTGTTTGACATACCGCAGGAAACGATTGAGCAGCGCTTGTCGCATAAGCTGAATATCTGTAGCGAAAAAGTGTCTGGATTCTAACAATCCAGACACCTGCTGCATTAGACTCAGATCATGTTTTGTGCTGTTTATTCAGGCTTGGGATTATTGGCTTCCTGCGCCAAGCGCGCCAACACCCGGCTGGCTGCCACAAAGCCAAAGCTGCCGGTCACCATGGTCACGGCACCAAATCCCGAGGAGCAATCCATTCTCATGCTACCTTCGACACCAACCTTGGTGGAACAGACACTGCCATCCGTCTGGGGATACTTGAGGTGTTCACTGGAAAACACGGCATCAACGGCAAACCGCCGCTGTGGATTCTTGCTGAAACCATACTCTTTACGCAGCAAGTTGCGTACCTTGGCCAGCAATGGATCCTGAAAAGTCTTGGCCAGATCCGTTTGCTGGATCTGGGTTGGATCTGTCTGACCGCCGGCACCGCCAATAGTCACCAACTTAATCTTATTGCGTTTGCACCAGGCGATTAAGGCCGCCTTGGGCTTTACCGCATCTATGCAGTCCACCACAAAGTCTATGCCCTTGTCCTGTGCCAGATACTGACTCAGATTATCTGCTGCAATAAAGTCTTCTATTTCATCCACCCGGCATAGAGGATTAATCGCCTTAATCCGCTGCGCCATCACGGCGACCTTGGACTCGCCTATGGTGTCTGCCAAAGCATGGATCTGACGGTTGGTATTGGTCACACACACATCGTCTAGGTCCATCAGGCTGATGTGCCCTATTCCACTGCGGGCCAAAGCCTCTGCAACCCAAGTGCCGACGCCACCTATACCTATCACCATTACATGAGCCTTGGAAAAGGCTGCCAGTGCAGCAACACCATATAAACGGGCAATGC
Organism: Shewanella sp. YQ_9; assembly: GCF_043103185.1. Lineage (NCBI taxonomy): Bacteria > Pseudomonadati > Pseudomonadota > Gammaproteobacteria > Alteromonadales > Shewanellaceae > Shewanella > Shewanella sp. YQ_9. The sequence goes on from NZ_JBICJO010000074.1 coordinate 81,379, forward strand.
CGCCAAAGCGCTGTTGATAGGCTTCGGACTCCAGCAGTTCTGTGTCTGTATCTTGCATAACTTGGTTCCCAATTATCTTCGGCGGCATTTTAGCCGAATACCCGGCTATCCCCAAGCCGAGTAAGAGAGTGTGTATATCCCGGGTATGTTTTGCTTGGGCTTATGGATATAAACGGCTTAGTAAATACAGAGCTTCTTTTAGGGATAGATAGGGCACCATGGAGTGAACCAGGACAGCTACTTGGCTATATAAGGCAGAGTTTGCCACTGGCCGGATTGGGTGCCTAAATGAGAACCAGAGCACATAAATATCATTTTTATGATGAAAAATTTCACTTTTATTAAAACTTCATCTATCACTAATTTACAATTTGATCTATTAAAAATAACCAGCTGATACAGTCCTTCATACTGCAAAGTTATCTTTTTATAGCGAAAAGATGATTATGCTGATTTTGTGAACAATGGCGGTTGAATAGTTTTTAACCGAAATGGACATTTTGGTCACAGATTAAGGCTTTTCCCACAAGAATGGGGCAAAAAGTTTGATCTAGGCCACAATCTTGAGCAAACAAAACTGTAAGAATCAGCGCAGCTTTGTGACGGACAGGATGTCCGCTACAAATCCAGGAACACTCGTTTGTTAAATAACCATAAATACATGGAATAGAACTCAGGTTCTAGGGAGCACAACACATGAAGAAGACCCTTATCTCTGCGTCAGTAGCAACAGTTCTGGCCGCAGCCTCTTTCGGTGCACTGGCTGATGGCCCAACTCTGTATGGCCGTCTGGATCTGTCTATCACCAACTCTGACCAAGGCGCCACACTGCAAACTGGTACTAACGGCGTAGAAGTAGGTGAAAGCGGTACTTATATCGAAAACAACTTCTCACACCTGGGTGTAAAAGGTTCCGAGAAGATTTCTGATGGTGTAGACATCATCTATCAGATGGAGTTCCAAGTAGAGAACACTTCTGGTTCTGGCGACACTTTCAAAGCTCGTAACACTTACCTGGGTGCCAAGACCAACTTCGGTACTGTACTGGCCGGTCGTAACGACACAGTATTCAAGCAAGCTGAAGGCGGTGTAGACGTATTCGGTAACACCAACGCGGATATCGACCGTATGCTGGGTGGCCAAGTTCGTAGCGGTGACGGTGTTTGGTACTACTCACCAAAGATCGCTGACCTGATCACTCTGAACGCCACTTACCTGATGGAAGACAACTACGCGACTTACGACGCGAACGGTAACGAAATCGACAAAGACAACATGTACGCTCTGAGCGCCACTATCGGTGACAAGAAGCTGAAAGCTCAGAACTACTATGCTGCCATCGCCTACAACAAGGCTATCGGTGGTATCGATGCATACCGCGCCGTTGGTCAAGTTAAGCTGGGTGACTTCAAACTGGGCGGTCTGTTCCAGAACTCTGAAAGCATCGTTGACGGTTCTGACGACAACAACACTTACTTCGTGAACGTAGTTTACAACCTGAACGGCGTTAACCTGAAGCTGCAATACGGTTATGACGAAGCCGGTTTCGGTAAGTACTACAAGGCTCTGGGCGACAATGCTGGCACAGACATCGAAGTGACCAACATCACTGTTGGTGCCGACTACCGTGTAGCCAAGTCTACTCTGCTGTTTGCTCACTACGCAAACTACCAAGGCGAGTACAAAGACGCTGGTGCTAAGTTTGACCTGGAAGACGACAACGTATTCACCGTGGGTGTACGTTACGACTTCTAATCTCTGTTGAGATAGTGGTTATAGACACTAAAGGCGACCTCTGGGTCGCCTTTTTGTATGCCAGTATTCCTACTAACCGCTTGTTCCACCTTGGATTATTATAATTTCCTGGGGAACTTATTTACGTTTCAGCAGATAGGCACTCTCATTGAGCCAAGGCACCTCTTTGGCAATGAACCTGGGGTTGTCGGCCAATACATCGGCTTGCTCCAGCAAAGTGACCTCAAACCACTGGCTCATATGCTCCCTTATCCACTCCTGAGTCACGCTGAATGGCGGCCCCTTGAGCATATCCTGCGGATATTCCAGAGTAACCAACAAGCCGCAACAACCCCTTGGCAACAAGGTGGCCAGCTTGGCGGCATATTGCAAACGCATCTCCTCAGGCCAGGCGATTAGCGCCGCCCTGTCGTAGAAGGCGCCTACCGACGCCAATTGCTCAGCCTTGAGCGCAAACAAGTCGCCCTGCAACAAGGTCATCTGTTCGCTGGAAAACGCCTGCAATTCGCCAAAGGCATTCTGTTGATACTCAAGGCCGTTCTCTTCAAAAAACTGCCTGACGGCCAATTCGCTCAGTTCGCAACCAAGCAGATCATGGCCCTTCTCGGCCAGATAACACATATCCAAAGACTTGCCGCAAAGCGGGACAAAGACCTGCTCATTCCCCCTGAGTGCGAGTGTGGACCAGTACTTCACCAAAAAAGGGTTAATATCCTGCTGGTGAAAACCTATCTGCTGCTTGTGCCAGCGTTCATGCCAGAATCCGGGTTCCATCTATCCATCCTGTGTATCAGAAAACCTTGATACTCTATCGACTTGGACGCCGATTGCAAAGAGCCCAACAGCAACAGACAAAAAAGCCCGCCGCGGAGCGTGCAATGACTCCGGGGCGGGCAGCATCAGTTTTCAAGCTATTCAGGGCAGTCTGGCCAGGGTCTCCTGCACCTTGCGCAACCAATTACAGTTATCACACTGGCACTTGCGTCGTGACAAATGGTGCGGGCTCAGGCTGGAGTCGACAAAGTCGACGGCAATCAATAACTGCTGCTTCAACTCTTCGAGTGATTTCTGTTCCAGATCCACCAGTTCATCATTCTGGTTCATCCAGATACACTCCAATCCCTGATGACAAAAGTTACAGCGGTCGTCCACCGGATTGTAGAAACCCGCATGGGGACAATGACGCAATTCCATCGACTGTATCACCCTGGGACGAGCATACTCGAACAGTTCGATCAGCTCCTGCTTATCTGGCACTGACATAAGGCCTCCAAATCTCTTCTGCCACTGCGGCTTGTTGCAAACAGGTTACTCTGGGGAGGGCGCAATGAAATTGATATAGGTCAAAGTGCCGCCCAAAAGGATACGCTAGGAAGCCTGGTTCTGAGCTGGATCCCAGAGTCACAACTTGCCGCTGTTATCCCTTGCTGTTTTAATGAGCTTCTGCTTGTTGTTATTTTGTATCCTTGCCTGTGCCAATGGAGAAATCGCTTGCAAACACCTGAACTGCAGCACTTTTATATTTCTGAAGAGCAGTCCGTCTATCTGCTTAAGGCCGATGATGCCCGCAAACACAGGGCCTGGATCCGCCTCTGCCGCCAGCAACTGATCAAGTTGGGCTATGATGACCCGCAACTGATAGGCAAAGGCGCCTATGGTTTTGTGTTCGCCGGACGAAACCGCCATGGCCAGGAACATGTATTCAAGTTCTCTCGCATCACCCTGCCTCAGCAGGTACAGGACAGATTGGAAGAAGAGGCTTTCATGCTGTCTCAGGTCAATCATCCCAATGTGCCGCCACTGATAAAGTTCGACAGAGTCGGGCGCCAGGGGATCCTGGTGATGGCCAGAGCTCAGGGCCAGGATCTGGATCAGCGCTGCCGCCGCCAAGGCGCCTTGCCGGTGGCAGAAATCATGAGCATTGCCAGGCAGTTGGCGGATCTATTGCAGTATCTTCGCAGCGGCAGACCCTTGGTACACGGGGATATCAAACCTTCCAACCTGGTTTATGACCCAGAGGAAGACAAGTTGTCTTTGATTGACTGGGGCTCGGCGGTATTTGCCCAGCGCGATGCCGACAACCGCCCGGTTGGCGGCAATGTGATGGAGTTAATGTCGAGCGATCAGCAGCATACCAACGCCCGCATGGGCGATGTTTACTTTATCGGCGATGAGCAACTCTCGGGGGCGCTTTCCAGCCCCAGGTTTGATGAACAGGGGGTTGCCGCCACCCTCTATGCGCTGGCGTCCGGTCAGGCCAGCCGCTTCGGTTCCCAGGTTATCCCGCCTACCAGCATAGGTCTACCGATGGAACTGGCCAGGATCCTCGAGGGGATGTTGGGCTCAGATCCTCTCACCCGCCTCAAGGCCGGCGACTACTTCCTGCGCAGTATGAGATACAGCCAGCATCTTTTACTGCCACCGCTGCCACAGGAGCTGAATGCCGAGATCCCCGTCTGGGTACAGAAGCGAGCCCGGGATGTGGAAACAGTCAGCTACAGTTCGCGTAAGTCGTTTCTGCGCAGCCATCATCCGGACGCCGATGCCGAGGCTATTCGCGCCGAAGATATTCAACTGGAGAAGTACTACCGCAACTTCCTCGCCGGTATGGGAGACACAGAGAAGGGCTTTATCGCTGCCGTAGGCCGCCTGGGTCAGTATCCTATAGTGGGCGGTTTGGCGATTCATTGGCAGGAGACAGGCGTCTATATCGACTCCAACCTGGCGCTTTATGATGAAGAGCTCAGGCCGGCATTGATTCAGGCGGTCAACAACATGGTGACCCTGGCCCGGGGCATTCATCGCATAGGTATCTTCAAGGCCTGTTTCTTCAACGCCAAAGATACCCTGCACCTGGAACGCAGCGCCCCTTCAGAGCCGTTCAAGGCCAAGGCGGATCAGCTGCTGCCCTTTGAGGTGGGCGATGTGCCGACACTCGAAGATCAATCCAGGCTGCACTCTTACTTTGAAGATGGCCGGGATCCGGATGAAAACCTGGAGCTGCCTGCGGAAATCATGACAGAGCTGGGCTGGCTCAACCAGATACACCACACAGGCTGTATCATCTTCGAAGCCCTGCCAACCCATATGAAGATCCACAGTTATCTGAGACTGCTCAACCCGAGAAAACAGGCGCAGTTTCGCGCCTGTCTGGACAGGATCCTCCGTCATGTCGACAAGATCCAGGGCCAGGGGGTTTCGGGGTTTATGAAGCTGCCCTATAAAAATACCCGCAGGTTCGAACACCTGCAGCGCAAGCCGGAACGCTTCTATCCGAGAAACCCCAAGAGCGGAGGTTAGCCGCCGTAACTGCTGGTCACGCTCAAGCGGCGATCATTCTCAAGATACTCACGAGCCAAGGCTTCCAGGGCTTCACCATCCAGTTGCCCCAGTATCTGCCTGCGCTGTTGCCATCCTTGCCAACGGCCCGGCCGACTTTGGGCCGTTGCCGCCAGATCCAACCAGAAACCGTTACTTCCCGGGGCACTTTCAAACCACTGCAACAAGGGCTGGCGCGCCCGCTCCAACAAATCGGCATCTATGCCACCCTTGGCCTTGACTCTGGCCACGACCGCGGCAAAGCCCTGTTCGGCCGCCTTCAGCTTGGCGGCATCTGTGACAGTAAAGAGCCCCAGATAACCGTAACCTGTTGGATGCCAATCGAAATGATTGAAGGTATAAGGCGAATATCCGGCGCCGGTTTTTTCCCTGACCTCTTCATTCAACAGAATGCCCATCACCTGCTCGAGTAACATCAGTTCGCTGTGGCGTCGAACATTCTGCATGTCGGTGGTCGGCCACAGCCAGGCCAGTGCCGCCGAGTTCTCGGCGCCCCGGTGCAAGATTTGGCTCTGTGCCGGCACCTTGGGGAATACCGGACGCTCGAAGGCCGGGGGCTTGGCCGGATGCCGCTTGATGGCGGCGAATGTCTCGGCAACCGCTTTTATCCCCTGAGCCTCATCGAAATCACCTACCAGCGCGATTTCCAGCATTCCCTTATCCAGCGCCGAAGCCAACACCTTGGCAATTTCAGCAAAGTCCCGCTGTAATACCTGTTCTTCCCGGCCATAACCATAACGGGGATCGCCGGGGAACAAGAGTCCGCTCAGACCATCCCAGAAGGCCTCTTCCGGATTGGCATTACGGCTCTGGCTCTCTGCCTTGACTTGTTGCCGGAAGAGGTTGATGGCTTCCTGTCGCCAGCCCGGGGCGGTTAGAAAGGCGGCCTGTAGCCCAAGTTGGGTTCTGAGCTCATCGGCATTGGTATTGGTCACGCCGCCAAAGCCTTCAGTACTGACGCCAATATTTGCCGAGATGTTCTGCCCGGCAAAGATATCCGCCAGCTGTTGCCAGGAGTGCTGCTCCAGCCCGCCGTAAATAAAGGCATTATTGAACAGAGTGCCCAAACCTTCTTGGCGCGGAAATGGCAAATCACCGAATCCCAATGACAAGCTGACGGCCACATTGCCCTGCTCAAGCTCGGTAGGTTTGAGATTGAGTAGAGTTCCATTGGCAAAACGTAACTGCCGTATTCCGGTATCGGGATCCCGTTTATCGGCCACTATCTTCCCGGGTTCACCAAAGCTTTGATAGGCAAACTCGCTGGCTTGTTTGGCCTTATAGGGGGTAACAGATTGCAGCAAGCTGTTCTCATATGCCGTCAGCAGTTGTTGTTCCGCCGCGGCCGGCGCCTTGGCACCGGAGAGATAGATCCAGGGTTGCCCCTGCCAAAGCTCAGTCAGTGTCTGTTGGATAAGCGCCGGGGTAATTTGCGGCGCCAAGGCCTCAAAAATGGCCAGCTCATCTGCTGGTTCTATCGGTATCAAGGCCTCGGCATCCATTGATACCAAAGCCTCGGCCATATTCAGGCTGTGAATGGTGTTACTGCCGGCCAGATTGAGCTGATACTGCTTATGTTGGCGTTTCAGCGCCTGCTGCAACTCTTCATTGCTGAAACCGTATTGCAAGGCCTGGCGTATGGTCTGTTCCAGCAGTACCACGCCATCCTGCCAGTTGTCCTCCAGGGTCGCCAGAGCCAATTGCGCCCTTACCGCAGTGCCAAACTCTTCCCCTATCTCAACGGAGGCATCGGTGAAACCTTCTTCGGCAAACAGGTGCGGTTGCAACCTCTGATAGAGCATATTACTCAGCAGCGACTCAAGCATCAGCTGACGACGCCGTTCAATACCATCAGGCTTTGGCTTTATGGGCGTCAGCACCCCAAGAGAGACTTGGGTCGGCAAACTGGGGTCGAAGAAAGCGTCCGCCTGAGGCTGCTTTCTGACTACAGGCGGAGAAAGTTTCACCTGAGCTGCGGCAACCGCCTGAGGGTGCGGCTTCCAATCGGCAAACAACTGCTTGATTTGAGCCTCGGTACGGGCGATGTCCAGGTCGCCGACCAAGATCAGCGTTGTCCGCTCCGGGGTATAGAAACGTTGGTACAAAGAGCGCAGCTTGGCGACATCTGCCGCCTTGATGCTGGCTACTTCACCGATAGGGAAACGTCTGGGCAGCAGGCTGGAGGGGTACCAGAAATGCAACTGGTTGCGATAGTTTTCCAGCCCGGCCGATGTGCGCTCCTTGAGCTCGGCCAGCACTACGGCTTTTTCCTTGGCAAGCGCCTTGGGATCCAGAGTGAGTCTGTCGGCAATCTCCCGCATCAACATCAACCCGGTATCCAGCTTCTGCTCATCCCCTTGGGTGATGTTGAACTTATAGACTGTTTGCGTAAATTCAGTCACGGCATTGGTATCGGCGCCAAAGCTCAAGCCGAGACGCTGCAACCTTGGGATCATATCCCCTTCAGGCACAGCGGCCGAGCCTTTGAACGCCATATGTTCCAGCAGGTGCATCAGCCCCTGCTCATTTTCCGCCTCAAGCAGCGAGCCGGAGGCGATCCGCATCCGCATTATGACGGTATTGGCCGGCGTCTTGTTGTCCACCAATTGATATTTAAGACCGTTGTCCAGTTGGCCCTGATGAATGCGAGGGCTGACGCTGAGCCCATCGGCCTTGGCAACGAAGCAGAGAAGCAGCAATAAGCTGCCGAGCCAGGCTCTGAGAAACAGGATTGTTGGCAAAAGAATTCCCCCAAAAAACAGAGGTTCGGTGCAAAACGGGCCCGAACCTCTGGAATATGAAAGATGCCAATATAAGATATGGCATTAATTATGTCACATAATCAATACCTTACGACGTACTAAATCGGCGATCCCGGTGGTATTTCCGCAGGTTTGCTGATCACTCTGACCCCGGCTTGTTTCAGTGCCTGTTCAAGCACAGCTTGCAGTTGTCCATAGTGGGCAGCCTTGTAACCTGAACTTCTTTTTTCCTTTCTGGGCAACTGCTTAAGCAGATAATCCAGCTTCATTCTCACCATGGCTTTGACTTCCGGGGCGCTGGCGTCACTCTCCAGACTCTGCAACATGCCGTCCAAAACCACCGCATTTACCCGCATCGCAATACTGGTCTGATCTCCCGAAGGCAGGGATTTCAGCAGTGTCTTACCCAGCAATCTGTCCAGCAAATCCTCTACCGAAAGCTGCTCTGTGTCTCTGGCAAAGGCCTGATCCACACGGTTGAGCCGCTCAGGGTTCAACAGCGCCGACACAGTGTGGCGACTGAGCACTTCTGCCATGGCCAGCTGATCCACGGCAACCCCCAGAGATGAGCCGAAACTCTCGCGGCTGCGGTAATAGTTGCCGGCCTTGGGCACCAGTTGCTCCAGGAGCTCGGTTGGCAGATAAAGCTCTCTGGGATCCAGAGTCGCCAACAGGGTATCGAGCGCCCGCTTCTGTAATTCCGGCGCAATAAAATGCCAATTACCGCTATCGGCATCGGCCAGATAATTATAGTCAATGCCGCCGACAAACTTGGCAGCAGCGCTAATCTGGTAACGATTCAGCAGATAGATGGGCACCAGAGCATCGCTGAGTTCACCCAAGGGTTGCCCCGGCAACAGCGCCTTGGCGGAGAAAGTTTCCAACGCCTGGCGCCTGACCAGCTGCATTCTGGCCAGCTCCTTGACAGGATCCTCGCCTCTGTCCCAAAGACTGGCATAGGCATGGGCAGCTGAAGCTGCTCGCGAATCACCCTCGCCTATGTATCTCAGCCCCTGCTGCTGCACCTCTTTGAGCAGCGACTTGAGCGCGGCCTGGGTTTGGGCTTCATCACCAAAGTCACCATAACCGTACTTGATGGCAAACTTATCCCAGGCCCCCAGCCCTTCGGCGTAAGGCTGGCTGATATCCACCCGCTTGCCATCGAGGCGCACATAGGGATGTGGGTAATCCATCACAGAGGCGTTGTTATTGGTGGAAGCGGCAAAGTTATGATCCAGCCCCAGGGTGTGACCGATTTCATGAGCCGATAACTGGCGAATACGCGCCAGAGACAAGGCCATGGCAGCTTCATCGGCCGCCTGCCTGTCTTCCCAACCTGCGGTAAGGCCACGGGCAATCAGGTGATCCTGACGCACCCGCAGACTCCCCAGAGTGACCTGGCCCTTGATGATTTCACCACTGCGGGGATCTGTCACCGCCGCACCGTAGGACCAGCCACGGCTGGCCCTGTGCACCCACTGGGTCACGTTGTAGCGCACATCCTGAGGGTCGGCGCCTTCCGGCAATAGCTCCAACTTGAAACCGTTGATAAACCCCGCCTCATTGAAGGCCTGCTCCCACCAGCGGCCGCCTTCAAGCAAGGCACCACGGATAGGCTCGGGTACACCGGGATCCAGATAATAGGTAATGGGCTCAACCACTTCGCTTGGCTCAGGGCCGGGATTAACCTTCTGCAGCCGGTGGCGCAGCAAGAAACGCTGGTTGATATCCTGATCTATGGCGGTGGCATAGTCCTTGTATTCATCGGACAGATAACCACTCATGGGGTGATAACGACGCGCCTGATAACCCGGCTCGGGCAAGGCGATAAAGGAGTAGCGCAGTCTCAGAGACAGGGCCTGGCCATCAGGGGTCACCTCGGCGACTCTGGCGCTGGCCTTATCACTGGCGAAAGTCAGCTGCACATCCACATCCGAGTTACGCTCGAACGACTTGACCGAGGCTGGCAACACCACAGAGCGGCTGGTGTCAAGACGATAATGCCCTTGGCCCCTGGCCGCCAACTGTTGGCTGATGCCATGCAGGTCCTGCAACATCAAGTCATTGACCGGCACCAACAGACGTTTTCCCGGCAGGAGTTTACCGCGCCAGAGCACAGATTCGGCAAAGGCTTCATGCACGGCTCTTTGCTCGGCTTGGTCGTCGGTATCGGCACGAAAACGGGTATTGAGCTGTTTGAGCAGAATATAGGGCCCCTGACGCTCAAACTGCACCATGCGGGTATGCCCCAGTTGCCCACGGTCGAGCCCAATATCATTGGAACCGGCGCCGTGGGGCAAGCTGGAGAGCAGCAGCATAGGCTGGTTGAGTTTGCTCGGTTCCAGATACAGCTGCCCGGCTTTGGCATCATAAAAGAGATTGATAAAACCTTCGGCCTGAGTGCTTTCGCTGATGACGTCGGCGGCCTCCCTCTCCTGTGCCGCCTGCGCCAATCCGGGTACCGCGATCAGCGCCAGCAACAAGGTCCAACTTTGAGGTTTCATCCCATCTCCTGATTGTTATCTGTAAGTTGCCATTCAAGTTAAGGGATCGGCCGGTTTATCTCAAGTCCTGCCCACCCATTCACTCAAGGTATCAAAGAGTTCATTGAGCATAATGGGCTTGGTGATATGGGCGTTCATTCCCGCCGCCAGGCTCTTCTCACGATCGCCTGACATGGCGTGGGCCGTCATGGCGATAATCGGCAAGGTCTCCCTGTCGTATTTCTTGCGCAGTTCCCGGGTCGCCGTCAGGCCATCCATCACTGGCATCTGAATATCCATCAATACCGCGTCGTATTGACGCTGCTCCACCATATCGAGGGCAATTTGACCATTGTCTGCCAGATCTACCTCATAACCGGCGCTGCGCAGCAGTTCAGAGGCCACCTGCTGGTTGATCAGGTTATCTTCTACCAGCAGCACCAAGCCTTTATGACCACCGCTCTGATTGTCGGTAATTTCAGCCACGGTCGCCGGATGGGGTTTCTCGGCGAAGGCAGAGATTATCTCATCAAACAGAGTCGAGGCCTTGAAGGGCTTTTGCAGCAGCGCAAACACATTGGCATCTTCCACCTCCTGCGCCAGCGGCTCGGCGGCATAGGCCGTCATCATGATCACCACAGGGCGCTTGCTGATCCTGCCATCGGCCACCATCTCGTCCAGGGTACGGATCACCTCGCGGCCATCCATTTCCGGCATCATCCAGTCGATAAGCAGCAGGTCGGTTTCCTGTTTGCCCAGCTTATAGAGGGCTTCGGCACCGCTGGCGGCGGTGTCCACCTCGAAGTGGAAGTCGCGCATCAGGGTCGAATATATCTGCAGCGCCGTGGAGTTATCGTCCACCACCAGCGCCCGCAGGCTGTTGAGCTGCTCCGGCATCACCAGAGGTTCAATCTTGGCCTCTTCGGCGATCTCAAAGCTGATGGTAAAGCTGAATACACTGCCGACACCCGGCTCACTCTGCACTTGCATCTTGCCGCCCATCATGGACACCAGATGCTTACTGATGGACAAGCCAAGGCCGGTGCCGCCATATTTGCGGGTGGTGGAGCCATCCGCCTGGGCAAAGGCGTCAAACAGTATCTCCTGTTGCTCCTTGCTGATACCTATGCCGGTGTCCCGAACCCAGAATTTGAGGGTAATGCGATGATCGCGTTCGCCGACATCTTCACAACCGAGTTCAATCTCCCCCTGGGAGGTAAACTTAACCGCATTGGACAGCAGATTCACCAGCACCTGACCGAGACGCAGCGGATCGCCCTTGAGGATCAGCCCGGCGGTCACAGGGGCATACAACAACAGCTCGACCCCTTTCTCCTGTGCCTTGAGTGAGTTGATATCCAGGGCGTGCTCCAGCACCTTATCCAGCGGGAAGGAGACCCGCTCCAGTTCCAGCTTACCGGCTTCAATCTTGGAGAAGTCGAGAATATCGTTGATGATCCGCAGCAGTGACTGAGCCGAGAAGCCGGCCTTCTCCAGATAGTCTTTCTGCTGCACCGTCAGGTTGGTGCGCTGCGCCAGTTGCAGCATGCCTATGATGGCATTCATCGGCGTGCGGATCTCATGACTCATATTGGCCAGGAATTCACTCTTGTAGAGGTTGGCCAGTTCGGCATCTTTCTTGGCCTCCAGCAAGGCCACTTCATTGCTCTTGCTGCGGGTAATGTCTTTGTGGGTACCCAGCATACGCCTGGGCTCATTGTTGGCGGTAAATTCCACCACCCGGCCACGGGACAGCACCCAGTGATACTGACCACTCTTGCCGCGCATCCTGAACTCTATCTCATAGGCTCCAATAGGATCGGCCAGATACTGCTCGCGATACTCTTCGACCCGGATCCTGTCATCCGGATGGATCAGCTCGTCTATGGTCGACAGCAGCGCCGGAAACTCATTGGTCTTGTAGCCCAGCATGGTGTAGTAAGCCGGGTTGCAGATGATCTGCTCCGAATCCAGATACCAGTCCCACAGGCCATCTTCCACCGCGTCCATCGCCAGGTGATAACGTTCTTCCGACAATCGCAGCTGTTCGGCCGATTCATATTCGCGGGTCACATCACGCCAAACGGCAATCAAGCCCAGCATCTCGCCACGGCGGTTATAAAACGGCAGCTTGAGGGTGTCGAGCAGCACGGGCTTACCCGCCAGCTCGACCTTTTCCTGATAACGCAGCGGCGCCCTGTCTTTGAGTACCTGTTCATCCTCGGCGCGAATTCTGGCGGCCTGTTCCGGGCTGGTAAGTGTGTCTGAATTCAGGCCTATCATCTCGGCTTCTGTGTAGCCAAGCACCCGCTCGGCCGACTTGTTGCAGCCGAGGTACTTGCCTTCTTTATCTTTGAAGACAATGGCTTCAGGAATCGAGTCCAGCAGAGAGCGCAGCAGGGCATATTCCCGCTCACGGCGCTCTGTGGTTTCTTTCAGCCGTTCGGTGCGCCGGGCCACCAGTTTATCCAGCCGCTTGTTCTGCTCCGCCAGGTGACGGGTATATTGCTGGTTCTCTTCAAAAATGCGGCTGACCAACTGGAACCAGGGCTCCCAGCCCTGGGTGATCTTCTCCGGCGGCCGAATCGGCTCACGGGAACAGTCTTCCAGGTGCGAAAGCAGGCGCGAGGCCGGGCTGACGAAAGAGCGACGAGTCTGCCAGTGCACTATGGTCACCAGCACGGACAGCGCCAGTACCACAAGAATAAAGGTCAGCTGCAGCTTCTCGAACGAGTCCAGAAACAGGTCATCGACATCCTGCAGATAAAGCAGGCGCCAGGGGGCGTTGTGCAGCGCCACTGAGTGGATGTAATAGCCGTTACGGATCATCCCCTCGTGGGCATCGAACAACTCGGACTCCGGCAGTGAATGCAGCTCGGATGGGATCCGCTGACTGATGTGGTAGACCCGGTTGATACTTGAAGTATCAAAATCGCTGTGGGAGAGAATATTGTTGCCTTGATCCAGCAAAATCACTGTGCCCGGCATCTTGAAATAGAGGCGTATCTGTTTGGCGAGCGATGCCAGTGTCATGTCCAGATTAATGGAGCCGATAAACTCATCTTCGAGATAGATGGGCACCCCGAGCGTAGTCAAAAGACCATTGCCGGCCGAGTCCACATAGGCCTCACTCCAGAACACACTGCGCTGGGGGTTCATCGCCGGCGTCGCCAGTTGAAACTGTTTCTTGTTCAGCAGTTCATCGCGAAAACGCTGCTCGTCCGAAGGCCAAGGGTAATAGGACATCATTCGCCGCTTGGACAGGTAATAGATGGCCGAGGCCTTGGGTGCGGCTTCCTTGGCGACCGGGAACGACAACGACAGCTCGAACAGCATCTCCAGTTCCTGATAGAACTTGTCGCTGCGGCCATCGAGAGAACCGGAACCGGTTATCCGCCCCATGTTGGTGAATGGCTCACCACTCTTGGCGTAATTGGGCTCCAGGGTAAAGAACTGACCGCTTTCGTTGAATTTCTCGTACTGGGGCAGTCTGTCCTTGCGTACCTGCTCGGCCAGGCGCAAGTGGTCCACGGCCACATTGCGCAGGCTCTTGACCGCACGGATACTGGATTCCAGCAAGAGGTCAATCTGCATCACATGGCGATCGACCTGTTCTTCTCTGAGCTCCATCTGTTGGGTCTTCTGGCGCTCAAAAAACACCCAGGCGGTGAGCAACGCCAGTACAATTACCCCCATATAGGTGTAAAACACTGCGCGGTTGTAATTTTTCTGGATCGGAGATTTCAGCTGCAGATCCGGCTCACTCGATTTCATCCATTACCCTTGCATCACGTCCCATCCCCAAGCGGCGGGAAGGAAGAAGAACAAAGCCAATATCATATACTTAATTTGGTCGAATATGCAGTACCCCGCACAAAGCAAAGGCCCCGAAATGGGGCCTTTTTCAGTAGCAGGGGTTATCAGAGCTGCTCTTCGGCAAACTCCGCCAGCCGTGAGCGCACTACGCCGTTGAGGTAAATGTTGGCGCTGCCTTCAAAATTTTTAAAGCGTTCAACCATATAGGTCAAACCCGAGGTGACCGCGGTCAGATAGTTGGAGTCTATCTGCGCCAGGTTGCCACAGCAGATAAGCTTGGTGCCTTCTCCCATACGGGTGATCATGGTTTTCAGCTGTGAGGCGGTCAAGTTTTGACACTCATCCAGCAATACCACTGAGTTCTGAATCGAACGCCCACGCATGAAATTGATCGACTTAAACTGGATATTGGCCTTTTCCATTATGTAGTTGAGTGAACCACTGGGATTAACGTCATGCTTGTGCAGCACCTCCAGGGTATCGGTAATTGCCGCCAACCAAGGGGCCATCTTCTCCTCTTCCGTGCCCGGCAGGAAGCCTATCGATTCAGCGATTTCCGGAGTATTTCGGGTGACTATCACCTTGTCGTAGAGATTACGCTCCACCACCAGCTCCAGTGCCGCCGCCATCGCCAGCAAGGTCTTGCCGCACCCTGCTGGGCCGGTGAGAATGACCAAATCGATATCGGGATCCATCAAAGCCTGCAGCGCCATGCCCTGATAGATGTTCTTCGGCCTCACGCCCCAGGCTTCCATATTCATCAGGCGCTCGCGACCGAGATCCAGCACATTGAGACTGGTTTCGCTGCGGCCGACCACCCGGCCACAAAACTCGGATTCCTCATCCAGCAGATATTGGTTGATGTAAAAGAGATCGTCGCCCAGGTCCTTGAGCGGCACATCATGCACCGTATGACGGCCATGACGCTCGGTGGCTACCTTGTGCAGATGCTCCCAGAAGTTGCCTTCAAATTGATGAAAACCCTTGGATAGAAAACGTATGTCATCGATCAGTTGATCTGTGCGGTAGTCTTCTACCAGGAGTATCCCGGCACCTTTGGCCTTGAGACGCATATTGATGTCTTTGGTGACCAGCACCACGGTACGGGGCTCGTATTGATTTTGCAGATGCAGGGCTGTGTTGATGATGCGGTTGTCGTTGTTGTCGCCGGGCAGCGAGCCTATGGTGAATTCAATCTGGTGGTCGGGGAAGATGGCCAGAGTACCTGTGGCATCTGTGTGCCCTTCGCGGCTTGGAAGGGGAACCCCTTTGATTATCTGTTCCGGTGTGGTCTTGCCGCCGAGGATATCTTCCAGTGCCCGAATGGCGACCCTGGCATCGCGGCTGACATCCCGCTTTCTGTCTTTTATCTGGTCCAATTCCTCCAGTACCGTCATTGGGACCACAACATCATGTTCTTTAAAGGAGTAAATCGCTAAGGGTTCATGTAATAACACATTGGTATCAAGTACAAACAACTTTCTGTCGTCTTGTTCCATGGCGCCTCCATTTGCGTCAATGAGCTACTCACAGCTTTGTTGTCATGGGCCAGCGCAGGCCTGGGGTTGGGGTATATGGCACTCCTGTTTCTGACAGATGGCGGGTAGGTTTCACCACTGTGACATGGCTTAAACTAATACTGGCACCTTTAGCTGCGGATGACAAATACCCTTTGCAGTCTGTTCAATGGCCACTGCGCGGTATCCGTTTTTGAGTGTAGGATGCTAAAGATGACGATTGGATGACAAGCGGGCGAAAAGGCCTGCGTCATAAGGGGGGCAGGATTGGTATTATACTCGGATTGGTATAACATACGCGCCCTTTGAGAATCCGCCCGGAGATGAGAGTTAAAGATGCCCTTCGCCTTAGGTCAACGCTGGATCAGTGATACCGAATCAGAGCTTGGTTTGGGTACAGTAGTACAACTGGAAGGCCGCATGGTCTCACTGCTGTTCCCCGCCACCGGAGAGAACCGCATGTTCTCCCGCAACGACGCCCCGTTAACCCGGGTGATTTATAACCCAGGTGATCAGGTCAAGAGCCATGAAGACTGGACACTGACCATCAACTCTTTGGATGAAAAAGACGGGCTGGTGATCTACACCGGCATTCACAGCGAAACCGGTGAAGAAGTGCAGCTGAGGGAAACCCTGCTGGATCACAACATTCGCTTCAACAAGCCGCAGGACAGACTCTTCGCCGGCCAAATAGACAGACTGGACAGATTTGGGGTGCGCTACGCCGCCCAGCAACTGCGCCACAATCTGGCCACCTCAGATCTGCTGGGGCTGCAGGGTCCCAGAGTTGGCCTTATTCCGCATCAGCTGTGGATTGCCCATGAAGTCGGGCGCCGCTATGCGCCACGGGTGCTGCTGGCCGATGAAGTGGGCCTGGGCAAGACCATAGAAGCCGGCCTCATCATTCATCAACAGTTGATGACAGGCCGCGCCGAGCGGGTACTTGTGATAGTGCCCGATACCCTGCGCCACCAATGGTTGGTGGAGATGCTGCGCCGCTTTAACCTGCGGTTTGCCGTATTCGATGAAGACCGCTGCATCGAGGCCTTTGCCGACCATGACAACCCCTTCTACACAGAACAGTTGGTGATCTGCTCGCTGGAGCTGCTGCGCAAGAAGCGCCGTCTCGACCAGGCGCTGGATGCCGACTGGGATCTTATGGTGGTCGATGAGGCCCATCACCTGGAGTGGACCGAAGAGGCTCCGAGCCGGGCCTATCAAGTGGTTGAAGCTTTGGCGGAAGTGGTGCCCGGCGTACTGCTGCTGACCGCGACCCCGGATCAACTGGGCCATGAGAGCCACTTTGCCCGACTGCGACTGCTGGATCCGGATCGTTTCTACGACTATCAAGCCTTTATCAAAGAGGAAGAAGGCTACAAAGAGGTGGCCCTCGCCGCCGAGGCGCTGGCCAGTGGCAACAAGCTGCCCGACAATGCCATCAACAGCCTGACCGAGCTCTTGTCCGAGAAAGATATCGCCCCCGCCATTCGCCTTATCCAGGCTGAAGGCGTCGATTCTGAGCAGCAGCAAGCCGCCCGTGACGAGCTGCTGCAGGAGCTGCTCGATAGACACGGCACGGGTCGGGTGCTGTACCGTAACAGCCGCACCTCGGTCAAAGGCTTCCCGAAACGCATTTTCAACGCCTATCCACAGGCCATGCCGGAGCAGTACCTCACTGCGGCCCGAGTCAGTGCCATGATGAATGGTCACCGCACCCTGGAAATGAAGGCCGCCTACGCGCTGGCGCCGGAAAAAATGTATCAGGAGTTTGATGAAAACTCCGCCGCCTGGTGGAAGTTCGACCCCAGGGTCGACTGGCTCATCGACTTCCTCAAGCAAAACCGCAGCAAGAAAGTGCTGATCATCGCCAGTCAGGCAGCCACGGCGCTGAGTCTGGAAGAAGCGCTGCGTACCCGTGAAGGGATCCTCGCCACTGTGTTCCATGAAGGCATGTCCATCATAGAACGTGACAAGGCCGGTGCCTTCTTCGCCCAGGAAGAAGGTGGTGCCCAGGCGCTGATCTGCTCGGAAATCGGTTCCGAAGGGCGTAACTTCCAGTTCGCCAGCCAGTTGGTGCTGTTCGATCTGCCGCTGAACCCGGATCTGCTGGAGCAGCGCATAGGTCGCCTGGATCGCATAGGTCAAAACCATGATGTAGAGATCCACCTGCCCTTCCTCACCGACACGGCGCAGGAGCGTCTGTTGGCCTGGTACCATGAAGGCCTCAATGCCTTCGAGCTCACATGCCCCGGCGGCCATATTCTGTTCAAGGAGTTTGGCGCCCAGTTGCTGCCACTGCTGGTGGAAGAAAACGAAGAAGAGATGGCCAAGCTGCTGCGCGATACCCGCAGCCGTTATAAAGAGCTCAAGCAGGCAATGGAGCAGGGCCGCGACAAGCTGCTGGAACTCAACTCCCACGGCGGCGACAGGTCATTGGCATTGGCCGAGAGACTGGCGCAAATGGATAACGACACCCAGCTTATCGGCTCAGTGATCCGTCTGTGGGACATCATAGGTCTAGATCAGGACGATAGAGGTGAAAACACCATAGTGCTGCGCCCGAGTGAGCACATGATGTTCCCCACTTATCCCGGTCTGCCGGAAGATGGCATTACCGTGACCTTCGACCGGGATACCGCCCTGTCCCGCGATGATATCGCCCTGATAACCCAGGAGCACCCGCTGGTGCAAACCGGATTGGATCTGATCACAGGTTCTGAAACAGGCACCACAAGTGTTGCCATCCTCAAGAACAAGGCGCTACCGGCAGGTACCGTATTCCTGGAGCTTATCTACCTGGCACAGGCCTCGGCGCCCAAGTCCAGCCAGCTGTATCGCTATCTGCCGCCGACACCGCTGCGCATTCTGCTGGATAAGGATGGCAACAATCTGTCTGACAAGGTGAGTTACGAGCATTTTGATCGCCAGCTCAGCGCGGTTAACCGCCATATTGGCAGCAAGCTGGTCAATGCCTCGCAGGCGATACTGCATCCTTTGCTGGCCAAGGGCGAAGCCCACGCCATGGAGGCCATGTCCAACCTGCAGGCCGAAGCCCTGCAGCAGATGGAGCGCCAATTGGGCGCCGAGCTGGAACGTCTGGAAGCCCTCAAGGCGGTGAACCCCAATATCCGCGATGCCGAGCTTGAGTATCTGCAAAATCAGATAGCCGAACTACGCGGCTATTTGGATCAATGCCAGCTGCAGCTCGATGCCGTGCGCCTGGTGCTGGTCAGCCACGCCTGATAATCCACTCAAATATCATCCCCCAAGACCCGCTAACTGCGGGTCTTGTTTTTTGCGCTAAATTTCAGAAGCCCTGGTGCACCACGCCTTCAAGCATTGGATCGACACACAAACTTTCGATACAACAGCTACTAGTGCACAAATTTGCGGCTTATAATTTTGGCATTGAGTCAATAAAGGCTGCAGAATCATGCTATTCCAGCCTATGAAAAGTTTAAGGAGTTCACTTGGCGCTGATATCCAGGACGATAGCTATGCTGTGCTTTTTCCCTTTGATGGCACTGGCAGCCGACGAGCCAGCCAACAAAGACATGGCCAACCAGGAGCAGACTCAACCGCAACCGGTGCAGAAGCCTGCCAAGCAAACACCTGAAACAGCCCCAATGAAACCCAGAGACAATAGCCGGGCGTTGGAGCATGTCGCCGCCTCAGAACAGCAAAAGATCCAAGTAGATGGCGAGGAGCAAACCGTTCTGGTGCGCCCCTGGAGTGGCCCGAAACAATTGGGCGCAGCGCTGTTGCTGCCGCCCCCCGGCACCCATGCCGATGCCCCCGGGCTCAACGCCTTCTTGCGCCGCAGCATCAATCCGGCAGGCTGGGCCAGTCTCAGCATGACACCACCTCCCTTTCCTGAGCAGCCCAACTTCACCACAGAGGCCCAGGAAATAAGCAAGGCCGGCGATGGCAAAGTGCAGGGCAAGAGTAATCAGGCAACAAGCCGCAGAGAGGCGGAGGAGTGGCAGAAACTCAGAAAGCAGCAACAAACCTTTATCCAAAAGAGTCTGGCGCAATTGGACGCCTTGGGTGAGCCCTTTCCCGGCAAGCGCTTGCTGATAGCCCAGGATCAGTCCGCCGCCTTGGTGATTGAGTTGTTGGCGGCGCAGGAGTTGGCCAAGCCGGACTTGTTGGTGGTGATCAATCCCTACCTCGACGATCCCTATGCCAATTTGGCACTGCCAAAGAAACTGGCCGGGTTGGAGTTGGCGATACTCGATATCCAATCTCCCGACGGTCACCAGGCCTCGCAGGCTACTGTGGAAAGTCGTAAAACCCTGGCTTCAAGCAAGCCGGACAATCAATATCGGCAGCAGTTGCTGGCGCTGGATCTACGCCAGGATGTAGCCTTTGAAAACACCTTGCTGATGATAGAAGGCATGGCCAGAAAGGTGCTGAAACAGCAGGCGCCAAACGAGAAGGCGGCCGCTGAAACCAATCAGTGACCGCCTAATTGCAGAAGTTGCTGCCAAAACCGGCCGGCAGACCAAGCTTCCCGTAGAGCAAATATCGGCAGTGCGATTACTCTTTCTTGCCGCCCTTGGAGAACATCAACGCCAGGGAGATGAGCACCACAGTGCCGCCCATGAACAGCAAGTCCAGTGCCGAGCTGGGTTTGATATCGGCAAAGAAGGAAAACACCTTGATGATCAGCATCATCAATATCACTTTGCCCAACTTGCTCTTGAGCGCATCTATGCTGGAGATGATCAATATCTTGCCGCCGGTATCCGAGTTACCGGCCGGCTCCAGGTTACGGATAAAGAGCTCATAGAGGCCGAAAGCGAAGATCAGCAGCACAGCCCCGAGCAGGAAGGTATCCAGTATCTCCACCAGTACCATCACAAGATCGTTACGCACATCATAGCTGCCACTGAGCAGGTATTCCCACAGCAGGGCAAACATATGCAGCACGTCCTTGACTCCCATGACAAAAGTGACCAAGGCCGCCAGCACACAGGAGAAGACTCCGACCATGACAGACAAGCGACTGCCCCAGAGCAGGCGTTCAAAAAAAATCCGCATCCCAATTTCCGTCTAAAAATAAAGTGACGGATTTTCAGGCAGTTTTGCCATTGAGGTCAAGTTATTATCCCATCATACGTGATAGGTATCTCACCAGTTTCGCCGCGGTTCAAAGGCCCGCTCGGGATCCTTGCCCTGACGCACGGCGGCAATGGCTCTGTTGCGCCCCAAAAGCAGACGCACCTGGCTCCAGGACTCCCGCGCCAGCAGCCGCCTACGGGAACCGTTCCAGCTGCGGTTAATACTCAGCTTTATCGCCGCCAACGCATCGGGAGAGCGCTCATTGAGCTCAGCTGCCAGTTCTTTTGCCCGGGCCAGGGGATCACTGCAGCACTCGGTCACCAGCCCAAGATCCAATGCCTTGGAAGCCGGGATTAACTCCGCCGTCATGCTGAGTTTCAATGCCTGATCTTTTGCCAGAATTTCCCGCAAACTCACCAGGCCGCCCATGTCGGGAACCAGGCCCCACTTGGCTTCCATTATTGACAACTCAGCGTCATTGGCGGCAATGCGAAAATCGGCGCCGAGAGCAATTTGCAAACCGCCGCCATAACAACGGCCATCCAAGACGGCAATGACAGGAACCGGCAACTCACGCCAGGCGACAGACACCTGCTGCGCCAGATTGGCATTGCCCGGTAACAGCTTGAACAGCAGTTTCAGCGCTTGCCAGGGAGAGTTGGCCACACTCTTGATATCCAGGCCTGAACTGAATTGGCCGCCCTCACCTCTGAGGATCACCGCCCGCAAATGTCGTTGACGGTGCAAATGACGCGCCATCGCCTTGAGTTCACTGAACATGGTGTAATTAATGGCATTGAGCTTATCCGGCCGATTCAAGCTAACGATAGCCAGCTGTTGTTGCCATTCCAGGCTGAGTGTCTGCCACTGCATCTGCAGGTCCTTGAAAGTTGAAGTTATGTTAACGGTATCACCATCACACTGGTCAGGCCAGAGCAAAAAGCGTCCCGTTTCAACAACACAGAGCAGTCTAAATTTTGACTAACGTCAACAATCTGACATTAGCTTTGACTTAGTGACAACAAGTGTTCACAATATCGACCCTCAACAGGCAAGCCATTGCACTATAATAAGATTTTCTCCTGCCAAATGTATGAGAAACGGGCATCAAGCCCGAGCTCGCCGATAACTGACTATCGGCCCAGTCCTCACTGATCCAGCGGCATAATCAGAGGATAATCACAAAAATGCCGCTGTAGGTGTTATCTTCAAGTAATGCAGTAGAACAGGAAATCTCTATGGCGATTCCGGTACTCATATGCGACGACTCTGCGCTGGCGCGAAAGCAGATGGCCCGTACTCTTCCCAAAGATTGGGAGGTAGACATCAGCTTTGCCGCCAATGGCGCCGAAGGACTGGAGGCAATTCGCGCCGGCAAGGGCGAGATTGTCTTTTTGGATCTCAACATGCCGGTCATGGACGGCTACGAAGTGCTGCAAACGATTCAGCAGCAAGACCTGCCGGCCATGGTGATAGTCGTCTCGGGCGATATACAAATTAAGGCTCATCAGCGAGTCAAAGCCTTGGGCGCGCTGGATTTTATTCAAAAACCCGTCAGCGCAGATGCCATCAGCAGCATACTGCAGGAATATGGCATTTTGCAGTTGGCCGAAGGCGGCGAAAGCAATGAAGAGCCAATGATCCAGGTGGATATGCGCGATGCCTGCCAGGAGGTTGCCAACGTTGCCATGGGCCGTGCCGCCGATCTGCTGGCCAAGCTGTTGGATGTATTTGTGCTCTTGCCTATTCCCAACGTCAATGTGCTGGAGGTCAGCGAATTGACCATGGCACTCAAGGCCACAGAGGAAAGCCCCAAAATTTCGGCGCTGTGCCAAGGCTTTATCGGTGCCGGGATTGCCGGTGAGGCTCTGTTGCTGTTTCACGACTCCAGCTTTAAGGATATGGCCAAGTTGATGGGCCTGTCGGATCCCGAAGATGCCAACACAGAAATCGAGGTGATGATCGACACAGCCAACGTGTTGATCGGCGCCTTCCTCAGCGGCATCTCGGAGCAGTTGGACATGCAATTCAGCCAGGCGCACCCTGTGGTGCTCGGTCGACATTGCACAGTAAACGATCTGATCCACGATAACTCAGATCGCTGGCAACGCACGCTGGCGATGGAGATCAATTATCGTATCGAAGATCACAATGTGCAGTGCGATCTCTTGCTGCTCTTTACCGAAGACTCCTTGCCGACGCTGAATTTCAAGCTCGGCTATCTGATGAACTGACAAAAACAGGTTTGCCATGGCAAAGGATTTGGATGCAATGAATGAACTGCACTGGCTGATCGATATGGTACAAACCATAGAGGTCGGCCTGGTGGTGCTGGACAGAGAGTACAATATTCAGCTGTGGAACGGCTTTATGGAGAACCACAGCGGCGT
This sequence comes from Shewanella sp. YQ_9, assembly GCF_043103185.1. NCBI lineage: Bacteria > Pseudomonadati > Pseudomonadota > Gammaproteobacteria > Alteromonadales > Shewanellaceae > Shewanella > Shewanella sp. YQ_9. Next base: position 104,505 of record NZ_JBICJO010000074.1, read on the forward strand.
TTCTCCCAACGATATCAAGGGAGACAACCTGTTTGAACGTTTCCCGGATCTGCCGGCCAGCTGGCTCAAACAGAAGATGGAGTCTGTGTTTCTGCTGAAGAACCGCGCCTTCATCAGTTGGGAGCAGAGGCCCTATGTATTCAAATTCAAGAACTACCGGCCCATCACTGGCCGCGCCGAATTTATGTTCCAGAATGTCACCCTGTTGCCGCTGGCCTCTCTGACCGGGCAGATCTCCCATATCAGCATCATCATCTATGATGTGACGGATATTGCCATCAACAAGCTACAGCTCAAGAGTGCCAACGAGCGCCTGGAACACCTGAGCCAAACCGATGGCCTGACCCAGCTGCATAACCGCAGACACTGGCAACTGTGCATGCAGCGGGAATTTGATCGCCATTCCCGCTATGGCGATCCTGCCAGTCTGGTGATGTTCGATATAGATCACTTTAAGCGGATCAACGACAGCCTGGGGCATATCGCCGGAGACAGGGTTATTCAGCATCTGTCCCATATTCTCAGCCAAAACCTCAGGGAAACCGACTGCGCCGGGCGCTACGGGGGCGAAGAGTTTGCTGTGGTCTTGTCCCACACCAGCGCCGAGGATGCCCGCTCCTTTGCCGAACGGCTACGCTCTCAGGTGGAAAGCAGCCGCTTCAGCTTCAATGGTCAGCCGGTGCCCTTTACCATCAGCCTGGGGATCTGCGATCTGAGTGATAAGGTGGAAAACAGCGATCAATGGCTGGCCAATGCCGATCAGGCCCTGTACCAGGCCAAGGTTTCCGGCCGCAACTGTGTCAGTATTTTCAGTGATTGATCCACAGATGACGGCCAATAAAAAACCACCTTCAGCGTTAATGGGATACTTGTTTTTATTCATTTTTAACGCACGTGGATAGGCTCCCATCAAGCTTGAATTGCCTCCTCTTGGTGTACTTCCAGGCGTTTGAGATGACAACTGAGTCAATTTAAAAATGATATAACTCGACGCATCTCTAAAGCTTAATTGGTTCGGATGTAACGACGGTAAGCTTTTAGCCCTCAACACCACCTTGTATCTGATGAGGTTATAGGCCAACAGTATCCCCCCACAATTTTTGGATAACCAACTCTGCAATTGACTGCGTAACGTAAAGCGACTCTCCAGAAGACGCTGCTTCACTTCCCGATAGCCCACTTCTATCTCCCATCGATGGGCATATAAATCCGCTATCTCTACCCCCGGATAACGCAAGGGGTCTGTTAATGAGGTCAAAATGGAAACCGACTTACCTTTTATCGTCTTCGTCAGTAAGCGGGCTTCAATATTGTCAGGCAGCATAGGCCACTTCTTTCTGGCTTGAGGCGTGGTGGCTAACTGCACCAGTTGGTCGTGTTTTCCTAAAGAGCGTACCACTTCATATTGTGTCCCTTTCTTCAATGGCAGCAGCCAGTGGCTGTTCGGTTGAGCCTGTTGCCAAGCGTGCAAAAGTCCCAACGAATAGAAGCCTCTGTCAAACTGCAGTGGTATGGCGATTTATGGAAACGGTTTCACCTTTTCCGGGCAGCGGACACGGCAAAGAAGAAATGTAGCAGTATTGCAGTTATTTAGAGCCTTCGCTCAGCTAAAGGGATCTCTATTGTTGTACTGCTGTCTTTTACGCCCAGAAATAGCCGTTGCACTAAAAACCTCATGCCGGAGCTATTTCCCCCTCCCCCTTGATCCCTATAAACTAATGACAAAGCGGGACTGTTCACGATAGCATAAGCGAATGAAAAACCATCATTCACTAAGCCATTCATTTTAATTGTAAATACAGGGGTATTTCGCGAAAGAGTGATGGCAAAAGCCCAGCAACAAGCTTAATGAAGCAACTCGCAACAAGGACTTTGCATGAAACAAGGATTGGTATTTCTTGGCCTGGCCCTGGGTGGCCTGACTCTCAATGTCAACGCTCAGCAGTGCGACCTCAGCATCACAGGCACTGTGCCCGAAGGGATTAGCCTGGATAAATTGGTCGTTTCCACCTATGACAAGGAGCTGCCGGTCACCAGCAGGGACTACTCCCTGTGCGCCAGTAAGCAAGATCTCCAAGTCGTCGGCCGCCATAGCCCCAACAACACCATCTACCTGATGGATAAGAGTGGTGCTATCCCCAGAGGCATCTATACCGCCGAGGTGTTTGTCCAGAGCGAGGCGATCACCTTGGGCCCGGCTTCCAGTTTGACCAAGCAAGCCTGTAACCTGCGCTGTGGCTACTATGCCAGCCAAAGGGTGCAGAACTCCAAAGAGTTGCAACAACTGGCGGCCGAATACCAACGGCTGTCTGCCACTGATGGTAAGGCGATTGGCGCCTTCCTTAGCCAAAACCAAGCCAAATTAGATCGAATCTATTACGGCGATATCCACCCTAAGCCATCAGCCCCAATAAGCACAGGCGATCTCTGGGTCGATCCCTACAGCGGCGCGGGACTCTACTTCGATGCCCCCGAAACCATACTCAACAGCACCTTTAGAGATTATGTGAGCTCCGAAGCCAGAGCGGCGCGGCAACAGGATGAGGCCATAGCCGAAGCGATGAAGCAGCATAAAGCTTCACTGCAAGCTCTAATGAAGGGTTTCAACAGTTGGCAAGAGCGGGTGGAGGCCGTCAACAGAGTCAGCGCGGAGCTAAAAGCCAACCAGGATCCGGCGGCGATAAAGGTGGCGCAAATATTCGAGCGCGGCCTTGAGGAAGCCGAGGCAACTCTTAAAAGTTACCTTACCAACGACAACAAGACCCCCATCGCATCTCTGACCCAGGCAAAAAAGACGTTCGAACTCTTGTTGGCCGACTGGACCAACGCCGCCTATATCCACAGCAAGGACAAACAGGTCTTCGCCGCCCTGTTCAGTGAGCAGTTTAAGCAGCAACTACCGATACAAGATCGCGAGTTGGACAAGGCGCTGAGCCGCCTTATCGATCTGCCAAATCATCTGGGGAAGTTGTCTATCGAGGATGGTTATCAGAACATTCAGCTGGAGTTTAACAATCTCCTGCCAGACTCGAACCAACGCTATGACTTTAAGGATGCCCTGCACAGCGTTAGCTTCGTGTATGAGAAGGGAGCCTGGCGACTCGACAGCGTCAGCCAGCTGCCCATTCGCCACTATGATCAGGGCTAGAATAAAGGCTAGATATAAAATGGCGATCAAGGGGGCGAGTTTGAATCAACACCTCAGCCCCTTGATTCCCACTCTTTCAACAACTCTGGCATCTTGACTTTGTTCACTCTTAACACGTTATTTTTATCAAAAAAAAACAATAAACTAAGCCAAAGCAGCAACTTATAAATCATAGCAAGCCATCATATTATCTAATCTCTTTATCATAGGTTTTCATCTATTTAGCCAAAGGAGTCATATCAATGTCATGGTCTTAAATTCGGGGGAAAGGTCAGTTCATTATTACTTGTTAGGGTAAAAAGTTAAGATCACGCCTAATCCATCTTGCTTGATATCTTGCAGCATGCCCACCAGTTTCTAAATATATGACAAATGTAGCCATACACGAATCACAGCGATATACATCACTACCGTTGTAAGGGTAATGCGATAAACTCACAGGAGCCATATCTGAAAATGGATTACTACCATTTTTAGTGTAAGTCTGATAACCAAGAAAAGTTATTGGTTCTATTTTGCCCATAAAATGAAGTTTGTTTTCCAGGCCATCAGAGTTAGTCAAATGAAGCTTGGATTCTTTTCCGCACTCCGAGCAAGAATTAGATTCTTGTTCTGCTAAAACATTGAGTAAGTCATCGATATTCATAAAACCCTCAGAACATAAAATCAAAATGGGAAAAGAAAATGCAAGCTGAAAATATCGAGTCAAAAATGAGGAAATATATGGCCCTCGGCTCTGCAAAGTTAATGTTGGCGCTTACTTAATTTGTTACATGCTAGTAAACCGCGATGTCTCACCAGTTTCTTAGCTTTATCGGCTTCAAGCAACCAGTATACTTCAAATACATACAATGGAAGAAAACTTATAAACGCAGTCATTAGGCTTTCTTTAAGCAATTCATAAAGTGGCCCCATTACCAATAGCAGTACATAAAAAGCAATCACCCCCCAAAACAACATAAAGTAGGAGTGTGCTTTAATAGATTGAAACATAACCGCATCCTGGTTATATCTCATCGCTCTAATTTCGTTTAATCTTTTTAATTTTATCTTGCGAAATGGCCCCTTTAAAATATGCGATATTTTTCGCATCATTGAATCTATGTAGGGGGCTAACTTGGGTATTAGATACGCCAAAATAGCACTACCCAACAAACCTATTACTACACCTGTATCCATCTACTTTCATCCTCCGACACTTATTTAATGTGTAACACAGTGCGCATGACCAAGGTAATTGGCGGCTTCTTTGCGTAAGCAAAAAAAGGGACTATTGCTGTGTTTTATTATGCGTTTGATTTATTTTCCTGAAACAATTCATAGGCCGATGCCTCTAACTCACCACAATCTGATATTAGGCTGCCATGCTCATCATATATTTTATATTCTTGCTGTATCCCACCGATTGAAGCACAGCCATCTAAACCCAGTAGCAAGTTATAAAATGTATCGTTCAGCAATTGATCAACTACCTTTGCGAAAACCTCTCGCTGTTCAGAACTTAGATTAATTTGTTCTACCAACTTAGACAGAGCGCTTCCATAATTTGCATTGAAGCACCGTTCTAGAATCATTTCCTTTTCCTTCCTCCATAACTCGCAAAACTGATCAGAATTCATTCATATTCCTTACGCATAATACCCTGTTAATGGGTGAGCAACGCAATACTGAAGCTGCCACATACCACCTTAATCACTAAATTCAACGCATAGTAAAAATGCCACGAGTTGCGAATCACTCTTAAATAGTTTGTGAAGTTTATTTTTCAACGTCTTTGGATGCATTGATGTGGTTATGAATTTCTATTTTGAGGTTATTGCTGTTTCCAGATACTTCTATGCCGTTAATCTTAATACTTTCATTAGATTTTTTGCTTTTCAGCTTGTCATAGAGCCAAGCTGAAAACAGACTCAAAGCGACTGAGCTGCCTGAAGTAACAATAAATGTTAGTACTTGATTCGATGTTGCCATTACCTGAGGGTCTGCACAATCGGCAAAGTTAATTCGTTGGCCAACTTGAAGGTCATCAATTTTCAAGTTTCTTAGCGCGTTTGCTAATTCTCGATCTACAAATTTCAGTTCAAAATCTCGTTCCATTGTCAGATTTCCTCTTATAAACTTAACGGCTGTATAGTGCGCATGCGCGTTTTAGTCCTCTTAGGAGTGAAAACACGCATCACTATGTATTTGTATTGATTAATTAAAATAGGTTTCGGTCCTAATATCCCTTACAGCTAAACGCGTATGCGCGGTTTTCAAACCGATTATCTACCAACAGTGTTTTATATCTTTTTGAATTTAAATCTATTTTCTGTGACATTACAGAAATAACGCGCAAATTTATCTTCAAATTGCCAGGCATTTTGTCAAAACTTTATAGACAAGCAGCGTGGCTACCGCAGGGGGATTAAGTGTTCTGCCTCTTCCCCTAACCTAAATTTTATCTTTCTGTATCAGTATCTTGTCAGAGATTAACAACATTAGGCAAGCGATAAATTTGCTATCTTTTGGTCAATTCTTCAATCTGTGCCTGAGTGAAATCACTCATCCAGTAGCACCAAAGATAACCGCGAATAAAACAAGAGCGATACAAGCCGCGGAGTCACTTCAATCCCTAAACCAATGCACCTATTTCAAACTGTTTGCGGCTGTGGCTAAGCCGTCAAGAAGGCTCAGCCCATGAGCATACAATGAGTATGTGATTGGGGGAGCCGACACAGCCAATAACGCCACGGTCGTCAACAAAAAATAAAGCACTGACAAAGCCGCCGAGTAGCTTTAGTTCCTGAGCAAATGCACCTATTTCAAACTGTTTGCGGCTGTGGCTAAGCCGTCAAGGAGGCTCAGCCCATGAGCATACAATGAGTATGTGATTGGGTGAGCCGACGCAGACAATAACGCCACGGTCGCAAACAGGAAGAAATAGAAGAAATATCAGTAGTCGAAACCAGGCTGCGCTTTAACCCCCGCCTCAAACGCATGCTTCACACTATTCACCTCACTGACAGTATCTGCCAATTCAATCAGTTGCCTGTGGCAGTTGCGGCCGGTGATGATCACATGCTGCATGGGTGGGCGATTTTGCAACGCATTTATCACTCGCTGCAGATCCAGATAATGGTAACTGACCATGTAGGTGAGTTCATCGAGCAGGAGTATGTCTATGCTGGCATCCTGAAGCCATTTTTCGGCGGCCGCCCAGGCCTTTTCGGCGGCGGCGATATCCTTGGCTTTGTCCTGGGTGTCCCAGGTAAAGCCTGTGCCCATGACTTCGAACTTGACCCCGGCGCCTTCCAGTAGCTTGCGCTCACCGCACTCCCAGGTGCCCTTGATAAACTGCACCACGGCACCCTGCTTGCCATGACCGACCGCACGGGCCAGAGTGCCAAAGCCGGAGGTGGACTTGCCCTTGCCGTTACCTGTCACTACCAGGAGTATGCCCTTCTCTTCGGTGGCGGCCGCGATTTTGGCATCCACCGCCGCTTTTACTTTCTGCTGCCGCTGTTTATGACGCTCTGCCTTGATATCGGTTTGATTATTATCGGTCACCCGGGTCTTCCTCTTTGAATATGTTGATTATTTTATTGAAATCCAGATGTTGCTCCAGCACATCGGCCAAACGATCCAGCTGTTGTTGCCGCTGCTGATTGATATCCACGGCATGGCCCTGTGGCGCCGTCATCCCGGCCCAGGCGAGCAGCAGTTCACAGGCTTCAGGGCTGTCAAACAGGCCATGCAAATAACTGCCGAGAATTTGATTATCCTCCGACAGCAGACCTTCGTTGCGGGGTGCTGTGGTTTTTGCAGGCTCAGTGATTTTTGCAGGCTCAGTGGCGCTGACACAGTTGGCGTCACTGCCTCGCTCATTAAGCAACAGTGGCTGGGTGCATCTGTCAGGGATCCGCGATGCTCCGCAGTGGATCTCATAACCGGAGACTGATGCCGATGATTGCCCAAGCCTCAGGGTACCGCTGACATTGAGCAGCTGTTTTTCGACTTGCAGCTCGGTAGTGAGTGGCAGGTAGCCCAGCCCTTGGCTGGTACCGGGCAAGTCTTCCAGTCCCAAGGGGTCGGCAATGCTCTGCCCCAGCATCTGAAAGCCGCCGCAGATACCGATAAGCTTGCCGCCATAGCGCAGATGGCGAGCTATGCCCTTATCCCAGCCCTGTTGGCGGATAAAAGCCAGGTCGGCGCGCACATTCTTACTGCCGGGCAGCAGCAGGAGATCCAGCCCTGGAAGTTCGCCCTGATGGGTCGGCCCTATATAATAAAACTCGATATCCGGATGCAGCCGCAGCGGGTCAAAGTCGGTATGGTTGCTGATCCTGGGGTACACCAAGACGCCGACTCGCAGTCGCGTCCCAGTTCTTTCAGATTGAGTTGTTTCAGATTGAGCTCGTGCTGATTGAGCTGTTACCGGCTGCTCGGTAGCAGCCTGAGACTGAGCAGTTGTTTGCACCAGTGCATCTTCGGCGTCCAGATGCAGGGCATCGAGGTAGGGCAATACGCCCAATACCGGCTTGCCGGTGTGAGCCTCGAGCCAATCCAGCCCGGACTGCAGCAATGAGATATCACCGCGAAAACGATTGATCACAAAGCCCTTTACCCTAGCTTGCTCATTCTCGGACAGCAGGGCCAAGGTACCGACCAGGTGGGCAAATACCCCGCCCTTGTCGATATCGGCGATGAGGATCACCGGGCAGTCCACCGCTTCGGCAAAGCCCATATTGGCAATATCGCCCCGGCGCAAATTGATTTCGGCCGGGCTACCGGCGCCTTCTACCAACAGCCAGTCAAACTCCTGCTGCAACCTGTGCCAGGATGCCAACACCGCCTGCATGGCAGCGGCTTTATAGTCACGACTCTCGGGGCCGAAAAAGGCGGCGGCTTCCAGGCTGGTCAGCGCCTTGCCCTGAATAATCACCTGCGCCTTGGTATCTGAGCTGGGTTTAAGCAATACCGGGTTGAAGTCGATTCTCGGCTCAAGACCGGCGGCCACCGCCTGCAGCGCCTGGGCCCGGCCAATTTCACCTCCATCCCGGGTGACGGCGCTGTTGAGTGCCATATTTTGCGGCTTGAAGGGCGCCACTCGCTGACCATGACGATGAAACACCCGGCAGAGTCCGGCCACCAAGGTACTCTTACCGGCATCCGAAGTGGTGCCCTGCACCATAAGGCTGCGACCAGGCCGGGCCAGAGTCGAGAGCGCGGCTTCAAGTTCAGCGCTAATAGCTGTTACTGGGCCGCTCATGTATTACCCCGCTGATCCGGGCTTGTACCCGAAGTGCTCAAGCCCTGGGAGCCACTGCTATCAGAGCTCACAGGCTTTAACGCCAGCGGTAAACCGGCGACCACCAGAGTGACTCTATCGGCCTTGGCGGCAAGCGCCTGATTGAGCCAACCGGCCTCATCGACAAAACGCCGACTCAGCTCCCCAAGCGGCACTATGCCGGAGCCGACTTCGTTGCTCACCAACAGCAGATCGCCGTCAAACTCGGCTACCGCCTGCAGCAAGGCCGCGCGTTCGCTAGCCATATCGGCACCAAAGCAGAGCTGATTACTGAGCCAAAGCGTCAGGCAATCTACCAATACCGGCGCTCCAGAGCCTGAGCGCTGCACAAGCGCCTTGGCCAAATCGAGCGGCACCTCGGCCAACTGCCATTCGAGGCTGCCGCCTTGGCGTTCAGTTTGATGGTGGACGATACGCCGGGCCATCTCCTCATCGGCGGCCTCGGCCGTTGCCAGATACCAGGGGCGGACATTGGCCGGGCACAAGTCGGCCAGTTGCCGCTCGGCGTAACCACTCTTGCCGCTGCGGGCTCCGCCCAGAATAAGATGGATCATGCCGGGCTGCCCCCCAATGCCAGCAACAGCATATAAACCGCCAGCTCACTCACCTGCTGCGCCGCCCCCAGGGTATCACCTGTGTAACCGCCAATCTGGCGCCGGAACCAGAACACCAGGGCCCAACGCAGCAGCAACATGGTCGGTAGTAGCCAGAACAGCAGCGTGGTGGACAGCAGTGCCGTCAGCACAATTCCTGTCAGCAGCAAAATACCCAGCTCATTGAGCCCCTGCTGCTGCGCCAGAGGTTTGCTCTTGCCCTCGTCGCGAACATAGGTTTCGCTGAAGATCATGCTGGCCGCCGTCACCCGGCTGACACAGTGCGCCAATACCAGGGCCAGCGCCGCCTGGTTGATGTCGTAAAGTGCCAACTCCAGCAGTAACTGGTACTTGAGCAGCAACACCAACACCAATGCCAAGGCGCCATAGCTGCCAAGGCGGCTGTCTTTCATGATTTTCAGTTTGTCTTCTACCCGCCAACCACCGCCGAAACCATCGGCGGTATCGGCCAGGCCATCTTCATGAAAACCGCCGGTAACCAGCACACTGCAAATCATCGCCAGCACTATGGCAATGGAGCTTGGCAATATGCCGGCGGCCAGCAGTAACACCAAGGCGGAGATCAAGCCCACCACCACGCCCACCAGGCCAAAGTAGCGGCTGGCCTTGTTGAGGCTGTCGCTGTCCACCGTCAGGGCACTGGGCACAGGAATACGGGTGAAAAAACCTATTGCGATCAAAAATAGCCGCAGCTGTCCGAGCCAGAATCCCATCAGAACACCTCTTGGGTAGCAGGCTCGACCACCTTGTCGACCCCGGCTTCACCAAAGCTGGCCATCTGGTTGTAGAAGTTGGCCGCCGCCTGCACCAAAGGCAGCGCCAGCGCCGCGCCCGAGCCTTCGCCCAACCTGAGCCCAAGCCGCAGCAAAGGCTTGGCGGACATAGCCTCTAGCAGCAACTTGTGGCCGCGCTCTTCAGACTCATGGGCAAAAATAAGATAATCCCTCACCCCCGGCGCCAAACGCACAGCCGCCAGCGCCGCTGTCGACGCGATAAAACCGTCCACCAGCACGGGCACGCCAAATTCGGCCGCCGCCAACATGGCTCCTGTCATCTGCACTATTTCAAAGCCACCCAGGCAGGCGAGGATACTGAGCGGCTCGGTCAGCTCGCAGTGGTGCAGCAGCAGTGCCTGCTCTATCAGCAGGCATTTGCGCTTAAGCGTCGCGGCATCTATACCGGTGCCGCGGCCGACACATTCACTCACAGGAAGGCCGGTCAGGGCGGCCATCACGGCGGCGGCAGAAGAGGTGTTGCCTATTCCCATCTCCCCCAGCGCCAGCAGGTTGCTGCCGGCATCGATATGGCGTTTTACCAAGGTGCGCGCCATGGCAAACCCTTGATGCACAGCGCCCAGAGTCATGGCGGCGCGTTTGTGGATAGGCCCGGTACCGGCGCCCAGACGCTGCTCTGTAACCTCGGGGATCCCCAAGGGGCTGAGAATGCCGCAGTCAATCACCTCCAGCTCGAAGCCGGTCTGGCGACAAAACACATTGATGGCGGCGCCGCCGGCAACAAAGTTGAGCACCATTTGGGTGGTCACCTCGCTGGGGGCAATCGACACCCCGGCCGCGGCAATACCATGGTCGGCGGCAAACACCAGCATCACGGGGCGGCGGATGACCAACTCATCTGTGGCGGAACCGAGCTGAATGCGCCCCAATTGCAGCGCCAAAGCCTCCAACTCACCCAAAGCGCCCAGGGGTTTGGTCTTGTTGTCTATGCGGGCCTGAATCGCGTCATCCAGCGCGTGATTGATTGCTGCTACCTGGTACATCCTTCCCTCTCTTATCGTTATTGGCCGCGTTTACGCAGCACCATCAGGAAAAACAGACTGCCGATGGCCGAGGTGATCACCCCCACCGGCAGCTCTTGGGTGGGCAGTATGCTGCGAGCCAGCACATCGACCCAAACCATAAACAGGCCGCCCGCCAGTGCCGTCAGCACCATGGGGTGCTGCCCCGGCAGCAACAACCTAACAATATGAGGCACCATCAGCCCCACAAAACCAATCCCGCCGCAGTGGGCCACCAGAGTGGCGGTAATAATCGAGCATAACAGCAGCATGGAAACCCTGAGCCTTTGCACCCTTATTCCCAGAGTGTGGGCGGTTTCATCACCGGCAAGCATCGCCAGTACCTGGCGCTTGAAGGCCAGGATCACCAGCAAGGCCGCCAGCACCACCAGAGTGGGCAGTCCAAGCCCATCCCAACTGGCGCGGGCAAAACTGCCCAGGCTCCAAAACAGCAAGGAGGTGATAGCCTGCGGGGTGGAAAAATACAAGATCAGGCTGGTGAGGGCACTGAACATAAAGGAGATGGCGACCCCGGAGAGCAACATTCGCTCTATCTGGTTGCCGATATTCCTGCCCGCGAGCAGCAGTACCATAAGCACAGCCAAACTGGCACCGATAAAGGCTCCCAGCGGCAGCGATACCCCGGAGATGGCCGAACTCAGCCCAAGGCCGGTCGCCAGGGCGACCGAGACCACGGCGCCGAAGCTGGCGCCCGAGCTGATACCGAACAGGTAAGGATCAGCCAGCGGGTTGCGGGTCACCGCCTGCAATACATAACCCGACAATGCCAGACCGCTGCCGGCGATAAAGGCCAGCAAGATACGCGGCAGGCGCAGATCCCAGACAATACGCTCGCTGATGGCGGACGGCTCCCCCACGCCCAGCAGGTGTTTGCCAGTCACTCTTGCCACATCGAAGAGACTAATATCTGCGGCGCCAAAACCGGCGGCGGCCAAGGGTGTCAACACAGTGCCGAGCAGCAACAGCAGCCAGCACCAGTAAAGTCTGGGCAAGGGCTTGAGAAACCAGCCGATAAGCGAGCGCCCCGGTGCGACCATGGAAGTAGTCATGCGCCACCTCCCACCGAGCCTGGGCGCCGGTCAGTTTCCTTGTGGGCAACACAGGTTTCGGCCGAGGCAGGCCCTGCCATTGGCTCGACTATCGCAGCGCCGTGAGCCTTGCCGTGACCAGGCTCTGGCGACTGATAGCCGTAAAAGTAGTGGATCAGCGGCCTTCCTAACTGCGGATGCGTCCCCACCTGGCAGCAGACACCGAAGACACCGGCAATTCTGTCTTCGGTCAATACGCTCTGGGGCGAGCCGTGGGCAATACGGCGGCCGTTATCCAGCAGCAAGAGTTCGTCACACAGGGCCGAGGCCAGATTGAGATCGTGAATCGAGGCGATCACCGTGACTCCCAGACTGCGCACCAGCTCGAGGATCTGGATCTGATAGCGGATATCCAGATGATTGGTGGGCTCGTCCAGGATCAAAAGCTTGGGGCGCTGCACTATGGCGCGGGCAATCAAGGCCCTTTGCTTCTCTCCGCCGGAAAGCTGCGCGAAAGGTTCTGCGGCCTTGTGCTGCAACCCGACCTGCGCCAATGCCGCCTGCACCTGGGCCTTGTCGGCCGCCGATGGCATATCAAACAACCCCTTGTGGGGAGTCAGTCCCATGGCCACTAATTGAGTCAGATCCAGTGCCAGTTGGGCCGGGGTATCCTGCAGCACCACGGCCACCTCTTTGGCGAAGGCTTTGGCTGACAAACTATTGATATCCTGCCCAAACAGCTGGATCTGGCCGCTGTCCGGGCGGATATAACGATAGAGGCAGCGCAGCAGGCTCGACTTACCGGCACCATTGGGGCCTATGAGCCCGAGCATCTTGCCGCTTGGCAGCTCAAAACCCACATCGGCCAATACGCAGTGGCCACCGGGAAGCCAGCTAAGCTGTTGCACCTTGAGTGCCAAGCTCATAACCGCCCCCCGACATTGAGCCTGTGACCGGTAGAAGGCTCAGGCTGCAGTGGAAGAATCATCTATTCGCTCCCCCGGTTTACCCGCCCGGGTTTCTGGTTTGGTTTATCAGCCTGGGCAGGTCTCCTGACTCGTCGCCAAAGGCGACTCACAGTTGCGGGCACAGTCCGGGCTTTCCCGGTTCCCTGGGTTGGTTCACCTGCAAAGGTGCCAACACCCTGGCTGCTGCCGCACTTGGCGGCCATTTGGGGTTATTATCCCGGTTTTATCGCCCGGCACAATTGCCTGGCGCAATCACCGCCGGGCGTTAGGCTAAGGCCCGTACTATTGCGGCCAGTGGAGCTTGCTGAAACACTGCCATTCTTGGTCACTTTCACCGCTGGCATCACGGCTGGCATAGAGGGTTATTCTGACCCAGGCCGCATAAGGTAGCTCCAAGGCGTTGAACACTGCCGCAGGCGGCATCTGCCCCGGCAGCAAAATCTCGGCCAGTAGCAACCGGATAACCCCGCTGTGAGTCAGGATCAGTGCCGCATCGGCGCTTGCCGAAGAAGCAGAATCTCCTGAAACAGAGCTTTCGGAAGAACTAACCTCTCTAGCAAGCCAGCGCTGCACCATAGTCTGCCAGCCATCCAACACCCGGCTACGAAAGGCTGGCAGCGATTCCCCGCCCGGCGGAGTATTGGCCACAGGGTCACGCCAGAAGGCTTCGGCCGCCTCGCTATGCTGCTGATAGACACTTGCCACCTTCATGCCGTCCCAGTCACCGAAGTCCAGCTCCCAGAGCCAGTCATGTTGCTGCAGTGGCGCCGGGAAATAGTCAGGCATATCGGCCTTGAGCTCGGCGGCAAAGGCCTGGCAACGCTGGGCCGGAGAACTCAGCAGCACCAAGCTTTGGGGCGCACTCGGCAACTGCTCCAGCTCACTACTGATAGCCCGCCAGCTACGCCACATCTGCGCTTTGCCCTCATCGCTCAGGGCCACATCACTGCGGCCGCGGATAATCTCACCGCCTTCACATTCGCCGTGCCGCAGCAGATAGATATTCAGTTGCCTATGTTCAGCCACACACTTCTCCCGTCAGAGTCCGGTGGTTACCGGGCCAATTTAACCTTGCCACAGGCCGCCGGAATCCGTATATTATGGACGTCTATACGTATAAATGTCCAAAATAACTTTCCGCGCCCACACACGCCTTTGGCTATCATGCCAGATAGTGCCCCGGGCGTCAGGTCGGCAGAGATGATGTCGCGGATGCCAAGCGCCGCGAATGTAAAACAGCAATAAGACAGGTATGAAAGGTAACCCTATGGCGACTTCCCAGCACTCCCCTAGCCAGACAGAGCTCAAGCTCAAACAGACCCTCGAAGAGCGGATCCTGATTTTAGATGGCGCCATGGGCACCATGATCCAGGACTACAAGCTGGAAGAAGCCGATTACCGCGGCGAGCGCTTCAAAGATTGGCATTGCGATGTCAAAGGCAACAATGATCTGCTGGTACTGACCCAGAGCGAGATCATCAAGACCATTCACAGGGAATACCTGCTGGCCGGTGCCGACATTATAGAAACAAACACCTTCAACGCCACCACCATTGCCATGGCCGACTACGAGATGCAGAGCCTGGCGGCGGAGATCAATTACCAAGGCGCCAGAATAGCCCGTGAAGTGGCCGATGAAGTGGCCGCCACCAGCGGTATTCCCCGCTATGTGGCCGGGGTGCTCGGCCCCACCAACCGCACCTGTTCCATCAGCCCGGATGTGAATGACCCCGGCTTTCGCAACATACATTTCGACGATCTTGTGTTGGCCTACAGCGAATCCACCGAGGCGCTGATCGCCGGTGGCGCCGACATCATTCTGGTGGAAACCATCTTCGATACTCTCAATGCCAAGGCGGCGCTGTTTGCCATCGAAAATGTGTTCGAGAAACTGGACCAAAGGTTGCCGGTGATGATTTCCGGCACCATTACCGATGCCTCGGGCCGCACCCTGACAGGGCAAACCACAGAGGCCTTTTACCATTCTCTCAGACATATCAAGCCGCTGAGCATAGGCCTCAACTGCGCCCTGGGCCCGAAAGAACTGCGGCCCTATGTCGAGGAGCTTTCCCGTATCAGCGAGTGCTTTGTCTCGGCGCACCCCAATGCCGGTCTGCCCAATGAATTCGGCGGCTATGACGAGACTCCAGCGGAGATGGCAAGCGTGATAGGCCCCTGGGCCGAAGAGGGGCTGCTCAATATTGTCGGCGGCTGCTGCGGCACCACGCCTGCGCATATCAAGGCGATTTCTGAAGCCGTTAGCCTTCATGCACCAAGGCCGCTGCCTGAGCTGCCGGTGGCATGTCGCCTCTCCGGACTGGAACCCCTGACCATAGATGCAAGCAGCCTGTTTGTGAATGTGGGCGAGCGAACCAATGTCACCGGCTCGGCCAGGTTTCTCAAGTTAATCAAAGAAGGCCAGTACGAAACCGCGCTGGAGGTGGCCCGTGACCAGGTAGAAAACGGCGCCCAGATCATAGATATCAACATGGATGAGGGCATGCTCGACGGGGTCGAGATGATGCAGAAATTCCTCAACCTTATCGCCTCAGAGCCGGATATCAGCAAGGTGCCTGTGATGATAGACTCCTCCAAGTGGGAGGTGATTGAGGCCGGGCTCAAGTGCATTCAGGGCAAGGGAATAGTCAACTCCATCTCCCTCAAAGAGGGCGAGGCCAAGTTTATTGAACAGGCCAAACTGGTGAAGCGCTACGGCGCCGCCGCCATCATCATGGCCTTCGATGAACAGGGCCAGGCCGACACCCGGGAGCGCAAAACAGAGATCTGTACCCGCGCCTACCGGGTGCTGGTGGATAAGGTGGGCTTCCCGCCGGAAGATATTATCTTCGACCCCAATATCTTCGCCATCGCCACCGGCATAGAAGAGCACGATAACTATGCGGTGGACTTTATCGGCGCCATTGAAGATATCAAGGCCAACCTGCCCCATGCTATGATTTCCGGCGGGGTGTCCAACGTTTCTTTCTCCTTCCGCGGCAACAACCCGGTGCGGGAAGCCATTCATGCCGTATTCCTCTATCACGCCATCAAGGCGGGGATGGATATGGGCATAGTCAACGCCGGTCAGTTGGCCATCTATGATGATATCGACCCTGAGCTGAAGCAGAAGGTAGAGGCCGTGGTGCTCAACCTGCCCTGCCCGGTTGCCGACTCCAGTAACACTGAACAGCTGCTCGAAGTCGCCGAGAAGTATCGCGGTGGCCCGGGCGGCGCAGGCAAGAAAGAAGATCTCGAATGGCGCAAGTTGCCGGTCAACAAGCGCCTGGAACACGCGCTGGTGAAAGGGATCACCGAATACATAGATGCCGACACCGAAGAAGCGCGCCTGCAGGCCAAGCTGCCGCTGGATGTGATTGAAGGCCCGCTGATGGACGGCATGAACGTGGTGGGCGATCTCTTTGGCGCCGGTAAGATGTTTCTGCCGCAAGTGGTCAAGTCCGCCCGGGTGATGAAAAAAGCGGTCGCCTATCTCAACCCCTATATCGAAGCCGAAAAAGTCGAAGGCCAGAGCAACGGTAAGGTGCTGATGGTCACGGTAAAGGGCGATGTTCACGACATAGGCAAGAACATAGTCGGGGTGGTGCTGGCCTGTAACGGCTATGAAGTGATAGATCTCGGTGTCATGGTGCCGGTGGAGAAAATCATCGAAGTCGCCAAGGCCGAGAAGGTCGACATCATAGGCATGTCCGGGCTCATTACCCCGAGCCTGGATGAGATGGTGCACAACGTTAAAACCTTCGAGCGCGAAGGTCTGACCCTGCCGGCGATTATCGGTGGTGCCACCTGCTCCAAGATCCATACCGCAGTGAAGATAGCGCCTCATTATCCCCATGGCGCCATCTATATCGCCGATGCATCGCGCGCCGTGCCCATGGTCAGCAAGCTCATCAACAATGAAACCCGCCAGGCCACCATAGACGAAACCTATCGCGAATATGAAATGATGCGCCAAAAGCGCCTGTCGCAGACCAAGCGCAAGCAGATAGTGCCCTTGCAGGTAGCACGGGATAACCGCTGCAGCCACGACTGGGCCAACTACCAAGCAGTGAAGCCCAACACCTCAGGGATCCAAGTGTTTGACGACTATCCGCTGGAGGACTTGCTCGATCGTATCGACTGGACGCCATTTTTCCGCGCCTGGGAGTTGCACGGTCATTTCCCGCAAATACTGGATGATGAAGTCGTTGGTACTGAGGCCCGTAAAGTCTATGCCGACGGCAAGGCGATGTTGGAGCAAATCATCCAAGAGAAGTGGCTCACCGCCAAGGGCGTTATCGGCCTCTTTCCCGCCAACAGCGTCAACTTCGATGATATAGAGATCTACACAGATGACTCTCGCAGCCAAGTGTTGTTGACCACCCATCATCTACGGATGCAGCTGGAGCGGGTGGGCAACCACAACTTCTGTCTCTCTGACTTTGTTGCTCCCAAAGAGAGCGGCGTGGCCGACTATATGGGGGGATTTGCGGTCACCGCCGGCCATGGCATCGATGCCCATATTGCCCGTTTCGAGGCGGCCCACGATGACTACAGCGCCATCATGCTCAAGTGTCTGGCCGACCGCCTGGCCGAAGCCTTCGCCGAGCGGATGCACGAGCGGGTGCGTAAGGAATTTTGGGGTTATGCCAGCGAAGAAAACCTGGATAACGAGGCGCTTATTCGTGAAAAGTACAAGGGCATACGCCCGGCTCCCGGCTACCCTGCCTGCCCGGACCACACGGAAAAAGGCCTGCTTTGGCAGCTTCTTAAGCCAGACGAGTGTATCGACCTCAAGATTACCGAGAGCTTTGCCATGTACCCCACTGCGGCGGTCAGCGGCTGGTACTTTGCGCACCCGCAATCACGCTATTTTGGGGTAAGCAACATAGGCCGAGATCAGGTGGAAGACTACGCCTACCGCAAAGGGATGACAGTGGCCGAAGCCGAAAAATGGCTGGCCCCGGTATTGGATTATGATCCTGAGTAAAAGAGGCTCTTAAGCGAACAACTGAGCTGTTCAGGGGCTCTCGCCTATTCGGGTGAGGATCCCTGAATTCAAGACCGTTCCACATTTTTGATAACAGCCATACTCATCAAACACTTACTGTATCTCTCCTTCGCCCGTAAGCTGGTGCTTTTTGCAAGAACCTGAAACTGGGATTACTTTTAATGAGGTTGTCTCCATCACTTCATTGAAAAGGAATTCACTATGCGAACAGTGCATTTGGCCGCGGCCTTGCTTTGCCTATCTGGATGTACCAGTACACTCACCACAACGGTCATTAAAAGTAATGACGATCCCGGTGCAACATCGGCCAAGCAAGGTTTGGTTTACCATTTGCCGGCTTCATCGCAAACAGTAACGCTGACTCATAAATTGGTCTTTTGTCGTGTGGTCAATGATACCCTGGAGTTTGATTTCAACACTACCGCAACAGTCAAACAAACAGGGCATCCTGATCTAACCAAAGTATTCGTGATTAACCCTTCAGAGTTACATGCTTTCTCCAAAGCCTGGGGCATGAACGTGGTGATGCATCCCAATGGTTTGCTTAAATCCTTTTCCACCCATGCTGACGACAAATCCATAGAGTTGGGCATGGCGGCGATAAAAACCGTAGCCAACATTGCCGCCATTTCACAGGGAATTCCTATATCGATTGGTTCAGCTTCTCTCCCTCCAAGCGATAAAAACAATCAGGGACAAGGTGTTACGCCTCCCAAAGCAGCTTGTATTCCAAAACTTTTGCATCAACCCTTGGTATCCGTGGTTATCGATAACCTGAAAGCTACAGTGACAAATAAACAAGGAGAGCTGAAGAAAAAACAGAAGCTCCTGGCCGCAAAAAAAGGGAATACCTCCGCAGAAGAAGCTGCGGTACTCAGCGCACAGAAAGCCGTATCCATGGCGACTCTTGAACTCGATACATTCCAGAAAGAAATCTCAGTGCAACGCGAATACACCATAGATACAGCATCAATCCCCCAAAATCAGCCTTATCTATTGCCTCTTGTTAGTGATGATTTCTTGCCTTGGGTAATATCCCAGGATACCGAGTTAAGAAATGACGTGGCGATAACTATGGCCAATAGATACCTATTTGGACTATCACTTGAAAAACTGGCTGATGTCGGATTAGCGAAAGAGAGCACCTTAAAAGCGGAAGAGGATTATCCGGGGTTGTATTACACAACGTTCGGAACCCGCAAACTACTATTAGTGCGACAAGACACTGCTAAGAAACAAAATAACCTGACGATGGTATTCAGCGGTTTTATTAATGCGCCTGAATTCGGCCACGTAGGCATTTTGCCCTACCAAAACCATATTGGAGAAAGTAACTCTTTTACGGCCGTATTCGACGCCAATGGTGCACTGACTTCAGTCGATTACGGAACTGAACGCCCTGCCTCAGAAAAAGTGGAGTCTGCCCTCTACGAGGTCACTGATTTTTATAGCGATTACGCCAATAATCGACAAACTATCCGCGATGCAGACAAGCTGGAGAGCCAGACATTGACCATCCACGCATTATCGATAGCCAATAGCACTTATCCGAACCTGACCGTTGATCAGTTAACCGCACGTGCCAGCATAGTCCAATCACTGCTCATCAAGCTTGGTGACACGGAGCAGAGTCGGGCGGCAATAACCTCTCTGTCGATGAACATAGACAATGACAATCTGATTCGATTAGCTGAGGCGTTATAAGCTGCCAAAGGTACTCGTCGGCTATCGAGTGGAACTGCTTAATATTTGCAATATAGGCAATTGGTTAGCCACCAATTGCCACTATGACTAGGGCTGATGTAATCGATATCCTGCTTCATTTTCTTTCACTAGTAAGGAAATACCTATTCGGGTCTGTTTCTTCTGTTAAAATCAGCGCAAATTGAATGTTTCAAACCAATGAGGAGCTTATGAATCCTATTATTGCCCTGCTGAAAGAGCACAATATCAGCGATGAACAAATAAACAGCCTGTTCCAGAGCCTGACCGAAAATCCCCTGATGGCCATGGGCACTCTGGGGCAGTTGGGATTGCCACCGGAAAAGCTGCAGGGGTTGATGATGCAAGTGATGCAGAACCCGGCACTGATCAAAGAAGCCGTGGAAGAACTGGGACTGGATTTCTCCAAGGTTGAAGCCGCCAAAGCCCAAATGAACAAGTCTGTTTAATCTTGTGCGCCCTCAAGGCCTGACTCATTTGGCTTTGAGGGCCGATGTCATGTTCTGTCATTCATCAGGTATTAGGCTGACAAATTGGCTGTGCCATCAGCTCAGTTCGCTGCAACGCTTAGGAAGGTGCGAATAGGTCCTCGTGGCCTTCTCTTTTGTAGAGAGTGGCTTACACAGCAATTGGCGCTCAAGGCATCTGACTGAAGGCATGCCGGGGCATGTTGAAGTCGGATAACGCAGAGAGTCGGTTGCTGTGAAAGCCCCGAAGGGCGTGGCTTACAGACCTGTCTGCTGTGTTGTGCTTCTTGCAAAGGGCTAGGGCCATTTGCTGCGAACCACGCCTTGCATCCAGGCCTGTAAGCCGACGCAGAGCACACATGGGACTTGTTCGCACCGTCCATTTTTGATAGTTCTCTGAATCAATACCCGTATCAAGCGCCCGGCAATTTCTGCAATAACTTTGATGCCCGTCCGGATTGGCCGCTGTCACTCGTGCCGGCGTATTACCAAAATCAGTGAGATAGGGATGAAATATATGTTCCTCACCATGAGTCGTTGAACAGTTGGGACACGACTTAAACTTTCGGCCGCTTCCCGGCTCCTGTTTACGTAACATTCCACTATTCAAACGCCCACCACAAAAGTTACAGCTCATCAGCACTCTCCCTGTTATTAACTGATATTCAGCATGGCAAACAGCTCACGCTGAGCAAAAGATAACCAAAGGTGTGTTGAAAGCCAATCTATTCCCTCTTGTCTCTCCGCCATCGCCCTCACCTAACACAAGATTGAGACAAACCGTGTGCGTTTAACAAAAACGCTACAAAACGCTACATCATTTGCCGTGCCTCCCATTGAGTCGGCGTGCTTAAGTAGGTGCTCGGTCAATATTCGGCCAAGGAAGTATGGGTCGATGATCGAAAGCTGAATTTATCCCAATCATACAGGAGGTATTACAGTGACAAGATCCCAGTGGTTCCAGCGTCTATCGGCGCTATGTCTCGTCTCAGCCACTTTGCTGCTGACACCGGCAGCCGTGGCCCAAAAACATCTCAAACAAAATCTCAGTCAATTGACCAGTCAGGCGTCCAGCATAGTCTCGGGCCAAGTGGTGTCTGTGACCGATGGCTTTGATGAGCGCAAACGCCCCTATACCCAGATCACTATTCGGGTAGGTATGGATGCCAAGAACAAACATAAGGCAGGCAGCGAATATACCTTCCGCCAGTTTGGTTTGCTCAAGCCCCGTGCTATGGGTAATGGCAAAGTCTACCTGGGCGTATCCCCCGAAGGCTTCGCCCGCTGGTCGGTTGGCGAGCAGGTAGTGGCCTTTATGAATCCGGATCTCGGTGCCGGCCTGACTTCTACCGTAGGGTTGGAACAAGGCAAATTCATTGTGCAAAACGGCAAAGTCAGCAATCAACTGGGCAACATAGGCCTGTTTGATGGCATGAACACCCAGTCGCTCAGCCCTGAAGAGCAGAGCCTTATCACCACGGCCGGCGCTGTGGATGCCGCCGCATTTATGTCTCTGGTTGGCAAACTGGTACAGGAGGCCAAATAATGAAGCTTTCAAGAATTGCCACGGCCTTACTGTTGGGCTCAGTCTCCTCTGCCGCGCTGGCCGGTGGCCCGCTGTATATTCACGAACCCACAATGCAGCCCTATAAGTGGGATACTTCCAAGGGGGCGATTCCCGTCTATACCGACGGCGGCCCTGTGATTAAAAACAAGGATGGGGTTGACGTACAAACCTTCACCATTCTGGAAAAGGGGCAGGTGTTCAATCTCGACATCACACTGCCGGACGGCACTGTTATCCCGGCAGGTACAGTGCTGGACAGGGATTACACCTTCCTCAGCATAGCTCAGGCCAATGCCATTACCGCCAAGGCCGTGGGCGAATGGTCAGCGGTGGAAACCTCCACCTTTGAGATGTCGGTGCAGGGCACCATTGAACAGCAAATCGGCATCCAGGACGTCAATCAAACCAATGTCGACCAGATCTATTCCGCCGTAAACGGCTATGGTTTCTGGGTCAACTATGACACCGACGGCCAGATACTGGAACAGTATTTCGGCGTACCACGCAGCCAGGTACTGGGGATAGCCTTCCCCGAGTGGGCCGATGAAGAAACCGGTGAAATCCTCGAGGCCACTGCCTTGATGAACGGCTGGTACGTGGGTATAGATGACACAGAAGGCGAAATGATTGCCGGGGTATTTACCCATGAATTCGGCCACGCCCTCAACATGTCGCACTCCCAGGCCAATGGCCATCTCAGCTATATGTCGGCCTCTTACAGCCCGCAATATGACGGAGTACCGGGTTGCGCCATCACCAATCAATACACCAGCGCCAGCCAGATAGCGCCGGACACTATTGAAACCATGTTCCCCTTCATCAATGTGTTGGGGATTCAGGGCGCCGAGCAATCAACGGTCAATGTGCGCGACGACATAGTCAACCTGTCCGATCTCTATCCAACGGCTGAATATCTTTCTGGCTACGGCTCGATTTCCGGCACCTTGTACACCAAGGAAGGAGTGGACTATTCGGGCATGAACATGGTGGCCCGCAACCTGGATAACCCACTGTACGATGTGGTCACTCAACAGTCCGGCAACCTGACTCAAGGGCTTGTAGGCCCGGATGGCAAGTTCACCATCAATGGTCTGACACCCGGCGGTCGCTATGTGCTCTATATGGAGACCATCAAGGCCGGTGGTTATCCAACCCAACAAACCGCCCTATTGTCAGAGGCCGAGTATTGGAACAGCAATGAAAGCAGTAATCCGGCCAGCGATAGAGCTTGTGATTTCACTCCTATCATTGCCGAAGCCGGGGTGACCAAACAGGCCGATATCTATTTCAACGGCTATAGCGATGGCATCCAATATACCCCGTTGGTAAGCGCCTTTGTGCTGGATCATGCCAAGAACGGCAAACGTGCCATGGGGATAACCGGCAGCACGCCTTTCCTCTATGACAGCACCAAGAAGGCCCTGTTCGAGCTGCACCCGGCCGGTAATGCCGTGGTTGCCGGACACGCCACCATGAACAAAAACGCCACCAAGGCCGGTGTCATGGCGGACTTCAGTGGCAACGGCATCAGCAATGCCGCCATCTGGGATCTGCGCAGCGACAAACTAACCTCGCTTGGGGATCTCAACGGTAACAGCTGCGGTGGCTCGGGGCAGTCAGGCACCAACTCCAGCTATGTCTGGGATATGGATGACAATGGCGACACAGTTGTCGGCACCGCCTATCTGGATACTGACGGTAACGGCGCCTGCCAGAGTGCATTCAAGGACGAGATAGTGCCCTTTATCTGGACCAAGAAGGCCGGTATGCAGCAACTGCCTTACCAATTTGCCGAAAAGGTTCAATGGTTGCGTGCCGACAGGATAGCCGGCAACGGCAGTACCATTACCGGCACTTATGATGGCACCAGTCAAGTTGCCTGGGTCGATGGCCGCTTCCACGACACCTCGGCTGAGTTTGGCGCCCAGGACTCCTCGGTGATATCCAACGACGGCAGCACGGTTGGCTTTGGCACCCGCACCGGAGTCACCCTGTGGCATACGGACTCGGGCCAACAGGAGAACATAGGCAGCCTGCGCTGGTGTGAGCAGGTACCTTTCAATCACTTCTTCCTGGGTAATCTGTGTGCCGAAGGTTGGGATCACGACAGCATCAGCGCCGAATTTGGCGTACCGCGTATGCTGCTGCTTGATGCCAGCGACGATCTGTCGATGATTACTGCTCGCTCCGGTAGCCTGTTTACCGGTTTCAGTGGTGGTATCTACCTGGAAGGTTTGGGCTGGATGAGCACCAAGGAGTTCTTCGCCAAGCAAGGCGTTACCGAAGCCAAGGCACTGACCATAAACAACCCTTTTGCCATCAGTGCCAACGGCTCTGAAATGATGGGTGGTATCGCAGGAGCTGTCTTGTCTATCGATGTCGATCTGAACAAGGCCTTTGTCTGCCGGGAGGGCCAGGATGTTCAGCTCAGCTTCCCAAAACAGGTGGTTGCTGCCGTCAAAGGCGGAGCCGAGTTTGGTCGCTGTGCCCACCTGAACGATTGATGCAAAGTTGAAGTAAACAACTGCCAACGGGAGCCTCAGGGCTCCCGTTTTTTGTCTGCCTGAAACCTTCCATCAGCGGTTGCTCTCAAGCCAGGCAGCCACTTTCCAACCGAAGAAATTGGTGCATCTGATTCCTTAGGCTTTCATGAATTACTGGCTCTGCTATAATTTGTGCCCGAAATTTTCAGGCATTTCCAGACGAGCGGTAAGCCATGTCCACTACAGGTGTTGAACTCTTTAATCCCGGCCAACAGGCACAAGCCCCTGATGCCGCCCCCAGCCAAGCGGTGCAACTGGCCGACAATAAGCTGGAGTTGATGGCTCCGGCCAAGAATGCCGATTTCGGTATCGAGGCCATTCGCCACGGGGCGGATGCCGTCTACATTGGTGGCCCGGCGTTCGGTGCCCGCCATACTGCCGGCAACAGTGTCGAGGACATTGCTCGCCTGTGTGAGTTTGCCCATAGATATCACGCCCAGGTATTTGTCACCTTCAATACCATATTGCTGGACGATGAACTGGAAGAAGCCAATCGCCTGATCTGGGCCGTGTACGAGGCAGGTGCCGATGCCATTATTGTGCAGGACCTGGGGTTGCTTGAGCTGGACTTGCCACCTATTGCACTGCACGCCAGTACCCAGATGGATAACAGGGTTCCGGCCAAAGTCGCCTTTCTCGAGCATGTGGGCTTCTCCCAAGTAGTGTTGGCGCGGGAGCTGAGTCTGAGCCAAATTCGCGCCGTGGCCGCCGAGACCAAGATGCGACTGGAGTTCTTTATCCATGGCGCCCTGTGCGTGGCCTACAGCGGCCAATGCTATATCAGTGAAGCCTACACAGACCGCAGTGCCAACCGCGGCGAATGCTCACAGCAATGCCGGATGCCGGGTAATCTCAAGACCCGCCAGGGCGACATCATTGCCAGCAACGACCATATGCTGTCGCTGAAGGACAACAATCAGACAGATAACCTCGAAGCGCTGATCGACGCCGGGATCCGCTCCTTCAAGATAGAGGGCCGACTCAAGGACCTCAGCTACGTCAAGAATGTTACCGCTCACTACCGCCAGCAACTGGATGCCATCATGGCGCGTCGACCCGAGTTTGAACCCTCGTCCCACGGCCGCTGCCGCTACAGCTTCACCCCGGATCCGGACAAGAGCTTTAACCGCGGCAAGACGGACTACTTTGTCAATGAGCGCAAGGCAGACATCGGCGACTTCCGCACCCCGAAATACTTGGGAGTAGAAGTAGGTAAAGTCAGCAAGATAGGCAAAGACTTCATCCAGGTCGACTCGAATGCCGAGTTCCACAACGGTGATGGCCTGGGCTTCTTCGCCGCCAACTATCAAAAGGCCAGGTTGTCGGATGACAAGCTGACAGGTTTTCGGGTCAACCGCGCCGAGGGTAACACCCTGTATCTGAAAAACATGCCGAAAGATCTCTATGTCGGTGCCACCTTGTATCGCAACAAAGATCAGGCCTTTGAAGCCCTGCTGGCCAAAGAATCTGCCGAGCGAACCCTGTTGCTGGACTTCAGCCTCAGCAATACCCAGACAGGTCTGGCGCTGACTGCCGCCGACCGTCATGGTCATCAGGCGACAGTGACCGCTGACTTCGAAAAACAGCAGGCCAAGGATATTGGCCGCAACCGTGAATCACTCGGCAAGCATCTCGCCAAGCTGGGCAATACAGATTTTCGTCTCGGACAAGTGGATTTGGGCGATGCAGAAGCCGTTTTTGTACCGGCATCCATCATCAATGGCCTGCGCCGTGATGCCATTGCTGCGCTGGACGAAGCGCGCATTCAGGGGTATCAAAGACCCACGCCCTGGGTACGGGACGACAGCGCCCGCTTCCCGCAGCGCAGCCTGACCTATCTTGGCAATGTGGCCAACCAAAAAGCCAAGGACTTCTATACCCGTCACGGGGTGGTATCCATCCGCGATGCCTATGAAGTGCGGCCGGTGAAAGGCGATGCGCCTTTGATGATCACCAAACACTGCATACGTTACAGCTACAACATGTGCCCCAAAGAAGTGCCGGGGATCAAGGCAGAGCCGCTGGAAATGGAGCTGGGTGGCAAGCAGTTCAAGCTGGTGTTCGACTGCCATAAGTGTGAAATGCTGTTGGTGGGTTAAGGAGAAAAACATGGTTTTTTTGAACGCCTTGATGGGCAACGCCAGTGAAGTGGATCTGGATAAACTCAACGAAGAACTGGCGCCGATTATGGCCGACAGCGAACAGTTGCAGCTGGCCTATAAACTGGTTCGCGACATGTTTGTCTTCACCAGCAAGCGCCTGATCTTGATAGATAAACAAGGCATGACCGGCAAGAAAGTGAGTTATCACTCCATCCCCTACAAGGCGATAGTGCACTTTGAAGTGGAAACCGCCGGACGCTTCGATATGGATGCCGAGCTCAAGCTGTGGATCTCAGGCCAGGCAGAGCCCCTGGTCAAAGAGCTCAAGCGCGGCACTGATGTGGTGGGTATTCAAAAAACCATAGCCAAATTCACGCTCTGAGGTTAAAAGTTTAAGATCCGCTATTTGACAGGGAAAACGCTTCTTCAATGCCGGTCTGCGCCACAAACTCCTCATCGTGACTGACCAGAATAAAAGCGCCCGGGTATGCTGCCAGCGCCGCTGCCAGACGCGCTTTCGATTCTATATCCAGATGATTGTCAGGCTCATCCAGCAGCAGTAAGGGATTGCCCCGCTGATGACTGACATAAAGCATGGCCAGCTTCATCTTTTCACCGCCGCTGAGACAAGCCACAGTGCGGTGCACCTGCTCGGCGCGAAAGCCTATCTGGGCCAGCAGAGTGCGGCGCTGACTGTCATCCATCAGGCTGTGATTCACCTGGTTATGATCAATCGGGCTGCTATCAACTTGAGCACAGCGCTGCAGGGTTTCCAGCAGTGTCCACTCTGGCTTGAGTAAGCTGAAATGCTGATCCAGATAGACACTGTGGCCATTGAGTTGCACTTGCCCAGAGCTCAACGCCAGCCTAGCCTGCAAGACCCGAAGCAAGCTGGACTTACCACTGCCATTGGCCCCCGCCAAACGCAGTTTCTCGCCACTGCTGAGGGTTAAATTGATAGGTTCTCGACTGCCATAGGGCAAGACAGCGTCCAATAGCCTTACCAAAGTCTGCTTTGCCACTGGCTGGCCATGGGTTTCGCGCCCCAGAGTCAGGTTTTGCCTACGCCTTTGCTCACACTGCTGTTTCAGCCCGGCAAGCTCAGAGTCCAGCAGTCGCTGATGTCGCCGCTCCCGGGTCGCCATGGCCGCCGCATTGGCACCGGCCCGCTCTTTTTGACGGTCGAGCAACACCTTGGCCTGGCTGCCACTGCGCGCCAATTTCTCCCCTTTGGCAGCCCTCTGTTGTGCCCGCTCCCGACTCAACTGCGCCTGCTTTCTTACCTGACGCCGGGCCTTGTCGACATTCTCCAACCTGCGTTCAAGCGCTTGCTGTGCCAGGGTGTGCTGATGCCAATAGCTGTCATAGTTGCCGCCATAGGAATCCAGCCTCAAGCTGTTGAGCTCCCAGATTTCATCCATCTGTCGCAGCAGATCTATGTCGTGGCTTATCAGCAGGATCTGCCCAGAAAATGCCGACATCCGCTGCCACAGCCACTGTCTGCCGCCTCTGTCCAAATGATTGGAAGGCTCATCGAGCAGCAACCAGTCGGCCTCGCTTTGAAACAAACGCCACAGTTTCAACTTGGCCTGCTGGCCACCACTGAGGCGTTCGAACTCAAGCTCGGGCTCTGCCGGCAACCCCAGCTCCCGGCAGAGTTCGCAAAAGGTTTGCCGCACCTGCCAGTTGTCATTGAGCTGCTCAAACCAATGACTTTCACAACAACCCTGCTCTATTTGTGCCAGCGCCTGTAATCTGGTCGCCAAGCCCAGGCATTGGCTCAGGCAGCTTCCGGTTTGCATTGTCGGCACTTGGGATGATGTGCCATCAACCCGGCTTGCTGTAGCCGTTAGCAGCTTGGGTTCTTGCTGCTGCCGGTATATACCGCAAATGCCCCGGCGCTCAACCGTGCCGCTATCCGGCGCTCTCAAACCGCAGAGTATTTCGCCCAGCAAACTCTTGCCTATGCCGTTGCGACCAATCAGGCCGGTCATTCTAGCGCTCAGACTACAGCTGATATCGGCAAACAATGGCTCAAGGCCATGAGTATAGAGTGAGATTTGTCTTGCATTAAATGCCTGCATCTTGCCTCCTGCAGACAGGGAGGCACGGCGAGATCCGATCCGGGTTTAAGCAGTCATGATATGGCGAATGAGTACCAACTGACTGCAACAATAAAGACTTGAACGAACACGCCGACCGACCCTGCCAATCTAATAATGGAAAAGTAAAAAAGATTGGTGATCAGGTGTCAGTTGTTCATTTTGGCGTGAGCTCCAATAGGCGAGGATGGCGGAATTATAACCACCTTAGACAACAAAAATCCAGCTTTCCCCTTTTGGGGGTTGTCCTTTGGGATGAGAGTGCGGATCAAAACTAAACAGGATGCTAGAGCAGTATATGACTCAGCTCAATATCATTGTTCCTTCTGACTTCTATTGACTAAATATCCTCAATAGCGGATATTTAGTCAATTATACCCCAGTGGGTATAAAGTAGCATTTATCCCAATAAAGGGATAAATACTAGCTAATCCTCTAGTGGGGATATGAGATAACTTTAAAATTCATCTCTAATCATTGAGGGCTGGAACTAATGATATATAGTCCAAAGCAACTCGCAGATATGATGCTACTGATACGCCAAAAGAATGGCTGGACTCAGTCAGAGTTGGCGAAAAAAGTCGGTATAAAGCAAGCAACAATCTCGAACTTCGAGAACAACCCCAACAAAACAACGCTTTCTACCTTCTTTAAGCTTGTACAAGCTATGGATCTAACACTGAGTATCCAAGAAAAAACACAGCTGACTTCGCCAAGTGAAAATGATGATGAGAGTTGGTAATGCAAAAGCTAATAGCATACATGAATGGTGAACTTGTTGGCACCTTGGCGAAGCATAAGAACGGCGCTCACACTTTTCAATATGATAAGGACTGGATAACCAATGCAATGGCTCGCCCACTGTCATTGTCTTTGAGGCTTCAATTACCGACTATCACTTCCGATGCCGTTATCAACTATTTTGACAACCTCTTACCAGACAGCCCACAAGTCAGAGACAGAATCGTTGCAAGGTACAAAGCCTCATCCAAACAACCATTTGATCTTTTGAAAGAAATTGGAAAGGATAGTGTTGGTGCTATTGCACTATTTCCTCCCGAACACCCCTATAAAAAAGAGCCACTCAGCTACGAAATATTGGATAACAAGAAACTAGAAGCCGTTCTTTCTGCATACAAGTCTGATATTCCCCTCGGAATGCTCAAAGAGGAAGAAGACTTTAGGATCTCAGTGGCAGGTGCTCAAGAAAAAACCGCACTCTTATTCATTGATGGACAATGGTGTATACCGAAAGGAAACACCCCAACCACTCACATTATCAAGCTGCCAATAGGCGAAATACCACAAGCTAGCGCGACACTGGATCTCAAAGATAGCGTAGAAAATGAATATCTTTGCATTGAGCTAGCTAAAGCGCTGGGATTCGCAGTTCCCAGCGTCAATATAATCAAAACAGACAACCTTAAAGCTTTAGCTGTAGAACGATTTGATCGACGCTGGACAAAAGACAGAGCAGGCTTGCTACGCTTACCTCAAGAAGATATTTGCCAAGTGTTTGGTATGCCATCATCCATCAAATATGAATCTCAAGGTGGTCCAGGCATAGAACAGATCATGAAGTTATTAATGGGCTCAAGTAATGCACTTGAAGATCGATATAACTTCATGAGATTCCAGGTATTTCAATGGATCATTGGGGCTACGGATGGACATGCTAAAAACTTTTCTATCTATATTGATAGAGGAGGTAGCTATCGACTCACTCCATTCTACGACATTTTGTCGGCCTACCCATTGTTGGGAGGAAAAGGACTTAATATTAGACAACTTAAGCTCGCAATGGGGTTGAAAGCCACAAAAGGCAAGAAGTATGAAATCAATAAAATCCTGCCTCGTCACTTTTTAGATACTGCTAAAGCTGTGAATTTTAGTCAGGATAAGATGCAAAGAATAATGGATGAAATGAAAAGTGTGTTACCTGAGGCAATCTCGCAAGTAAAGGCGAATCTCCCCGAGGGTTTTCCAGAGCATATCTCCAACTCAATTTTTGAGAATGCCAAGAAAACAATTAAAAAAATATAGATATAAAACATTAATTTTAAAGGCTATCTCCATAATCGGATGCGGGGTAATGTCCTTTTTAAGTAAGATTTTCATTACCTGTGCCAATCTAAAAAAGGATGCCGCAGCATCCTTTTTGTCAAACCGTTAGCCGGGGCAACTTACTGCTGATCGGCCGTCTGGTTTTCCGTGGTTTGCTTCAACAGCCGACTGGTCATGGTACCTGCGGTCATGGAGCCGGATACGTTCAAGGCGGTACGCGCCATATCAATCAGCGGCTCGATGGAGATCAGCAGCGCCACAATGGCCACCGGCAGCCCCATGGCAGGCAGAACGATCAGCGCCGCAAATGTTGCACCGCCACCGACACCGGCTATCCCGAAGGAGCTGATGGTCACTATGGCAATCAAGGACAGCATGAAATGCAAGTCCAGTGGATCTATGCCCATGCTGGGCGCCACCATGACAGCCAACATGGCAGGATAGATACCGGCGCAGCCGTTCTGACCGATAGTGGCACCGAACGAGGCCGCCAGATTGGCAATGGCCGGCGGCACATTCAGCTGGGTCACCTGAGCCTCGACATTCAACGGAATAGTCGCCGCCGAACTGCGCGACGAGAAGGCAAAGGTCAGCACGGGCCAAATTTTACGGAAGTAGTCCAGCGGGCTAACGCCTACCATAGCCACCAGCATGCCGTGAACAACAAACATCAGCAGGATGGCGACGTAAGAGGCCAGAATAAAACCCAACAGGTTGAGCATATCGGCAGCGCTGGAAGAGGCGACCACCTTGGCCATTAGCGCGGCAATACCATAGGGAGTCAGCGCCATAATCATCTTCACCAGGCGCATAACAATCGCCTGCGCACCTTCAACAAAGGTTCGTATAGGGGATTCCAGTTGCTCTTTCTCATGCATCACTTTGCGGGCCGCTATCCCGAGGAGGATACCAAAAATCACCACGGCAATGATGGAAGTGGAACGGGTACCAGCCAGATCGGCAAAAGGATTTACCGGAATAAAGCTCAGCAGCATTTGCGGTACAGTCAGATCGGCAATCGAAGCCGCCTTGGTATCCAATACCGCCATTTGCGCCGTTTCCCGGCTACCGGCTATCAGCCCCTCGGCAGAAATCCCTGAGATGGAAGTGACCAGAATACCTATCAAAGCCGCTACGGCCGTGGTCGCCATCAAAATAAATATGGTCAGGGAGGAAATCTTGCCGAGCGAGCCGCCCTTATCCAACTTGACCACTGCCGCTACCATGGACACCAACACCAAGGGCATGATCACCATCTTCAGCAAGGCCACATAGCCACCACCGACTATGGCTATCCAACTGAGCGCCTCTGCAGTGACCGGGCTGTCCACGCCAAAGTAAGACTGCATCAGGAAACCATAGGCACTGCCGAGGATTAAACCGATCAGCACCAGCCGGGATAATTTGTGCTCTTTTTGCTGTTGGTGAAACAGAATAAACAGAACGCCGAGAAATACCGCAATGGATGCGATAACTGCAATAGACATATGGAACCTTATACGGGAAACGGTATATGAAGAGAGAATCTACCGCATAATAAGCGCTAGTTTAAGCACGACAAAATATTAAGTTATTATTCTTTATAGCCTCTGATTATAAATAACCTGACTTAACCCCATACAAAACGGCCAAATTTCGCACGATACCGTACGAGCGCTAACAGAAAGTTACACAAAATAATCCCATCAAACCGTGCCCGGATAAGCTTGTTTTCATCATCCGGGGATATACTCCCGAGGCAGCCTTCGCTGCCAAATATAATAACTATCTGTATCTAAAGGAGACTTTCCGTGAAGAAGGTTGGAATTCTGTTGCTCTGCCTCTTGATGCCACTGGCATCGGCGTGGGCAGAGCCGGGCAAGCCCTTGTCGGTTGAGCTATTGTGGCAACTCAAGCGTATCGGCAGCCCGGTAGTATCGCCCGGCGGCGAGCATATCATCGCCCCCGTGACCGAGTATGATGTCAAGGCCGACAAAGGGTCGACCCAACTTTGGTACTTTGATGCCGATGGCAAACATCAACGCCCACTGACTGCCGCCGGACTCAAGGTGAGCAACCCGGTATTTTCTCCCGATGGCAACACTCTGGCCTTTGTCAGCCAGCGCAATGAAGACGATGCCGGGCAGATCTATCTGCTGCCGATGAATGGCCCGGGTGAAGCCCAGCGGCTGACCGAAGTGCCTACCGGCGTGTATGGCATCAAATGGGTTGGCAAACATCTTTATTTCATCAGCAACATCTTCCCCGGGCAGGACTGGAAGCAGATGCAAGATCAGCTGAAAGCCGACAAGGACAACAAGACCTCGGCCAAGCAGTGGAATGCCCTGCCCTATGCCCAGTTCGATCACTGGCTGGATGAACGTCGTCAGGCGCATGTGTTCCGAATTTCCGCCAAGGGAGGTGAGATAGAAGCCATTACTCAAACGCTGGGCCATGAGCTGCCTCGTTCGAGTCAAAGTGCCGGCAGCTATGATGTTTCTGCCGATGAGAAACTGATCGCCTTCAACGCCTACGGTTCCGACAACCGGGTCGATCCCAAGCTGGACATCTTCCTCGGCAAGATAGGCGCAGACAAGGCAGAAAACCTGACACCGGACAACGAAGCGCCCGATAGCCGCCCAAGCTTCAGCCCCGACGGCAAGACGCTGGCCTTCACTCGCCAGAAGATCCCGGGTTTCTATGCCGACACCTCCAGGCTGATGCTGCTGGATATCCACAGCCGTAAGCTCAAGACCCTGACCGCCAATTGGGACAGATCTGTGTCTCAGTTCAGTTGGACGCCGGATGGCAAAGGCTTCTACGCCGCCATTGATGATGCCGCCACCAGTCGTATCTATCATATCGATGCCAAGAGCGGCAAAGTGAAGGCGATCACCAAGGACACCAACTATGGTCAGCCGCAGATAGGTAAGAAAGGCACTCTGATTGCCCTCAACGACAGCTTCCTTTATCCGGCGCGACTGCTGGCGATCAATCCCAAGAACGGCAAGGGCCAAAGGCTGGAGCAGTTCAATGATGAACTGCTCAAGGATGTGGATCTGGGCAGCTATGAGTCTGTGACCTACAAGGGTTACAACAACCAGGATATCCAGATGTGGGTGCACTACCCACCGGGTTTCGATCGCAGCAAGAAGTACCCGCTGTTTATGCTGGTACACGGCGGCCCACACAACGCCATCAGTGATGGTTTCCACTATCGCTGGAACGCCCAGACCTTTGCCTCCTGGGGTTATGTCACCGCCTGGCCCAATTTCCACGGTTCCAGCGGCTTCGGCCAGGACTTTGCCGATGCCATCAACCCGGACTGGAAAAACAAGTCTCTGGATGATGTCCTCAAGGCGGCCGACTGGTTTGAACAAAAGAGCTGGATCGACAGCGATCGCATGGTGGCCGGTGGTGCCAGCTACGGCGGCTATCTGACCTCCATCATCCTCGGGCAGAAGCATCCGTTCAAGGCGCTGTTGATCCATGCCGCCGTGTACGACATGTACTCCCAGATGGCTTCCGACTTCGCCGTGCACAGCACCCGCTTCGGCCACTACTGGGAAAACCCGGAGATCTACCAGTCGATTTCACCCCATTACTTTGCCGCAGGTTTCAATACACCGACGCTGGTGAGCCATGGTCAGCTGGACTACCGGGTGCCCGTGGGGCAAGGTTTTGAGCTGTTCCGCACCCTGCAAAGCCGTGGAGTGGAATCGCGGATGATCTATTTCCCCGATGAGAACCACTGGATCATGAAGCCCAATAACTCTATCTATTGGTATAACCAGGTCAAAGACTGGATGACCCATTATGCCGAGCCGGGCCCACGTTAATCGCCGATAATCGGCATCCAAGCAAGAAGGCGACTCAGGGTCGCCTTCTTTCATATTAATGCCATGGAAAGCGAACATCAGAGCATGGGTACTATGGATGCCAGCAAAAGACCGCCCATCAACAGGTTAAAACCACGGGCGTAGTTGGGCGCCGTCAGCCAGCGACTCAACTGTTTGCCGATAAGGGTCCAGATACTGACAGACGGGACATTGACCAAGGCAAATATTACAGAGATCAGCAACAACTGCTGCCAACTTGCACTCGGGTTGTAAAGACTCACCGCCGCCAGCGCCATGGACCATCCCTTGGGATTGAGCCACTGAAACAATGCCGCTTGGATGAAGGTCATGCTGCGATAACCTTCATTGGTATTTCCCGGACGACTCAAGGCGATTTTCAACGCCAGATACACCATGTAAGCAATACAGAGCAAACTCAGTAACTGGTGCAACCAAGGATAGGCCTGAAACAAGCCGGTCACGCCGATCCCCACCAACAACAGCATCAGGCTGAACCCCAGTATTATCCCCAGCATATGCGGTAAGGTGCGAATAAAACCCACATTAGCACCTGACGTCATCAGCATGATGTTGTTGGGCCCTGGGGTCACGGTTGAAACAAAGGCAAACATCACCAAAGGCCATAGCAAATTAGGCTCCATTCTTGCTTTACTCCTGAAATAAACAGTCAGCAAATACTAGATGGATTGGTACGCAATTTTGTGCTTATATTTGCTCTTAAAGCGAAAAGTAAGCAACAAAACATCACCATGGATAGATTTGACGAAAGAATATTGCAAGAGCTACAGAGTGATGGCCGGATCTCCAATGTCGAGTTGGCCGAGCGGGTGGGATTATCTCCCTCTGCCACCCTGAGGCGGGTACAGGAACTGGAGCGAAAAAAACTGATCAAGGGCTACCGGGCCGTATTGGACAAGAGCCAACTGAACATAGGTTTTATTGCTTACGTGGCCATAGGCCTCAACAGTCACAGTAAACAATCCCAGTTGGGCTTTGAAGAGCATATCCGCTACGCCAGGGAAGTGATCGAGTGCCACAATATCACAGGCGCCAACGAATACCTGTTGCGGGTCGAGACCAAAGATCTCAGCAGCTATAAACGTTTTCATGCCGAAGTCCTCGGAGAATATCCTCAAGTCAAATCCATCACCACCATGGTGGTAATGGATTCACCGAAAGATCAACGTCAATAATTGTCTGCGATAAACCGCATGTAGCATGGTATTGCTGGCGACACTTTTTATCCTTGGGTACCATTGAGCAATAAAGAGGCGCCTGGACATGCCGGCGCCAGGGAAGATGGATACCTGAATGGAATTGAGATATACGTTGCTGTGTCTGTTTTTGCTGCTAACCAGCCTAAAACTATTTGCATTAGAGCAGGTTAAGCTTCCCATTGTTGACATAGAACAAAGCAGCGTCGCGCTTGATGAATTCAAAATCGGCTATTTTATTGATGACAGCCAGAGTCTCGGTTTTGAGCAGGCAAGCCAGAAGCCTTTCGGCGTAACCAATAATGTCACCACCTTGGGCACCAATGCCAGGGTCACTTGGTTCAAGCTGATACTGCACAATAAGCTCTCGCAGGAAAAGCCGCTGTTTTTACACCTGCCCCATGCTTACCATGTGCAGCAAATCGACATATATGAGGAAAGCGGCCAACAACTGCAACGACACGAGCAGTTGGATCTCGAACAGGCCGCCGACAACCCACTCATGTATCGGGGTACAGGCGTCTACCCATTGAAGCTGGCCCCAGATCAGATAACAACCCTGTATATTCGTAGCCACGCCTACTCCCATCAATGGTTTGCCATGACACTGATGGATGAGGAAAACTCGCGGCGGGCCCTGGTGAGCACTCACTATGATATTGCACTTATGGTGGGCATGTTGCTGGCACTGGTGTTCTACAACTGCCTGCTGTATTTCGCCACCAGTAAGAAAGAGAACATCTACTATTCGTTGTATCTGATCTCGGGTCTGGTGTGGATAGCCTTATCCTATGGTCTAGTTGCCAGCGTGTTCAACGCCTACGGCTCGAGCGTCTTCATGCTCAATCTGTCGCTGATCACCATGCCGATTTTCCTGCTGCTGTTTATGACGGCCATCTTCGAGACCAGGCAGTTCTACCCCACAGAGCACAAGGCGTTGCAGCTGATGTTGCTGTTACTGCTGGCGACCCTGTTCTGGGGCTTATTTGATATCTCTGCGGCACTCAAACCCGCCAGCAGCCTGGCTGCACTCATGATGCTGGTGACCTTCTCTGTGAGTATCTCCCTCTATCGCAAGGGCAACCCCCTGGTGAAGTACTTTCTGGTGGGCCACAGCTTCTTCGTGATCTTCAACGGCATAGCCGTGCTCTTCTACAAGGGCTTGATCTCTCCGAGCTATCTCAGCAGCCACGGAGTCGGCATAGGCATTATGCTGGAAGCCCTGACCCTGGCATTTATCATCTCCTACAGGATTAAAATCCTGGAGGATATCCGCGCCTCGCAGGAAGAACTCAAACGCCAGGCGGCCACAGATCCTCTGACCAAACTCTATAACCGGCGCTATTTCTATTCTGAGGCCGACTATCAACTTAAGCTGGCCGGCCGCAATGGCGAGGCTATCTCTGTGCTTATTCTGGATATAGACAGTTTCAAGCAGATCAACGATAACTTTGGTCATCACTTGGGCGACAGGGTGATCGTCGCCCTGACCAAATTATTGAAGCAACACTGCCAAGGAGCCGAGATGGCGGCCCGCTTCGGCGGTGAAGAGTTCGTGATCTTGCTTCCGGGAGCCTCCCTAAGCCAAGCCCTGCAGCGAGCCGAGCAGCTGCGCCTCAATGTCGAAGCGATGCAGCTAACCGCCGACACGGGAGACAGGATAAGTTGCACCATAAGCTTGGGCGTGGCCGAGGTTGAAATTGCAACAGAATCGATAGAAGCGGCCGTAAAACGAGCCGACCGCGCACTATACCAAGCCAAAAACAGTGGCCGCAATCGCGTATGTGCCGACACGCCAGGGGCGCTAGAGAGCTTACCGGCCGCCGCAGACTCGGTTTGAAGAAACAGGGGGGAGCCTCGGCTCCCCACTGCTTAGAGCATGATGCCTGCAATAACCGCCGACAATAAGCTGACCAGAGTCGCCCCGTAAACCAGTTTGAGACCATAGCGGGATACTACAGCACCTTTTTCAGGGCTGAGCGCCTTCACCGCGCCGGCAATCATTCCAATTGAACTGAAGTTGGCAAAAGACACCAGGAACACCGACAACACTCCAGTGGTATGAGCCGACAAGGCCCCCTCTTTGACCATTTTGCTCATATCTATCATGGCGACAAACTCATTGGTTACCAACTTGGTGGCCATGATACTGCCCGCTTGCATCGCTTCGCTGGCAGGAATACCTATCAACCAGGCCAAGGGATAGAACACATAACCCAATACCTGTTGGAAACTGATACCGAACACCACCTCAAACAGATAGTTGACCAAGGCAATCAGGGCGATAAAGCCAATCAACATGGCCGCGACTATGACGGCAACGGTAAAACCGGCAATGATATATTCCCCCAGCATCTCGAAGAAACTGACCTTGCCACTACTCTTTTTATCGGCAGTCATCAGTTGGTCTGTGGTCGAATTATCCACTTCATAGGGGTTAATAATATTGAGCACCACAAAGGTACTGAACATATTCAGTATTAAGGCGGTCACCACAAAACGCGGCTCTATAAGCTGCATATAGGAACCGACAATCGACATGGATACTGTGGACATGGCTGTGGCAGATAGGGTGTACATCTGCTTGTCTGTCATGTGGGGAACCAGGTTCTTGATGGCAATGAAGTTCTCTGACTGGCCCACAATCATGGAGCTCACGGCATTGAATGACTCCAACTTTCCCATGCCGTTAATCTTACTGAGACAGATGCCTATCCCCTTGATGATCAAGGGCAGGACTCTCAAGTACTGCAATATACCTATCAAGGCAGAAATGAAAATAATCGGCATCAATACCATGAAGAAAAAGGTAAATCCCCCCTCATTGGTCACACTGCCAAATACAAAATCCGTCCCTTGCTTGGCAAACTCCAGTAACTTAGAGAAGGCGGCAGCAAAGCCTCCCACTATTGTCACCCCAACAGAAGAGTTCAACAGGAACCAAGCCAGCAACAATTCCACCAGCAGCAGTTGTATCACATAACGGATTTTTATCTGGCGCCAGTTATTAAGGTTAGCCAAGAGTGCCAAGCCAAGAATGGCCAACATACCTACAAAAAAATTTACATATTCCATAGCATCCACCTAACGCTGTTTTATTTTTAGCCACTCGAAATTTAATTCAGTAGAAACTGAATATGAGAGTGTTGTGATTTTAATAATCTTGAATAAGTTAAAAACAATGTGATCGGCAATAGTACAACAGTGAATTCAAGCAAATTCATGAATATTAATTAATAATAGATTATTAAATCTATTCATAGTGTTATCGATCAAGCTTGATAAGAGTAAGTTCAAAAAACAAACAATCTTCTTATTAGCAATAAAAAAACAAAATATATAGCAACAATTCAAAACACAAAACCAATCACAAAAGCCAACAACTGCAACCTGAAAACAAGCCATACCACCAAAAAACAACAAAAAACCGAAAAGCGAAAACGGATTAAACACAAAAATTAATCATGCTTTATATTCCACTTTTCACTTAAGTGTAAAAACCTACTCAAAGGAAAATACAAAATACCGATAATTAAAAGGTTAGAGAAAAACAACCATCATCAACGTAGATTAAAACCCATCAATAATTTAGCCACAGAACTCGGCAACAAGTGTTAATTCCACAAGAGCCAGAACAAACCACTTTCAAAAAGAAAAAGCCTCAATAAAATCCGGATAAAAATAGTGAGAGTGAAACAAAAACAAGATGAAAGGTTCAAGCCCGGCAATTAAACCCATAGCCTTATTGGTCATATCAATATTGGCAAGTTTTACGGCCAGTGCCGTCGAAATCTATGGCGATGAGAATAACCAGGTGATTGTAGGCGGTAGGTTGCAACTGCATGTGATCAACACCCAGGGAAAAACCGAGATGGCCAATGCCGGCTCCAGAGTACGCTTCGGCTTCGACCATAAGCTCAATAACGGCTGGGTCATAGACACCCTATTCGAATGGGGCGTCAACGCCGTTGGCAAAACCGATTTGGTATACAGCAGCGACAGTGCCTTACATGCCGAAAGTGACGATTTTCTCAGTAATAGATTGGGTTATGTCGGCTTCAGCCATGAAAACTATGGCCGCCTCTCCTTCGGTAAGCAATGGGGGGTATGGTACGACGTTGTCGGTGCCACCAACCAAGGCATGGTGTGGGATGGCAACGCTGCCGGAGTATTCAGCTATAACAAAGGCGATGGCGCAATCAATGGTGTCGGCCGCGGTGACAAAATCATGCAATACCGCAACAGCTGGGGAGCATTCGAGTTGGCTGTTCAGGCACAAATTAAAGATGAATTAACCAAACTCAAGGCCAGTGGTGACCCAATAAATCCTTTCCCTCCGGGTTCCATGTTGAATGACTCATTCCATGACACTCAAGTGCGAATGTACAACACCTACGGAGTTGCCCTTGGCTACCAGCTGGGCGGAGGTTGGAAACTCACCTTGGGTGGCAACACGGGTGATATAGATATCATACGTACCGGCCAACGGCAGCAACAAGAGACAGATTACATCTATGGCATGGGAGTCAGCTATGGTTGCTTTGGCTGTGACGGCCTGTTTGCAGCAGCCAACTACAATCACAACGCCTGGCACGATACCGATAACTTGGGGCGCATGTTGCCAAAATCCCAAGGTGTGGAAACTTGGATATCCTATCAATTTATCAATGGCCTGCGTCCATTCATCTCCTACAACATGCTCGATGCCGGTGCCGAATATGCCAGCGCCTATGGCGGCGATGAATTCAAGCGGCAGTTCGTATTTGCCGGATTGCATTATCAACTGGACCGCAGTGTGACCCTATTCCTGGAGGCTCGGAAAGACTGCAGTGAGATCCATTCCAGCCTCGCCGGCATGGCCGACTCAGAAGATGACGGCGCAGCCATAGGAGTGCAATACAACTTTTAGACCTGTTCTCCCTTTGCAGGTTTGCCCGTTTGACCAGCGGGCTTTTTTATTGCAATTGCTTCAGGGTTCCGCTTCCCAGTTGCCGCATCTGTTGCTGGATCCAGTCGGCGCGGCGGTTCATGTAAGCGCTGGGGGGATTGATTTGATATTGCCAGGGATTGGGCAACAAGGCGGCCAGCAAGGCTGCCTCGCGGGACGACAACTGGGCGGCGCTCTTATGAAAGTAGTGCTGCGCCGCCGCTTCGACGCCGTAGATCCCCGGGCCGAATTCGACAATATTCAGATACAACTCAAGGATCCTGGGCTTATCCAACACCAGCTCCAGAAGCAGGGTGAACCAAGCTTCGGCCCCCTTGCGAATAAAGCTGCGCGAAGACCACATAAACAGGTTCTTGGCGGTTTGCTGGCTCAAGGTGCTGGCGCCTCTGAGACGCTCCCCCTGGAGCTTTTCCTCTATGGCATTCTGAATCGCCTTGAGATCAAAACCGGAATGAAGGGCAAAACGCTGATCTTCACTGGCGATCACCGCCAGTTGCATATTGGCAGATATCTTAGTCAGCGGCTGCCATTGATGTTGCACCTGATGTTGTACCTGTTTGACCGGCGCAGGCGGAAACCAATAGCGTTCAATACGCCAACTCCACAGCGGTGGGTTAACAAACTTAAGGGTAATCACCATCAGCAGGGACAGTATCACCAGCCCCAACAGCAGTTTTATCAACCAGGCTGTCAGTCGCCTCAACCATCCTTTTTTCGCGGCCAAATTCGCTCCTGATAAATAAGCTCCCCCAAACTGAGTGAGCCTGGAAACCCTCTGTGAATAATAATTGAGTATTTTGCAAGGTGCGAACCCGGTCCGGAATGACAATCTGTAAGCTTATCCGGAACACCCGGGAGACTCAGTGGCACTTTTCTTTAGCCAGTGCCTATTAACCAGAGCCCTTAACCAGTGCCGATTACCAATGCCCGTTAGTCAGCGCCGAAGCGGCCGCGC
This sequence comes from Shewanella sp. YQ_9, assembly GCF_043103185.1. NCBI lineage: Bacteria > Pseudomonadati > Pseudomonadota > Gammaproteobacteria > Alteromonadales > Shewanellaceae > Shewanella > Shewanella sp. YQ_9. The sequence continues at coordinate 145,900 of NZ_JBICJO010000074.1, forward strand.
TCAAGAAAACCCTGTACCGCCGCCAGCGTATCCTGATGCCAATGTATGGCCTTATGGCACAGGGGCAACACCATCCAATCATTAGCATCATCACAACGGGTGGACGCCAGGGATACCCGGCCATCGGACTCGCCGTCAATCAAGGTACCCAAGGGATCCTGAGTCCCACTGCCGGCGATGATCCCAAGATGAGCCTGACTATCCTCGCGCCAACTTGCCCAGCGCTGCCCCGGCAGCAGAGATTGCAGCGGCTGAAATAGCCTGGAATATCCCGGAAGCTTATCGGCCAGGCTCGCCAGTGGTGAACCATCATGGGGCGTGGCAATAAACACACTGTGGCCCAAATTGTCGGGCGGCTGCTCTGCCAGCAGTTGCCGGACGATTAAGCCTCCCATACTGTGAGCCACAAAGTGCACCCTGGGATACTGCTGCCAATTCTGCTTATCCAGCGCCTGGCGCAATGTCGCTACCGCTTGTTGCAGTGAGCCGAAACGGGTGGGCAATCTGGGGCACAGGATACTGTATTGCCGGGCCAAGCCTTGGGCCAGAAACTCCATGTCGCGCTCATCTTTGTTGAAGCCATGAACCAGCACCACCAGAGCTTTGCTGTTATCCAGCCTCAAATTGGCTGGCTCTTGAGCCATTGCTGGAATGCCTGTTTGGGCATGGCACCGGCCTGTTGGGCTATCACGCGGCCATTTTTGAACAGCATTATGGTCGGAATGGAGCGGATCCCATACTGAGCCGCCAGCGCTTGCTGAGCCTCGGTATCCAGCTTGCCGAAACGAAACTCCGGCTCCAGCTCGGCGGCACTCTGCTCGAATATGGGGGCAAACTGTTTGCAGGGGCCACACCAGCTGGCCCAGAAATCCACCACCAACGGCAGCTCTGACTTGTGGGCATGGTTGGCAAAGTTGGCGCCGGTCAGCTCAAAGGGTTTGCCCTGAAATAAAGGCTGCTTACAGTGACCGCACTTAGGGCCTTGAGACAGCCGTTCTTCCGGCACCCGGTTCATTCCAGCGCACTGGGGACAAGCAATCAACATAGAACTCTCCTCTCAAGCGGCGTTATCGCCGCACATTGTGAGATATGGGGATGACTCACGCCAGGCTCAAGCCAGTCGACTCAAACCAGATGAGGCTGCAACGCGGCCAACACCTGGGGATAATCGGCCTGATTATCCAAGGTCAGACTCAGATAGCCATCGCCGCGAAAGGCCCGGTCCAGCTCCAGCAAGATATGGGTTTGCTTTCCGGCCGGTACCAGGGTGAGCTCCACTTCACGCAAAAGGCGGATCCCAAGCCCTGCGGGTACAAACTCCAACTCTTGATAGCAGCCTGAACCACTGCGAAACCCAGAGGTGTTGATATAGCCTTGCTCGACATCGGCTTTTTTAAGGACAAAGCCCAGCTCCTCCATGGCCTGCAGCAGGTGCAGCAACAGCTGGGTAGGCTGGATCTGCAGCAGATCCTGATCGCCCGGATCTATGGCGTAATCTATCGCCAGCCCGGTTTGCAGCCAGACCCGGCATTGATTGTTACGCACAGGCAACTCGGTAAATGGGGTCTCAGGATGCAACTGACCGATGAAAGGCAGTTCTCTCACCTCTCCGGCCTGAAGTTCAAAGCCCTCGCTGATGCGCCAGCTGGCCAGGCAATGATTGATAAAGTGGCTGCTGTCGCCATCACTGACTTTAACCCGGGTCATTAGGGCCAGCTCCAGGCCGGCAATACTTTGGCTTACCTCGCCGCCTTTGAGCACGATTCTGGCTTCAAAGGTTTGCCCGGGTTGCAGGCTGGCATTGAGCAAGCGGGTATCTACACTGGCACCACCAACGCCAATTGCGGCAAGCAGTTTCTTAAACATCCTATGTTCCTGTTTACTTAATAGACCTTGCCGCATTTAAGCCCCTTTTCCCCATAGAGTAAAGGGCGCCAGGGGTTAACCCAAGACGACAACAGCACAGATAGCGGTGGTTGAAAAAGATTAGGAACAAAAAAGGGAGCCAGGCCCCCTTTGTTCTTTGTTGATCATGCCTGGTTAATCAAAGTGGCCTGAGTTACCAGACTCTGGCCACCAAACCTTTGAGATAAAAGCCTTCCGGGAAAGCGCCACCTATGGGGTGATCCGAAGCCTGTGACAGGCGCTCGATAAACTGCAACTCACGCTTTGCATCCAACGCCGCATCGGCCACTATCTTCTGGAACAGATCCGCCTGCATCAGCCCCGAGCAGGAGAAAGTCAACAGAGTGCCGCCCGGCTGCAACAGCTGCATGGCGATCATATTGATATCTTTATAACCGCGGCAGGCACCGTTGAGTTGCGCCTTGTTATCGGCAAACTTGGGCGGATCCAGCACTATGACATCAAACTTACGCCCTTCATCGCGATATTGTCTGAGCAGCTTGAAGACGTCGGCCTCATGGTAATGCACATGGCTGTCGTCCAGTTGATTGAGTGCCATGTTCTGCTTCGCCGTGTCCAGCGCCAGCTTGGAAACATCGACATTCTCAATACTGGCGGCGCCGCCCTTGGCGGCATAGAGGCCAAAAGTGCCTGTATAACAGAAGCAGTTGAGCACAGACTTACCCTTGACGAAACGGGCAGCCATGGCACGGTTGTCACGCTGATCCAGATAGAAACCCGTCTTGTGACCCTTGGTCACATCCACGGCGATCTTGATACCGTTTTCCTCTATCACCACAGGCATGGCCGGCAATTCGCCATGCAGCAGGCCGGTAACCAGCTCCAGGCCCTCTTTTTTACGTGACTCGACATCGGAGCGCTCGTAGATGGCGCAGTCCGGGTAGAGCTCAGAGAGCACAGAGACCAATGTATCGCGCCAATAGTCGGCGCCGGCCGACAGCAACTGACACACAAGCACATTGGCATACTTGTCTATGGTGATCCCGGGCAAACCGTCCGACTCGGCGGCAATAAGGCGATAACCTGTGAGCCCCTTCTCGGCAATCAGGGCATCACGCCCCTTTTGGGCCCGCACTATGCGGCGTTTGAAGAACTCCCTGTCTATCTCTTCATCGCGATTAAAGCTCCAAACCCGCACCTGGATCTGCGACTCCGGCGACCATGAGCCCCGCCCCAGCCAGCGGCCATCATGGGCAACAACTTCAACCGTTTCGCCCATTTGTGGTTTGCCTTTGATATTGTGAATGCCGCTGGAAAAGACCCAGGGGTGATGCCGCAGCAGGGATTTTTCCCGGCCGGGTCTAAGTTTGATTTTGAGTACCATGATGCGCCTGTCTGGAGTGTCGGCAACCGGGTCCTGATGACCCGACTGACTTTTCAAGGGGCGAATAATAGCCTAAAAGTCGGCTCACCACAGGAGTTTTCGACAACTTTTTCGCGCGTTTTTGGGACTTTTGGCCGTTTGATTAGCCCACCTGAGTGCAACGTCAAGGATGGCGTAAACGGACTTTTGCCAGTATTGGTGTATGGTCGCTCGCCTGTGCATCCTGCTCAAACTGCGGCCGCAGCAGATGTTTGTCATAGACCCGATAATCCACCACTTCTGCCAGGCTATGCTGGCTACGGGCATCAAACTCCTGACTCAACAACAGATAGTCGACCACACTGCCTTGAGAGCCGTGAAAATGGGTCACGGGGCGAGTAGCTGTCACTTGATCGCCAGTTTGCTCAGAGACTTCTAGCCAGAGCTGCCAGGCGTCAAGCAGCTGAAAATGTGCCAGTTGCAGTTTCAACCTTTCATCAGGCAGGCCGTGAAGGCCTGCAGCGCGAATATCCCCGTTGTAGAGCTGTCCGGCGCCCACCAATAGGCCCTTGAGTTCACTGGAATCTATGCCGGCGTTGAAATCCCCCATCAACACCACAGCGTTGTCGCTTTGCCGGCGCCGCTTGAGTATCGCCTGATACAACAACATGGCCTCACTGCCACGCTGCAAAGCGGCTGACCAACGTCCCAGCGCACTCTCGGCAAGCAGCCCGGCGGCACCTTGCAACTCGACCGCGCCCTTGGGCAACTTGTTGCGAGGTGATTTGAAATGCACCACATAGGTATCACAGTGGCCGATCCCAGGCAGCATCAAGGTGGCTCTCAGTATCTGACGACTGCTTTGAAACTCATCCCTGAGTCCCAGTGAAAATGCCAGTTCGGCATCCAGCGCTACCGCCGCCAAGGAAACAATCGGAAAACGGCTTGCCAGAGCCACCACACTCTTGCGGGCAACAAAGCCTTCTATGACCGGCGAATCCACCAGCGCAAAATGGACAAGACCGGCAGCCTGACACAATTCGCGTAGCGGCTCGGGGCTGAATACCTCCTGCCAGCCCACCAGATCTGGCTGCGCCTGCTGCAGCCAGCGGGCTATCCAGTCGCACTTTTGTTGCCACTGTCCTTGGGTATAGATGTTGTTGAACTCATGAAACGCCAGCGGCGGCATGGCAAAGTTGAACAGATTCAGGCTGGCGATGCGGATATTGGAAGACATGAAAAGCGTTGCGGCTCCGGTAACTCTGCTGAGTGATAGTGTTGATATTAAGCCGCTGCTGGGATTTGTCCAATAGCGCCCAAAAAACAACCTTACGGCTACCCATTCCACCCCAATAGCCCAACAAATAAACAACATACCGCCGCTATTTGTGACTCAAAAACCCTGTTTGACAGGCTTTTTCAATCTCCCGCTTGACTTGTTTGGTTTCGACCATACAATCGCCGCTGAATTAACCATACGGAGACCCACTGTGGACACACACATAGGTGACAGTAGATGCCCTGTCAGTCAGACAGGATTATTTGCCCGGCACTAGTCTGCAGCTTCGCAAACTACTGCCAGGCCTGGCAGTAGCGTAGTAAAGAATCCCTTTTCCGTTACTCCCCATTAAAACCTTTTGAGCTTTGCATGCGCGAGCATGCCGCAGCGATCCCCTGTGGCTGTCAGCTTAATGCGCTTGCACCAACACAGGTTTGCTTCGGGTAGCCTTGCTGCCCCATCTACGACCTTGAGTGTTCCCCCACACAGGAGGAACAAACATGAAACTCAGATATACCAATGCGCTGCTGCTGGGCGGCCTGCTCTGGCATGGACAACTGCATGCCGGCATTCAGTTACTGGAAGATCCCGATATTGCCGCTGCCACAGAGCTCGCTGTCGACTGGCAACGACAAGCGGGCAACAACGGCTTTGCCCTGGGGCTCAACCAAGCCGTCTTTGGCGGCGAGTTGGCGCTGGAACTGCAAACAGACAACCGGGATGCCCCCTGGGACAGGCATGAGAGCCGCGGCTGGCAACTCGGTTACAAACAACCGCTGGCCACAAACGGCTTATCTCAGGCTCTGGCACTGGAGCTGGGGCGTCATCACAGAGATGGCTGGCAGGGGCACGCCCTGTTCAGTAGCGATCTGCCGATTGCCACCCAAGGCTTCTTTGTGCGCAACAACTTAGGGCTGAGCCTGGAGTCGGGTGAAGGCCCGGCGATGATTTTTGGCCTGGGAGCCGGCTTCAAAGTTCAGCAGCAAACCCTGCTGTTCGAAAACCAGTATCTGGGCCAAGGCGACTATGGCTACCAGCTACTCTGGCAAAACCAACCCAACGCCCGTTGGCAGTGGCAATTGGGTTATGGCAATCAGTATGGCGGTGGCGCCCGCCAGTTTGGCGCCGGCATACAATTTTTCTTTTCTTGATAGCTCATTGGGAGAATGACCTATGAACAGCAACAACATCATACTCAACCTGCACCTTATTCTGGCCAACAAAGACGCCAAGGCGATGCAGATGCTGGCATCCGAGCTGCACCCGGCGGACATAGCCGCCGTGCTGCCGGCCTTCGACAGCCAGCAAACGGCCTCAATACTGACCCTGTGCCAGCCCAAAACCGCGGCGGCGCTGCTGCGGTATCTGTCCCATCTGCAGCAAAAACTGCTGGCGGAAGCACTGGATCATCAAACCCTTGGGAAAATTATCATGGAGATGGCGGCGGACGAGCGCGCCGACCTCTACAACGAGTTGGAGATTGAGCAGCAAGCCCTGCTGCTGCCGACACTGGCCAAGGCGGAGCGCGAGGACATGCGTACCCTGGCGGCCTATGATGACTCCAAGGTTGGCTCCATTATGACCTCTGACTATGCCCTGCTGCGGGTCAATCAAACCGCAGAAGAGGCCATAGACAGCCTGAGGAAAGTGGCAGCGGATCTGGAAACCATTTACCAGACCTATGTGGTGGATGAGCGCGGACGCCTGATAGGCAATGTGTCGCTGCGTCAGCTCATCATCGCGCCGCCCAAGGCGTTGGTGAAAGACTTTATGAAAGAGCAGACCATTGCCATAGAAGCGGAAGCCTTCAAAGAAGAAGCGGCGCAGATGATAGCCCACTATGATCTGCTGGCGCTGCCCGTGGTCAACGGCAACGACCAACTGGTCGGCATAGTCACTTATGATGATGCCATGGATGTGGCCAGTGCCCAGGCCGATGCCGAGTTCAGCAAACACGGCGCAGTGGGGCAGTTGGCCTGCTCTTTCAAGGAAGCCAGCATTGGCATGCTCTATCGTAAGCGAGTCTTTTGGCTGGTGTTGCTGGTGTTCGGCAATGTGTTTTCCGGCACAGGGATCGCCTACTTTGAAGATACCATCACAGCCTATGTTGCCCTGGTGTTCTTCTTGCCACTGCTCATCGGCAGCAGTGGCAACGCCGGTTCGCAGTCTGCCACCTTGATGGTCAGGGCGCTGGCCACCGGGGAGGTCGTTCTCAAAGACTGGCTGTCGCTACTGGCCAAAGAGCTGTTTGTAGCCGGCTTGCTGGGTGCCACCATGGCCATTGCGGTATTTACCCTGGGTTATTGGCGCGGCGGTGATATCGCCCTGGTGGTCGCCCTGACCATGCAGCTTGTGGTGATTATCGGCAGCCTGATAGGCATGTCCCTGCCCTTCTTGCTGAGCAAGTTCAAGTTGGATCCGGCCTCGGCCAGCGCGCCGCTGGTGACTTCGATAGCCGATATCATAGGTGTCATCGTCTACTTCAATGTCGCCACCGCTATTTTGGATTTTCCGCCTGTCAGTAGTTAATTGGCCTTGGCACAACCTATGCTGAAACCAAGCCAGGTTGTGCCATCCCAAAACGGCTTAACTTCACTCTTCGATAACCTGAACGCCGCGTTTTTCGGCTGCCGCAATAAAACCTGCGCTCAGGTTGTTAAGGTCAGTGGTGGTGATCAATTTAAGATTGGGAAGCAGGCTTAAGTCTTCAGCCGCGATATCCTTCACCGCCAATATGCTGTCGCCGCATCCGGGGTCCCAATAAGGATTGATATTGTAATAGACCTCAGCCCCACCGGATAAACCATCGTCCTGATAGAGCTCGGTTACCTTTGCCAGTTCCGTATCGGCAATATCCAGCGCCTGATAAAAATCTATCACCTGTGGTATCTCCCCGGCATCATTGCGCTCAATTTCGCCACCACAATACTCTGCGGCAAACTCCGCCAATGAAAACTTGGGCGAAAGCGAGTCTTGTCTATACATAAGTTCTTCAATAACCAGTAACTTCAACCCGAAATCTTTAAAACTATTCACCGCAGTTGACGCGGTGGCAAACTTTTTCGGGCCTTTGGCAAAGCGATTGGCCTCGAGCAGTAGCTCAGACAGCTGTCTGGCCTTGTCATTGATGGCAGCATATTGCCCGGCAACGCGGCAAGCAAAATCATAAAACTTCCGGGACACAGCCAACTTGCGAGCAGCCTCCTGGCGATTGAGGCTAATAAACTCCGGATAATGATGCTCAATATACTCGGCCTGTTGCTTATAATATTTTTTATCCGACTTGTTCTTTAACACCTTGGCAAGTCTATGATTCGATTCAATTAACTCTGCCTGGCTGCGCATTTCCAAATCAAGAGGCTCAATGAGCAAACTTTCAATAAGGTAGCCGAGTTCAGATGCATCCCAGGTTTCTTTGAAGGAGATAACTTTCTCAAAGACTTTCAAAGAGTGCTTATACAAAAAGCCTTTGTATTCACCGGCCGCCAGCATATCTCCGGCAATATCGGCTATTGCAGGACAATGCTGATAGATGTCACGATTGAGCATACAGGCATATATCACCCTCGCATAAAGGCTCTCGGCTTGCGGATGACAGGAGATACACCCCAGCGCCAGGGAACAATCAAGGTTAGGGTACAACTCCAGCATTTTTACTACAGTCGGAGCTATCGAGGCGCGGGTCTGTGGGTCAGCATAGCCATGATAGAAATAAAGCTGGCACAGGGTTAGGGCCAGCTCTACCGAGCTGAAGTTAGATTTGGGATCAGCGATAAGCTCACACTCCCCTCGGTCCAGGAGAGTATTGGTAACGGCGATAATCTCGGGGGATTTGGCAGAGATGATGCTTGAAGCAATGGATATTTTTGATGAGCACAGGGCAACGGCAACCTTGGCACACAATTCGGCTTCAGCTTGATTGCTCCAATCAGTCGTTTTCAATAGAAAAACAAACTTATCCAGGCAAAGCTTCACATTGTTCCCCGACCAGATTTTTCTGGCTCTATCCAGAGCAGACTTGTTACGGAACTTGGCCTCGGCCACTAACTTGAAACCTTCCTCTATTGCTTCCATGCGCACCACACTACCTCCCATACTCGTGTGAAAAAGACGAAATAACTGCACAGATGCATGCATCGGCAGGCTCTGTCACTGCGAGATGTTACCGGAAAACTCTGCTTCAGAGGAAATCGAGTAAACAATGGGCAACCTCAAAGATTTACCTTTGCAAACTTTGCAGTAAAGCAAGAGAGTGGGATAATCCCCGGCGGCCATTTCGCTGACAAGCCCAACCCAGGCAGGCTCAGCGGGATAAATCACAGGACAGGCCTCTAGGCCGCCATGACAGGGAAATATATGCAAGGTATTGCACAGTGGCAAAGCGCCCAACCCACCGACGAAGTACAACGCTATCTCAATCGACTCGACGACTATGACGCTCCTTATATGCTGATTATCCAGCTGAATACTGAGGTGGCCGCGTCAATCGAGATACTCAATACACTCATTACTGAATTTGAGCTCGACGCCGAATGTGTCGAAAAGCTCAGCGATTCAATGCTTTTCTTAGCGCTTGAGTATTTATCCGGCGACGATGAAGCCGGGCAGATACAGTCATTTGCCCGGGAGTTTCAGACCCGGCTCACAGCCCTTGGCATACTCAGCCACGGCGCCATAGTGCACCACAACTGTCTGGGCCAAGCAGAGCAGAGCTTTCGCGACTGTTTGTCACTGGTCAAACGAATCATTGACGATGCAGCAAACCAAAGCGAGCTGGCCATCATGGATTTCGGTGATAACAGCCCCAGGTTCATAAAGTAAAAACGACTCCAAATGGCGCTAGTGATAGGGGCAATCTCTCACACTTGCTGTCCCTTTTGTCCGGTTTATCAATGGACTTAGACCCTTTAGTGTAATCACGCCCGCAAGGCGGTGATGCAGTTACAACATCAAGAGACTAATCAATGGAACATTTCACGGAAGACAGCCGCAGCTTAGGCGGTGCGCTCAAGGATCACATTCTCAACCAGGATCTGGTGGCTATCAGCCAAATTGTCAGCACAGACAATGTCGATCACAGCCTGGTTCAGGACGGACTTCGCCAATGTAGGCCACTGGACTTTGTGCTGGAACAGGCCGATCCCAAGTTTGACAGAGTCGTCCAGCACCTATTAAAACTGGGCGCCGGTATTCGTCACTTGTTGGATAAAGAGCGTAAACCCAATCATCTGCTGCAACGAGCGCTGCGCTCGGCTGAGATGGTGCAGATGCTCAGCGAGCAAGAGGTTAATCTCAATATCCTGTGGCAGGGTGAATTTAACCTCTTGTCATTGGCCACCTGCCGCGGTGACTATCGTATGGTCAAGGCTGTGTTGGAACAGCAACTGCCGCTTTTGGATGATGAATGTTTCTTCTGGCACTGCTTCAGTCGTAACCCGGTGCTGGAGCAACAAACTGTGCAGTTACTGCTGTCTCACGGCATTGAATATCAAGGCAGTGAAGAGCGCGAATATTGTGATTCACTGCTGTTTCAGCTGTTCAACTCTCCCATGCCAGAACTGAAAATACTCTCCATTTTCAATATGTTAACTGAACAGCAATACGACTGTGACTTAGAGCGACGTTACTCTGGTAACACCTTGCTGGCGATGACGATAAAGAATGGTCAACGCCTATTGCTGACTCGCCTGGTAGAACTGGGAGCGGATATCAGCCACCATCAGCCGGAAGTGGCGCGCATGCTGCTGAACAAGGAGAAGCTGCAGTCCCGTCTGGTACTGGATGACAGCCTGGATCTGTTTTCTGCCGATGCCGCCGAGGTTGAGCGTTATCTGACAACCCAAGCAGATTTCACTGGCAAGTCGGTTATCGGCCCGATCCTGTGTCACACCAACCTGTCATCCAGCCAACGCTGCCGATTTGCCGAGTTGGCCATTGCCAAGGGCGCCGATGTCAACCAGGCATTCGCTTTCACCACGGCCGGTGGCACCGAACTCTTCTGCACGCCTCTTTATGCCTTGTGTTCCATGGAGCAGGACAGACTGGATGAAGTCGCCCTGTTGCTGCGCCACGGCGCCGTGGATCCCGTTGAGAATCGCAGTGCCCTGTTTCTGACTATCAGCCAGGCCAGGCTCGAACTGCTCAAGGTATTGTTGCAAGGTGGCATCAACCCCAACTTTGCTCTGCGCGGCGAGCCGGTGAATGAAAACTGCCGTATGGATGATGAAATGTGGGTAAGCCATTTCTATCCAAGCCATCTCAGGGTTAAGCCCAACCCGGCACAAAAGCGTGCCATGTTCAGCATGCTGCAGGAGGCAGGGCTCAGCAGCCTGCTGCAGACAGATTCCGCATGGACCGCTCTGGATATCGCCTTGCTTCGCAGAGATCATGAGTTTGTGCAGCAGATGCTGGGCGAAGGTTTCCAGCCGCCCTTGAGCCCAAATACCCTTAACTGGGCGTTCGAATACTGCAGTGACCTGGCCACGCTGGAAACCTTAATTGCCTTGAGTGATACCCAGGTTGAAGTCACAGAGGAGATGGTCTCAGGTTATTTCCACTGTTTCGCCAACAAACCGGAGGAAACCTCTCAGGATCGCGAAGCCATTTTTGAACTCTTGCTGCGTCTGGGATTGGATCTGCAACGGCAATATGACGGAGGTTCACTGCTGGAGCTGGCGATACGCACCCGCAACGAGCCTGTAATACGGCGCCTGTTGCAGCTGAGACAGCAATTCCAGATCCCGGCCGATGCGGTCGCCTGGGCGATACACTCACTGCAAAGTCCACAACTTGTGGGCGATATCGTTGCCCTGTTCCCGGATTTTGAACTGGCCGATGTGCATCAGAGCTTCTCCGGCAACCACAAAGCCCCGGCAACGGCAATTACCCTGGCACTGCATAAGAAACGCTGGTCTTTGGCGCAATATCTGTTGCAACGTTTCCCGACTATGCGCGCCTGGACCGAGGTGCGTTGGCTGACCGAAGATGTACTGTGGGAGCTTGAAGAGGACGGCCTGGAACTATTCCGGCTTCTGATAGAGCGCGAACAGGATCTGGATCGCCTCTGTTTGGATGGCAATGATGCCTGTCGTTGGAGCCTGTTGTATTTCCTCTGTTTTCGCTACGCCAAGCTCAAACAACACAAACAACTCTATCTCAGTGCGGTGGAAATTCTGCTGGAGGCGGGAGCCGCTGTGGATCAGCCCTACTCCCTGGATGTGGAGCGCACGCCAACCAAACCGGATATCACCCATATTTTCTCCTGCATTCTCTACGATGCGGAAAACGACTTTGAATACTGCCGCCCCATGTTTGATCTGCTGATCGACTATGGTGTCGACCCGACAGTGCCCGTGGGACAGTTCCACGAATCCGGGGTGATGAGCACGGTTCAGAGATATCATTCTATTATCAACGAAGAAACCAGTCTCAAGTTTGTCCGCTATCTGTGGCAAAGAACCGGATTCAACATCCATGAAGTCAACAATCTGGGCAATAACCTGATCTTTGCCGCCGCCATGCCGGGACGCCCGGAACTGCTGCGCTGGTTTGCCGAGCACGGTGCTGACATTCATCATGTCGGCGGCTTCGATCATTCCAATGCCATGCACAAATGTTTGTCCAACTATTCGGACATCAATCCAATCGATCGCGCCAAGACTGTGGCTGCCCTGTTGGATCTCGGAATGGACATAGAGGTACTGGATCCGGATCCCGACTCCAGGGCAACGCCGCTGATGACGGCCTGCACCTTTGGTATTCAATCCTGTATCGACCTTTTGTTGAGCCGCGGGGCCAATATCAATGCTGTCTCGCCTTTGGGCGACACCCCACTGCTGGCGGCCATCACCAGCCAGTACTGTTACGATGCCCACTCTTCTGTCGAAGCCAGCAAGAAGGGGCTGGTCACTCAACTGGTGCAACAGGGAGCCAAGATCAATCAACTGACGCCCGGGCGTAGCCATCCCTTGCTCGAGGCCGCCTTCGCCGATCGCCCCGGGATCTTCGAGTGTTTGCTGGAACTGGGGGCCGATCCCTGGATGCTGGATCCGAATCTCAAGTCTGAATCCTCGGGCAGCATAGGCTTTGTCAAACCGCAAACCCCGGATGCCGATGGCATGAATCCATTGGGCTTTCTGTTGATGCATGGTGAAAAGGCCAGACAATATCTGCAAATAATTGCCCGTTACTATGGTGATGACGTCATAGTCTCGGCGATTGCAGACCTTGAAGCCATGCGGCCACCGGTTTGCCCGGCGCAGGCAGCGGCCAAACTGGCGGAGCTTCAGCAGCCAAAACCACAGCCATCTCAAACACCTCAGGCGCCGGGCGCCGAAATTGAGCCAAGTGTTACCTTTAAAGATAACGAAACCCGGCTCAAATTCCGTCGCATCATCCGCCAATCGGTTACCTTGCAGGGTATCAGCGTTAGTCTGGATCTGGCATTTGAGGAAACCCGCGCCCTGGGCGCGGCCATAGAGGCCCAGTGCCCTGGTGCCAATATGAATAACCCCGTCAACTGGCAACGCTTTATCTGTGCCGTGTTCAATCAAAGAGCACCTGAGCTGGCGCAAGCGCTGCAGGCCAAGGATGATGAAGGTCTATGTGTCTTCGAGGTAGAGCCCGCCAAGGTATCAAGCCTGACTCAGATGCAGGCCTTGGGGCAGTTGTTCCGAGAACTGTTTGCCACCCCGAGAGCTGTGCTGGGCGCCCTCGAGGAAGTACAGCATGAGATTGAATGGCAAGCCGCCAGCGCCGCAACTTCAGCCGAGGACAAGACCACAGAAGATTCTGCACAAGCCCCTGATGAGGCCGTACCATTGGATCTTCGCGATCTGTACCAGATCATGGCCAACTTCGGTTTTGTCAACGTGATCTTCAAGCTGGACTCGACCACTATGAAACAGCTGGCCGCCAGCGTGCAAAGCCTGCTGCCACTGGAGATGAACGCCGAAGACTGGAGCAGGATCATCCAGGCCATCTGCCAAAGCCAATTTGGCGAGCAGACAGATCTCATCTCCTTTGAGGCCATAGGCAACTACTTCCGGGTGGTGCTTGAGGATGAACCTGGGGTCAAACATGAGCTGGTGAAAAACTTCCGTCAACTGCTGCGGCAACTGTTCCACACAGAGCAGAGCTTCATGCAACAGGTAATGGCCGTACGTCAGCATCTACCGACCGAGGCCTGACTTGAAGGCCATCAACTGGCTGCTGTATGCCCTGCTGATATTGCTTAGCCTGCCGGTAGTTGCACGCTACTACTTGCCGGCCAAACTGGCAGGGCTCAAGGCAGCCTGGGTTTGTCGGCGCCATTTCGGCGCTGACCTCAGAGTGAGTGACTGCCGCCCCTTTTCTGTCGGCGGCGAGTTGGTGCCCCGTAAGGGGCGCTACAATCTGGAGCTCTACAGCCAAACTCTGGGTGAATACCTGAATCTGTACCAGCTTAAACGCGAAGAGATATCGGTTGAGCGCTTGTCGCAGGCGCTGGCAAAGCAGCGGCAGCAGGCCCAAGCCGAGCGGGCGAGGCTCAAAGAGCTGTCCGATCTGCTCGGCGGTCCCCTGTGGCTGTTTCGTCATCTTCGTGCCAACGAGCTCCACCAGCAGCAACTCTTGCTGGTGATGCCACCGGAAGACCGCGAGACCCTGACGCCTTGGCTGCAACGCTTGACCCGTCTACTGCTGGATAACCCGGATTGCTGTGCTTATTTGATCCCCAAGGAGCGGCAAGCCAACTTGGCAAGCGAGTTGGCGCCGACCTTGCTGCCTGAGCGGCTCGGGGACAATGTCCGCCTCAAGTTAGGCCTCAAGGAGCGCAAATTAAATTCGGCTCTGGCGCCATATCAACTGTTTGAGGCGCGGGCTAGCCTCAAAATTTATCGACCAAGGAAGTTTGGCAAGTTGCAGCCGGAAACACAGGGCATAGTGCCTCAAACACTGTCTTTGGACAGCGAGCTTCTGAGCCGGGCCTTTCCCTCACTGATCTTCAGGCCACTGTCGCAAAGCCGCCAAGAAAATTGAATTTAACCATCAATAACTTACACCAACCAAGAGGGACCTATGCCTACAACCTTTATGTCCAGTCACAGACTGGGCAATGAAGCTTGCCCCGAAGATTTGGCCTTCCTGCTTAAACATTGCCGAGACTGGCTTGAAAGCGAGCTGTTCGTCCGCTTTCCTGAAGATGAAGATTGGGCACCGTGGGAGGATACCAGTTACCTGAATGAAGATGACTGGGCCGACCCCGAAATAGCCGCCAACGTTAAAGCCATTAGTGATACCTGCAAGCACATCGCCTTTGTGGCCGAACTGCCCGATGGTGAGTACCTGGGTTACTGGCGCGGTGAAGCCAAGCGCCCGATAGCCGAGAGCCCGCTGGTCAAATACAGCAATGACGGCTGCTTCAGCCTCTGGGGCACGAGTATGCTGCAGGCATTGCATTTCGACATGGAAGAAGCACTCTTGGATGAACTGCGGGAAATCGCCGAGCGGGCAGGATGGCAACTGAGCCAGGCCCACTTGAGCGACTACTGCGAGAGCGAAGCGCCGGACAGCCCGGATGAGTTCCATCAGGCCAGATATCAATTCCATCGGCAGCATCCCTGAGCAGGGAAACAACCTTCTGAGCCGGCAGGCGTCAAAGAGCAAGAACTAAAAAAACAAGGACAGCCCTGAGCTGTTGTGTCTCAGCCCTGAGCCGTCCTTGTTGCTATGAGCTTAGTTCGCGTTTTTAGCCATTCACACCAATAACCAAACTAATCAGAGAGCTCATCTGCCAGTAAAAACGGATTTACCGTAGTAGCATGAAAGCCTTTTGCGTTTAACTTGGCATCCAAAGCCATAGAGGCAATATCGTCCGCAACCACATCCATCCTGGGATCTAGGTTCATAAACAGCATCTTGCTGTAGCCGTGGCAATCATCGCAGCTTTCAATGCGAACCGGCGTCTGATATTTGTCAAACGACCACAAACTCATCTCTTTTGCTTGATTGCAACTGCTGCAATGCGCCCGAATAAAATGCCATTGTGTTTCACACAAACTACAGTGCAAATAACGCAGGCCTTCACGGGGTTTATCAACCACCACACTGGCTACCGGATGGCTGCCACACACAGGACACATGGATTGCTGTTTAATCTCAGTGGTATCCATACGGCTGGCTACGGCCGCTGCCCAATGACTCCAATAAACAGATAACGCAGCCCACAAAAACAAGCGGTATTCTGCCGGTACCTGGCTGAATCGGCTATCCAACAGGCTGCCCGCCCACTGTTGCAGTTGCTCGGGTGTTTGACGCATCAACTGCCGTATCACTTGCGCCACATTGGCAGGCACAGTATCCAGCAGTTCACTGAGCAGTTGTTGCAACAGTGCTATCCAGTAGCCATTTTTCTGGATCCCGCGCAGTGGCATAGTGGCGCCGATGTCGATATCCGGTGCCGGCCCCATTAGGGTGTCGCATAGCTTATGCTGCACCAACACCATGGAGCGACACAGCGCCAAATAATCTTCCAGCGAAGAATCCTTGGCAAGCTCGGCCAAGCGCTCCGCGCGGCGTAGGTAAACCTCTTTGGGATCGGCCGTGATCAGCACTTTCAAAGCCAAAGGGGAGCTGTCGGTAAAACTTGATGGGATCTCGCCGGCAAGGCTCATGGTCAGTTATCCTCGTGTTCGTTCAACATGGCAGGATGGTGTTTGCGGGCCCAGGCCTTCGACACTTTGCCGTACAACATGCCAGTGATAGAACCTTCAATCCAACAAGCCATCCATACATGCACCACCAAGGCTATAAGCATCAGGATGCCGCAGGCCGAGTGGATCAAGGTGGCCCAGTTCACCGCTTCGGCAGAGAATATAGGAGCAAAGTAGGGCTGCCACATCATGAAGCCGGTGACGATAAACGCCAACACGAAAACCACAAACGAGCGGAACAACATCTTTTGGCCAGGGTTGTAATGACCAACTGGAGGAATGTTTTCCTCTTTCTGAAGCAAAACCCACACAATGGCCTTCATCCACGGCAGATCATACCGGTTCCATTTGTTGTGGTTGTAGTAGCGCAGCAGCATCACTGCCAGCAGCACACACATAGCTATGCCAAAGAAGGGATGCATCACTTTCGCCAGTTGTGGCGTACCCACTATGCCACTCAGCCACTGAAACGATGGAAAGAAGAAGGCAAACCCGGTCAGGAAGGTGACCAGGCCCACAAAGACAATGACCCAATGGCAGATCCGGTCAATGAGCTTATGACGAACAATCATCGGCTGGTTACTCATTGTTTTTCCTCCTCTGCTTCGGTGACAGGCTCTGCATATCCGGGCTGATCTTCCTCAACGATATTGCGACCCACGGTAATCCTGTGCAGCAAGGCAATACCCGCTGTGGCCAACAGGCCGGCAGCGCCCAAAGGCTTCAACCAGTCCTGGCGGATTTCGGTTGCAACCGGTACCCGGGGTTCTATCGGCATGCCATAGGTTTCCGGCTTATTGATATTGTGCAGAATCATCATGTAGTGACTGCCGCCAACCCCTTCAGGGTTGTACAGGCCCGCGTTGGCATAACCCCGCTCTTTCAACTGTGCGACCCGCTTTTCTGCGTAGAACAACATGTCTTCGCGGGTTCCAAATCGCAGAGCCCCTGTGGTACAGGTCTTCACGCATGACGGCTCCAAACCCACAGCGAGCCGGTCTGAACACAGAGTACACTTATAGGCCTTGTTATCCTTTGCGCTCACTTTGGGCACATTGAATGGACAAGCGCTGGCACAATAACCACAGCCGATACACTTGTCAGAATCAAAGTCCACAGTGCCGTTGGCGTGTTGCACTATGGCCCCGGCGGTTGAGCAAGCTTTTAAACAAGCCGGGTCGGCACAATGCATACAGGCGGTATGGGTAAACTGCCAACGCAGTTGGTTGTCATCCACAACTTCGTGATATTGCATTATGTTCCAGCTGTCCGGAGACAGAGTCATAGGATTCTGGTAACTGCCCTGGAAAGTACCAACCTCTTCACGCAGGTCGTTCCACTCTGAACAGGCAACCTGACAAGCCTTACAGCCGGTACATTTGGTCGCGTCAAACAGCTTGGTCACTTGTTGTACCGCGCCGATGCGGGCATGAGCGGCCGGAGTGATATCTGCAGTACCCGAGCGGCGAATAATATCCTGAGAAGCCATAATCAAAAGCCCTCCGCTTTAGAAATATTCACAAGGAATGCTTTATATTCAGGAGTTTGCGTATTGGCATCCCCCACTGCAGAAGTCAGCTCATTGACGATATAGCTCTTTTGCGTCAGCGCTTCATAACTGCCATGGCGTGGAATACCTATGGTGTGCACAGCTTTACCTTGTACCATCATGGGTTGCAGACGCTTGGTCACATAAGCCTTGGTGATGATATGGGATCGTTTGGAGGTCACTTTCACCCAATCCCCATTGGCAATGCCCTTCTTAGCCGCCAGGGTTTCATCGATTTCGATAAAGTGTTGTGGCTGGGTAATGGCCGCCAAACGGCAGTGAGTCGTCCAGTTGTTGAAGTGCTCTGTCATTGAGTAGGTTGTGCCTACATATGGGAACTCTTCATTGGTCCCGAAGGTTTCACGCATTCCCTGGAACATACGGGCCACTGGGTTGTTGGTGACCTTGGGATGCAAGGGGTTGCTCGCCAGCGGTGATTCAAAGGGTTCATAGTGTTCAGGGAAAGGACCATCTTTCAAATCGCGCAGTGCAAACAAGTGCCCCACCCCATCGGCCTGCATGATGAATGGGTGTGCCGAATCCTGAGCATTCAACTTGGCATTGAAGTCAGGCACATCTATGCCTTGCCACTTACCGTCTTTGTACTCGAGCAATACGCGGCTGGGATCCCTTGGCTTTCCTTGCACATCGCATGAAGCACGGTTGTACAGAATGCGGCGGTTGGCAGGCCATGCAAATGACCAGTTGGGCGTTATCCCCTTACCCGATGGGTCACTGTTGTCGCGGCGGGCCATCATGTTGCCCTGCTCTGTCCACTGACCTGAGTAGATCCAGATACCGCAGGACGTTGAGCCGTCGGCTTTCAATTCAGTGAAGCTGTTCAGCAGCTTGCCGGTTTTAAGATCGTAGCCGTTCATCTCTTTCGCCAGCTCTTCCGAACTTGGCTCATGTTCGATGGCATAATCCCACTTGATTGCTGCAATTGGCTCGGGCAAACGGCCGCCTTCTTCACGATACAAGCGTTTCAGTTCCAGCATGATGCCGGAGAGAATGGCAGGATCCGACAGGGCTTCTCCCGGTGGATTGGCACCTTTAAAGTGCCATTGCAGCCAACGGCTGGAATTGGCAATAGAGCCGCTTTCTTCAGCAAAACAGGTGGTTGGCAGACGGAATACTTCGGTTTGAATATTGGCGGTATCAACATCGTTGAACTGCCCCGCATTACGCCAGAAAGTTGAAGTTTCATTCGCCAAGGCATCCAGAATGACCAGAAACTTCAGGTTTGATAAACCTTTGGATACTTTCTGTTTATCTGGTTGAGAGTTCAGGGTATTGATACCTTGAATAAAGTACCCATTCACTTCACCGTGAACCATCATGTCTATCTGTTTGTTGATATCGTACTGTTGATCCCATTTGGGCAACCAGTCATAGCCATAATCGTTTTCAGCCGTGGCGTAATCGCCGTAGAAAGATTTCAGCAGCGACACAGTAAAGGCCGGGTAGTTATGCCAGTAATTGGTTGAATTGGGACGCAGCGGTTTGGGCGTGTAATGGTTCAAGTAGGCTTCAAGATTAATATCCTGATCCTGTGGCAGTTTCAGATAACCAGGCAGACCTTGGCACAGCAACGCCAAGTCAGTAGCCCCCTGCACGTTTGAGTGACCACGCAGCGCATTGACCCCACCGCCCATGATCCCCATGTTACCCAACAGCAACTGGATCATCGCCATGGTACGAATGTTCTGCGCGCCGACACTGTGTTGCGTCCAGCCCAGCGCATACAGGAAGGTGGCCGCTTTGTTGTCGACATGGGTAGCCCCAAGCTGTTTGCATACATCCAAATAGGCTTCTTTGGGGGTACCTGTGATATTCGAAACCGTATCAGGGTCGTAGCGTTCAACGTGCTTTTTCAACAGGTTCAACACACAGCGGGGATGCTGCATGCTTGGATCGACTTTAGCGTAGCCTTCATCATCCAATTCATAGAACCAGGAAGACTTGTCATAGGTGTTGGCCGTTTCATCAAAACCACTGAATAGCCCCTCGTTGAAGTCAAAGTCTTCACGCACGATAAACGAGGCATTGGTATAGGCTTTAACATACTCAAGGTTGATTTGATTGGTGCTGAGCAGATAACGGATGACCCCGAGCAAGAAGGTGATGTCTGTACCTGATCGCAATGGAGCATAGGTATCGGCCACAGCAGCGCTGCGGTTAAAGCGAGGGTCCACCACAATCAAGCGCGCATTATTGTGCTCCATCGCCTCGGTTACCCAACCAAAGCCAACCGGATGTGCTTCAGCCGCATTTCCCCCCATGACAATCGCCAGATCGGTATTTTTCATATCGGCCCAGTGGTTGGTCATGGCTCCGCGGCCAAAGGTCGGTGCCATGGCGGCCGGTGTCGGCGCATGGCATACCCTGGCAATGTTATCCAGGCCCAGCATGCCTATGGCACGACCAAATTTATGGGTCATGAAGCAACCTTCGTTGGCCTGTGCCGATGAGGTCATCATCCCCAGACTGGTCAAACGGTTTACAGTTTGGCCCTTGGCGTTTTTCTCAACCAGGTTCGCGTCACGCTCATCCTTGACCAAGCGAGCGATGCGTTTAAACGCTTCCTCCCAACTGATACGTTGCCATTTATCACTGCCGGGAGCCCTGACTTCAGGGTATTTCAGTCGATGAGGACTGTTCACGTAATCCACCAACCCGGCCCCCTTGGGACACAAGGCACCGCGATTGATTGGGTTATCGGCATCACCTTCGATGTGGAAGATGTGCTGCTCGGCATTCTTGCCATTACTGCTTTGGCTGTACATCAACAAGCCACAACCTACTGAACAATAGCAGCAGTTATTGCGCGTCTCTTTCGCCCTGAGCAGTTTGAATTGTCTGACCGCAGCAAATGCCTTTTCAGACATCAATCCCAGTGCAGAGATTGCAGATGTTGCAGCTCCGGCAGCACAGAGTTTGAAAAACTGTCGTCTGTTCATTGTCATTTCACACACTCTCTTGTTATGTGCAATTTCCAACTGCGGCATGGGTGCCACAGACTCGAGTCAGGTAAAGTCCTTACTCACAGCAGGAGTATCCTAAGAAATTACAATAAATAACAAATACAGACATGTGATCAACAACACACTATCGCGGCCACAGAAATTAAAACCAAAATTAATTTATGAAAAAGAATTAAAAACCAAAGGCCAATTTAAAAACACAAATCAACAGGATTTAGCTCCAAATAGCCATTGGTCAAATTGTCTGGTCAAAATGACCATAATGTATAACTTTGATAGTGAAGCAATTAATTAGCGTGACATACATCACCAATTAATCAATATAGAGTCTGTTAATAGAGCTAAATCAGCAAAAGCTTATTTGTGACCTATTTCTCACTTCAAGGATCTTTAATTTCACTAGAGAGGGGAAATTCGCATCAAACAGCAGAGAACTGCTAATTAAGCACATGGTGATACTTGGTAAATTGGCTGGCAAAAAAGCACTGATAAATGAACCTGGCAGACTGAAAATATTTAAAGATTCTGGCCATATTTTGAATCGAAAAAGGACAGTTCTTGGACTGTCCTTTTTTCAGGTATGACTTTAAGTTTTCGTTTGGCACCTATTTCAAACCCAACTCATCCAAAAAGGTGCAAACGCCTCAGGCATGTCTGAAACTATCTATACCTGAAGCACTTGTCAGCCAAGCAAGATCCCCGGCTTTCCATCCAAAGAACGGGCAATGGCACGGCGCCCCTCCGCTTCAGTGAAATCTTTGCTCAGAATGCTGTCCACATAGAACCACTCGCTGACCACCTCTTCGCTGCTGAAGGTCAGCGTCATATAACCCCGGTTCAACAGATTGGCGTATTTAAGGTCATCCACCAGCCCTACAACGGCCGCCTCTGTCGCCGGGATCTGCTCTGAAGGCAGGTTGAGGTAGTACTCAAGCCCAGGGGAGGAAACCGAACTGGTGGCAAACTCAACCCCAACCATGTTGCCGTCTTTGTCCTTGAGATCATTGGCCCAGGCATTGTGGGTATCACCGGCAATCACCACCAGGTTTTTACCCGAGGCCCGGGCAGTGGCCAGCACGACTTCACGCTCATAGGCATAGCCATCCCAGGCATCCAGGTTGTAGGGGATCGATGGCAGTTGCAAAAGTGCCAGCACTTCCGGCGTCAGTTTGGCCTGGTTGGCCGCCAGATAGGTCAGTTCCGCTTGGGTCAGTGTCGGATCGCCGGCCTGAGCGCGAGCCGCCAGCTGCGCCAATGCCGCCAACTCGGCAAACTGCGGAATAGACAGCTGCTGAGTGGCTATCGCCGCCGGCAACATCATCCGCCCCATCAGTATCTGCTGCCCCAAAAGCTGCCACTTGGCGCTGGATTGCAACAGTTTTCCCTGCAACCAGAGCAGTTGGGTCTGGCCCAGAAGCGTACGCTGAGTGTCGGTCACGTCGGCGAGAAACTGCTGATCATTGAAAGCGCCGGTAGCCGGATCCAGATAGTTGCCATAGTCCAACTGTTTGTCACGGGCCAACACCCGGGTATCCAGCATATGCAGATCCAGCAGATCGCCGAAGCTGAAACTGCGATAGATCTCTTCATGATTGCCCTCGCGCCATGGGCGGATAGGCAGCCATTCGAAGTAAGCCTGCAATGCCGCCTGTTTACGGGCGTCGAAGTCCCCTTCCCCTTGGTTATGGTTTTCGGCACCATCCTTCCAGGTGTCGTTGGCCACTTCGTGATCGTCCCAGACGGTAATAAACGGCAGCTTGGCGTGCAGCTTCTGCAAACTGGCATCGCCGCGATACTGGCCATAGCGGGTACGGTAATCGCTCAAGGACAGCAACTCTCCCGCGGGTAGTACCTCACGGCCCAGCTCGGCGGCATGTTCACTGGCATAACCACCACGGCCATACTCATAGATATAGTCGCCCAAGTGCAGCATGGCGTCGAGATCGTCCCGCTGCGCCGCCAGTTCATAGACATTGAAGTAACCGGCCGGGAAATTGGCGCAGGACATAACCGCCAGTTTGACCGAATCGACCGCGCCCTCGGGCAGGGTCTTGGTCATACCGACTGTGGATGTCTTGTCACCCGTCATAAAACGATAGAAGTAGCGGCTGCCGCTCTCCAGCCCTATGGCATCGACTTTAACCGTGTAGTCACGCTCGGCATTGGTCACCATTTCACCTGTGGTCACCAAGTCGCTGAAGGCACCATCACGGGACACCTGCCAGGATACTCTGACATCCCCCGCCGTTTGCGGCGTTACCCGGGTCCAGATAATCACGGCATCCTGAGTGGGATCACCGCTGGCGACACCATGAAGAAAATCGGCGGCGACAGTATTGTCATCATTGTCACTGGAGCAGCCCATCAGGCCATATGAAAGTACGGCAGCACCAACACCTTTGGCTGAGAGGGCAAGAAAGTCACGACGGGAGAAGTTGCGGGTCATTGTTATTATTCCTTTAAAAACGCTTCATAATGCTGGTATGAGGTCGGATGTCCAGATTGTGAAGTCAAACTATTACACAATTGTGACAACCAGGTAAACATCTGTTGATATTCAAACAAATTCAGTCGGTTAAACAAAATGACGTCCGCTTTAGGCCAAGGCACTTGCAGCCCGCGGTAACAGGGGGCAAAATGCCTTACAGGACAGAGAATTAGCCCTCTCAGGGCTCAGGTGAAGGAACAAGACAATGAAAGTCAAAGACATCATGAGTACCCAGGTGGTGTGTATCAGTGACGGCGCCAGCGTCAAGGACGCCCACCAACTGATGCATTCCCGGGGCGTGCGCCATCTGCCGGTGATATCAGAAGCCAGCGGCACTCTGGTAGGGATACTCACTCATAAAAAGATGATTGCCACTGTAGTCAATCTGCTGACCCGCTACGGTCAGGGGGCGCTGGAACGAAAAGAACGCGGTACCCTGATAGCCGATCTGATTGAAACCGACTTTGAACCACTCAAGGCCGATGCACCTCTGACCCAAGTGGTGGATTATTTTATCGCCAACAAGCATGGCTGCCTGCCTGTGGTGGACGAGCACAACAAGGTGCAGGGCATAGTCACCTCTTCTGACTTTGTCAAACTGTGCCGAGCGTTGCTCAAGGCTTGAACCCATCAAAAAAGCGTGCTTAGAGCACGCTTTTTTGGACAGAGCTTTTGCTTTTGGCGCAAGCTGAACCTATTGAATGAACCGGGTCTTAGGTCTTAATTCTTAGTCCTTAGGCCTCTGGCTCTATCTTATTGATACTGCCCTTATAGCCGGTTTCATCCACCGCCTTTATCAGCGCATCCATATCAAAACCTTCAGGCACTATCACTCTGGCCTGCTGGGTCTTGAGCGAGGACTTGGCCTTAATCACGCCCTCTGTCTTGCGCAGCGCCTTGTTGATTACCGTGACACACAAAGGGCAGGTCATGCCTTTGACATCCAGGGTGACCACCAGATTCCCCGCCCAGGCAAACGGCGTGCACAGCAGCAGTAAAACCAGTAACAAGCTTCTCATTCAAACACCTCTAACAGCCAAGGTAATACAAAAGGGTAAAGCTGAAACGCCAATACCACAGGCACAGCCAGCCAGTAGAGCAGCAACATTCTGGTGCGGCTCATGGTCGCGGTGCACAGAGGCCTTTTGGAAAAATACAAATGCCAAAAGCCCAGCAGGATCAACAGAGTCGACAGCGCCAGCATGGGCACTTGCAGCCAGCCCAACTGTTCAACACCCGACAGCGAGGCTGCCGATACTCCAAACACCAGATAGATCAGCGGCCCAATACAGCACAGACTGGAGGCGACAGCGGCAACAACGGCTGCTGCCAGTGTCGCCAAAAAACCCTTAGAGCTGTTCTGTTGACTGGAAATCATAGGCGAAAACTTTAGGGTCATAGTAGTTCACAGGATCGCCATCCACTTCGGCATAAGGATAGCCAAAGTTGTTCAGCGGCGTCTGCTCGGCCATGGGCGCCAGATCAAAGTCACGACCGAAGTTGAAACCAACCCAGTTCATTTCCCAGTTACCGAACAGATAATCGTTGACCGCCTGCACATCGGGATCCTGGTGTTGCTTGTTCTCGGTCAAACGCATCTTGGTCACATCCGCAGGGTCGGCCGGCAACCAGCCGTACCCCGCCAGATAGAACATGGCACGGCAGTGCTGACCACCACTGACCTTGGCCAGGCCGTTGGCATCACTGCTGCCGAATGCTTTCTTGGAGTATTTGCCCATCTTAATAGCCTGTCCAACACGGATCCCGAACATCTCCCGGGCAGGTATGCCGGCGGCGCGAGCCAAGGCCACAAATACCGAGTTGATATCAGTACACTTGCCACCCAGTTTGCCGCTCTCGAGAATAGTGGCCACATCACCCGTACCGCAACCGATAACATCGTTGTCGCGGAACATATTGGCGCTGACCCAGTTGTAGATGAGGCGGGCCTTTTTCAGCGGGTCGGTTTCCTTGCCAACAATCTTGTCTGAAGTCTGCTTCACTATGCCATCAATGGGCATATGCTTGGTGGGCAGCAGATAGCGCTCCACATCCACCGGATACTGGATGGTTTTTGGGGCGCGATAGTGTTCGAGTTCACCGTTTTTCAGCGGTTCCCAGTCGAGGGTTTCCAGCTCCATGACCAACTGCAGCTCCATCTTGCCTTTGGCATCAGGCCAGGTGGCAAACAGAGTCTTGGCACCATAGCTGTTATCGGCAGTGATATAGGCGTCCTGGAAATTGCCTTTGAAGTTCAGCTTGCGTAGCTGCTGAAACTGGGTGTCTTCCACCAGCGGGATCCACAACTTGACCACGCCCTCTGAGCCCTCGGGTGCGATCAGTTGGTAATCTTGAGTCAGAGTGAAATGTCTGCGGCCGTCGGCGGAATAATGCTCGACGGCCTTGGTCTTCGATGTGGCCGCCATCACAGGGCTGATGATACCGGCCGTCGACAAAATAGCCGCAGTTTTTAAAAAATTGCGTCTTTGCATTATTCGATTCCTTACGTTTGATTAACAGACGAGTCAATGAGGTGCCCGCTGGCGGGCCGAAGCATTATAAGTGGCGACCCCTGGCACCGCAACAAAGCCGCAGACACAGGGTCAGAGCAGCCAGAGTCGCCAGCAAGGTGGAATAGTAAGAAAAATTAACAAGTTTGCGAGACAAAACAACCATATTGGTCATCTTGTCTCGCCTTACGTTTACCAATGTAAAGCTGGTATGGCAGACGGAAAAACCGGCGCCGGATCACATTCTTACCTGGGCTTATCTCAGCCCCACTTCCACGTCGCGGATAATGAAGTTACCCGAATAAAGCGGATGGGGTTCACCCAAAGGCTCCAGGGCAAAGAAGCGTTTGTGCTCTTCACTGAGCCCCTCGAAGCCACCTATCACCTGATAGAGCCAGCTTTCCGGATCCCAGGACAGCTGTTGCTGCTGCAGATATTCCAGCGCCGAAGTGTTGCGGCCCGAGTCAATGACGGCGCAGAAGTACTCATCTACCGCCTCTTTGAGCGGGTTATCAGGAATATCAAAGTCTTCCTGAGGATTAACCGCAACCGGCACATCGTGCTCCTGCAACCTCTTGGGCAGATGGTCACGACTGATGGCCTTGATACGGGCCACCATCTCCATCAGTTGCAGTTCCTGACCGCTGTTGTTCACATCCACAGATGCCGGTGCCAGCAAGGCCTCAGCATGATTGAACAGCACAGGCACCTGCTTGTGCGCCACATGGTCGGCCACCTGGTAGTCTGGGTGCAAATCTGTATACAGCAACCAGCCTTTGAGCAAACGGGTACGACCGCGGATCTGCCTGAAGCGTCCCAGCAATTCCAGTAGACGCCCCTGCACCACGCTCAGCTCCTGGGTGCAATCACTGAGAGTGTCCTGCAACATGGTCACCAGCAGGCGGCGCAGCTCACGGATATCACCGGCAATTTCGCCAAGCTCGGTAAACTCAAACAGCTCCAGGCCGTTAAGCAGTTCCGATACCTGGCTCTGGGCCAGCTCGTTTTCACGGATCTTGGCGTTAATTGAGCCCACATAACCGAACTCATTATTGATCCGGCCCCAGAGCACACGAATGGAGTAACGCAGGCTCTCGGTGAAGCTGAATACGTGTTCGGTCAAGTCCGCCAGATAGGCCTCGGCGGCGCTGTAATCCACACTGGCACGCGCCTCACGGTAGTGATTGGCCAAGGTCTTGATGGTGGCCAGGGCCGAACCGACGTTGGCGTTGATCTGGCGGTTACGCTCATCCTTGAGGCCCTCTTCCAGCAGGGCCCTGACATTACGCGACAACCTAAGCGGTTCGTCCGGCTCGGGACGCCAGAGAATACCGTTGTCGGTAAGCTTCTTCAGCAGCGCGGGTTCCTGCCGGGTCTCGTCCAAGCTACCGGAAAGATAGGCGTCCATCACCAGTTCGGCGTTACGCCCAAGCAGCCTCAGCAGCTTGACCCCGGCCTGATGCAGGTTGCTGCTCATATCAGATCCCTCTGGGTGGCGGTTTCAGCCTGAGCCTCCAGACTGAGGCCCTCGGTTTCATCGATAAAGCGGATCACTTCGTAGAGGTAATCCAGCTTGCCGGTGGCGATATAGATCTGTTTTTCCGGATTCGGCCGCACCAGATAACCCAGCTCCTGCAAACGCTTGAAAACCAGTTTGATCTGACCATCGACACTGCTTGAGCTGGAGCCGAACAAGCGATACTGGCTCAGCTTGGCCAGTTGCTCGCGAAACGCCGGCGTATCCTCAATGCGGCTTTGCAATTCGGTAAGCCGCACCGCCGCGCCTTCGGTCAGGGGCGCGTCCTGGCCGCTGGCTTCCTGCACCAACACCAGCCATTCCACCATGGGGATCAACGCCTGGCAGATATCGCGAAACTGCGCCGAAATCACTTTGCGCTCGTCCTCTCCCAACTGCAGATAACCGCAGAAGAAGACTTCTCCCTCGGCGGCCTGGGCCACAGTGCGGTTGATTTGGTTGAGATAGGCCTCGACTCTGTCACGGGTGGCCGGGCTCTTGAGTGAGCGCCAACCTTCCTCATCCGTGGTGCGGCAGATAAATTCACCCTTGAGCAGACGTTCAATCAGGGCACCTGAGCCGACGATAGTGCTTTGCAGTTCGCTCATTACACCGCCTCCTTGGCCAAGAGCTCAGAGAGCTTTTGCGCTATGGGATCGACCTTGGGTTTAACCACCTGCAGTCGCTTGGTCTGCTTGTTGATGATGTAGCGGTTGGCAAACAAATTCAGTACCTCGGACTCAGGGTTGGGGAAAGCACCCAACACGCTGATATTGTTGTTTTCACAGGCATCGAAGATCTTCTTCACGTTAGCGTGGTGCAAGGTGCCCAGCTCATCAATCGGCCAGTGCACAGTGACATCCGCCTTGCCCCGCAGCAAGCGGGTAAAGGCCAGCAGAAACTTACAAAGAATCAGATAAGCCATACCATGACTGGATGACTCGTTGAGCTGACGGTCGGTGCGGATCACCAGATCCGAGTTGCCCTCCTTGAGGCGCAGCTCAATCTCCAGCAACTTGGCGATGCCGCCGGTCAGGGCCGAGCGGCCTATAATATCCAGGGCCCGGCGCATGCTGTTGGTATAGTGCTCATCCGGCAGGCCGGTGAAGCCTTCGGCCTTCCAGGCACGGAACGCCTTGACGAACAGCTCCAGCTCAGGCCAGAACTCCAGTTCGCTGATCCGCGAGCGGATCCTGACCGCAGATTCAGAGACGCCATCGAGGAACAGCTCCTCCCCGACTTCGCGGGTAATACGGGCGCTCTGGGAGGCAATACGGCGGTCGATATCGGCCAAGACATCGTAGAAGGCGG
This sequence comes from Shewanella sp. YQ_9, assembly GCF_043103185.1. Classification (NCBI taxonomy): domain Bacteria; kingdom Pseudomonadati; phylum Pseudomonadota; class Gammaproteobacteria; order Alteromonadales; family Shewanellaceae; genus Shewanella; species Shewanella sp. YQ_9. The sequence continues at coordinate 174,456 of NZ_JBICJO010000074.1, forward strand.
TCAGGTCGACACCGAAGATTCGGCCCTGTTCACGCAGCGCGGTAATCGACTGCGGCACCATCACATTGAGCAACTGGGCCAAATGCGGCACCAACTTGCGGTAATCCAGCAGGCGTATGCCCTTGTCATTGACAGAGCTGGACTCTTCACGGGCCTTTTCCCAGAACTCGGATAGGCTGGAGCCTGACTTGCTGGCAATCACCTGATCGAAATGATCCACATACTGCCTGACCGAACCCAGCAGATGCTCCCGCTTGAGCAACAGCTCCTCGCCCTGACGCAGACGTTCACCCAGGCTGCCCTGAGGCTCTTCATCGTTGCGCGGCAATTTCAGCTCGGCCAGCTTACGCAGCAAGGCGCGCAACTTGGTGAGGTTTTCCGAGGCCTCTACCTGAGCGGCATCAGACTGGCGCCTTTGTTGCTCAAGTTGCTGGCGGGCATGTTTGACTTCGTTAGCCTTGCTCTTCAGCTGCTGATCCAGCTCGGAGGCGGCGCGCTTGACTTCGCCCAAGTCGGTCACCAACTTGGGTTTACGCACCAGCCAGGTATGCTGATACCAGTCGTCATAGCGCAGCACTTCACTGCGGCGCTGCTCGGCGGCGGCAATGGCACCTTCCAACTCACGGATCTCCCGCTTGAGGGCGAGAATTTTGTCTTCATCCACCCCGCGGGACTTAAGCTCGTTCTTGTACCACTGCTCGCAGGCTTTTTGCTCCTCTTTGGCACGACTGCGACGCTGATTGATGCTCTCTTTGAGCTGTTCCAGATGCTGCTCCAGCGCGCCGACCACTTCCTGCCAGTAGGCGTTCTTTTCCATTCTGGCATCCAGCGCCTGCTCTTTGAGCTCCTCCAGCCATTCCAGGTGCTGGTTGCGCAGCTGCTTCATCTCCTGATCCAGCAGCGTCAGGCGTTTACCGGCCTGTGCCTTACGCTCAGCCAACGCCTTATTGATCTGCTCCTGCACAGTGCGGCGCTCCTCGAACAGACGGCGCAAATCGTCACGCAAATTCTTGTATGCCGTGCGGGCAAAGGTCAGCTCGCGGCTGAGTTTATCCAGCGCTTCGTTGGCCTGCACCAGGCGCTCTTCCGCTTCTTCCTGCAGCCCATAGGCGTTTTGAAGGGCATCTTCGGCCTTGGCCAGCTTGGCCCTCAGCTCAGGCTCTGAACTGGCGTATTCGGGGATCTCCAGCGCCTTGAGATCCAATGAGATCCCGAAAAAGCTGTCACTTTCGACGCCGACATTGGGGTGCAAGTCAGTGCGGTGCAGCAAGTCGGGATGTACCACCTTACCCAGGTGCTGCTCCCAACCCGGCACCTCTTTACGCAGGAACTCCAGCAAGGTGTGGGACTGGGGGAACAGCATGTGTTTGAGATCGTCCAGATCGCCCTGGCGCTCCGTGACTCTGAGCGCGGCAATTCTGAGTGATTCGCTGGCCTGATCCCTGAGTGAGCGCTGCTTGCGCTCTTCGCTCATCAGCCGCTCCACCTTGGCGTTGGCAGCCTCCTGCTCGGCATCGGCACGGTCGATACGCTCGTCGAACACCGCCAGGCTGAGTTTCTCCTCCTCGGTATAAGTCACACTGTCGACCTGCAGCTTGAGCTCGGCCGCATTGAGCTTGAGTTGGTACTCCTGCTCCTGGAACTTGGCCTTGCCGTTTTCCTGCTGCTCACGGAATTCGGCATCGAGGCGTGCCAAGTCTTCCCGGGCCACTTCACGCTGCTTGTCGCGGGCCTCGCGTTGCTTATCCAGCTCCTGCTGCAGCTTTTCCAGCTCCTTGTTGAGCTGTTCGCCAATCTTGCTGCGGCGGGCGTTATAGGCGGCTTCTATGTCCTGGTGCTTCTCTGTCTGAAGCTTGTGTCTTTCGCTGAGGTTATCAAGATCGCTACGCCACAGCGGCAGCTGTTCCAGATTGGCCTTGGCCTGTTCGATATCGGCATCAAGAAACGCCGCATGCTGGTTTTCGATGGCGTCGAGTTCATACTCCAGCTTGGCGACATCGCCCTTGGCGGCAGACAGCTCCTGGTTAAGCTCGTCGCGCTGCTCTTTCCACTCATCGTCCAATGCCTTGAGACGGAAGTTCAGCTCCCGCGACAGGGTCTGATTTTGCTCCTGACGCTGGGCTTCCAGCACTTCGTCATTGCGATAACCCTTGGCCAGGCTGCCAAGACGCAGTTCGGCCGACAGCAGCTCGTTGAACTCCTGCTCCAACTTGTCAAATTCGGGACGGATCTGCTCAAATCCGGCGATCAGCTGGCTCTCGCGGATCCAGGCCTCGACTCGTTGTGGATTGAGCCTTGATGCCGGCGGGTTAACGCCATCCTCTTCCAAAATGGCGGCGATCATCGACTTGACCGTTTCCATTTTGCCTTCTTTGGAATGCACCGCCTTGGCCAGTTTTTCAATATGGCGCAGTGAATGGTCGGCCTCGCACAGAGAGAACAAACGGGCATAGCTGCGCAGCTCAGTGCGGCTGGTGCCTGTGTTGAGCAAGGTGCGGTCATTCTGGATGATGGCGCGAAACTCTCGGGTATTCAAAAGCTTGGTATGGTTCACTCCGGCGCGTTTCATCTCGCGGCCCAGTTCGGCCATGGTATGGCACAAAATAGTGTCGCCGTTTTGGGACTTGATATAGTCTTCCAGTTCAAATCCCTTGGCGATAAAGCGATAGTTGACCCCTTTGCCATCGCCGGCCGAGGCCAGCACCGCCTGATACAGCAAGCCATCACTCTTTTGGTATTCGTAAATGATATAGCTGGATTCTCTGGGCAGATACCAGCGCTCGAAGCTGTCACGGGTCGAAGGCACGACCCGGCTGGGGTATTCACCATAAAACACAGGCACCAGACGCTGCAGCGTGGTCTTACCCGAGGCGTTGGTACCACAGATATTGGTATGGCCATCGAGCTTCAGTTCCACCACGCCCGGCAGATGGGTGTCGATCAGCACTATTCGAATCAAGCTTGGCATATAAATCCTTATGCAGACAGCAAGCACCAAACGGCCAGAGGCCCCGGCACTCGCGGCAACAGGCGGGCAAACCGCCTCAATACAGCAAAACCCTTAAATTAATGGAAAGACCCACCCTTGGCAATTGAAGGGCCGGTAAAGAAAGCGGGATCCGCTGCGGGTTTCAAAGAATATTATTCAGGTTTGAACAGGCCTATCACTTCACCTGTCGCCTTATGGCTGACCTTGTCATCGGTCTGCTGCTCGCGGTAATCACACTCGACACACTCGACCGTTTCTATGCCGTTCTCCTTGAACAGCACTATGCTGTCCTGAGCCTGACATTTGGGGCATTTGGCACCGGCCACAAAGCGTTTCTTGATCCTGTTCATCTTCTGAGTCTAGTTGATAAGCAATGGCGCTATTTTGCCATATCTGTGGCCGCTGTGGCGCATTTTAAACAGCATTACGGCAATGTTTGCGCCAAGGCGCTGGAAAAGCGGGGGATCCCTGTGCCGGATGATGACGTTAGCAAAACAGGCCTGCTGGCTTTGTCTTAGCCATGCGCAGTTACTGTTCAAGGGTAAAACTCGGTACAGTTTCGTTTCCTGCCAATAGAACCACACATTCTTCTGAGCCTATCTATTAGGGATGAAGTGGGATTAACTGTTAATGATATAGAATCGTGACCGCCCCATGGACACATTACTTGATGGGAAATCAATTCTTGCAGATGAACGGCTAGCTCAAATTTAATCTGACAGGCATCGATGAAAACGAGTAGTTGTCAGATCAAAGTAGTTGTCAGCTCAAGTCGCGACTAATACATTTTATGACACGGCATCTGGGAAATTTTGATCAACAAACGATATTGCAAACTCGTTAGGATCAACAGACATTCCCTGCGCCTTAGCTTGGTCTAAATACTTTGACCAAAAATCCTTTATCTGTCCTGGCAGCGATTCCGGGAACTCCATTTGGGCATTCACTATATCTAGCCAACTTCCATTCATTTTATATACGCTGGATAACTTTGGCTCCATATTGGCTAGTGTTTCTCGCTGGTTATCATCAAGCTGATCGATACAGTTGAGAACATAACACTCAAGAAGCCTAAGGAACGGTTTACCGGTATATCTGTCCATTACAACTCCATTAAATAAAATCCGGGTTCATAATTAAACCATCCAGAAATTCTGAGAAGCTATTTGAAAGCTTTAGCCTAGCCCCGCCTTCATCATGAAGGTAAAGCCACACAGATGATGTTTCATCTGCCAAATTCAAATAGAATTGATTTCCTCCAGCATCTCTTCCGATCGGCAATTTCTTTGCTCCCAAGACACTAGCCCAACTCGACAGCATATCTTTCACCGTATCTACATATGGATTACCAACAGAGTAAAACCAATCAACATCAAAACGGTTTTCGCTATTATCATCACCGACAACATTGAAACAACCAATTTCAGGATGGCCGCCATCTGCCTTTGAAATAAACTGAATATAATCAGATGGTATCTCGCTACCAACTAAACTAGCCAACTCTTCAAACAATGATTTTTCACCAGAAAACTCCGGCGACTTAACTCCATTAATATTGATATTTAGTCTCTCAAAGTTCATTTAAATAAGATATATAGGACATCCTAAACACTTTCTGAGCTATAAGGAAAAGGAAAAGCTCACTGCAGGGTGTCAGTCTCTGATAAATAACGACGGATTTTTGGAAATGAGACTCTCTGAGATGAGTAATCTGCGTGCTTCATACAAAAACTGCGGTTGCCAGGCAGGCCAACGGCAGGCTTAAGCCTGTTGCTGCAACATCACCAACGGATTAAGGTTAATGGGGATGTATTGCTTGGCTTTGTTGCTTACCCCGGCACCACTTACCGCCATATTTGGCCTTCATGGCACACATGGCATCCCATCGGCCACTCATGCCACTGTACTGACGGCGAAACTCCTTGGCGGAAGTTATCCAGGCATCGTCACTGATACCAAGCTCAAGCAGTAGTTTGGGCCTGGAACAGGCAATAAAGCCACGCTTGTCTTCCCGCACCGCCCGGCCTGTCCAATCAATCAGCTCCAGATAGTCGGCAAAGTGAAACGGAATGCCGCTTTGTTCGGTGGCAGTGGCTGCACCATCAAATTGCAGCAGAGGCTTAAGTGAAGTGTTGGCAGTTGCTGGCTCAGCAACTTCTTCTATGCGCTCCTGAATGGATGTGTAATCAGAAGTTTGCAGCGAATCTGCAATACCGGCGCGAATGGGATTTAAATCCACATACATCATGCAGGCCAGCAGCGCCTGTTCATCGAGCAACGCCTGCGACTTAAAACGTCCTTCCCAGAATACGCCCTTGCAGCCATCTTCACGATTGGCCTTGCGGGCGATATCTTCGTTTAAACAGCGCATAAACCAACTGATACTGCCAAGGCGTTCCTGCCAATCACCAATCAGCGTATCCAACAGTATTCGCTCACCGTCTGAGAGACTATCGCCCTTGAGGAACTTTGCCGCCACAGGATTGCCACTAAAGAGCAATGTCCAACGCTCAATGACTTCAAATGGTGACAACGCTTGTTGTGCAGCAAGGTCGATTTTGAGCACCAAATGGTAGTGATTACTCATAACCGCATAAGCGCAAACGTCGATGCAGAATATTGACGACAACTGCCTGATTTTATCCACTATCCAGCCACGTCTATGTTCGTAACTGCGCCCCGACAGTGCATCTTCACCACACAAAAATGCCCTTCTCACGCAACGGTTAATCACGTGGTAAAAGGGCGTACTTTCAGCATCTATCAACTGACGACGGGCGGTGGTCATAACCAACCTCGACTGAGCTTTGATGGGTATTTCAAAGCCTAGTCAAGACTGTGCGAAACATCAAAAAGATATGGCTGTCCTGTATTCTTTGTAAAACACGATTACTCGGCGAACATCAAGATCCAAGTCCAATAAGAGGGGCTATTGCACCTCTAATGGATCACAATGAAGTAATTGGTAATGTGTTGAGAACTCAGACAAGGATCAATCCTATCTACGTTTCAATTGGTCACCGTATTTCATTATCAACTGCTTGTGATTGGATTCTGAAGCTTTCACCTAAATATCGTTTACCAGAAACGACTAGGCAAGCAGATCAACTTGTGAATGCCAGCCTTAACCGGTTAAGATAAAATCACCTCACCATTGAATTCAACATAACAGTTCGGCCTGTTTTTTTAAAAGCTCTTAATGATTCAACCTCAACAGAAATTGATTAAAAAATCAACTTGTCAATATTTTCATGCGATAAAATATTACTAATATCCTCTGAAGAAATAGCTGCAAAAAATCAAGCCACCTATCACTTAATCTTCTTTCTGTTTGCATTCAAGCACAGCTAAGTGATTTGAACACACCTGAGGTAGAAAGATATCGTTGTAGTAGTTAACACCGTGCCA